>JANNUE010000059.1:0-27625 GCA_031394895.1 Betaproteobacteria bacterium
CCCAGGCCATTGAAGAACAGCAGCTCGGACGGTGCTCCCACAGCATCGGGCAGCACCTCGTCACCGCGCGTGCGCGCCGTCGGCAGGCGCAGCAGCGGCGCTTCGCGCGTCTCCCTCGGGGCACGCCGGTTGACCTGCTCGGCCAGCGCGCCGCGGCTGTCGGTGATGATGACACGGGCGACGGTCTGGAACAGGATGCGGTCTTCGTTCGAGATCTGCTCGGCCGGGCGCACGAAGATGCCGCCCGGGCGGTCGGTAAAACTGGCTTCCACGCCGGCCGCGATCAGGCCCATGATCTGTTCCTGCAGCAGTTGGCGATAGCCGGCATGGTCTTCGTTCCAGATCACCAGATCGACCGCCAGGCCTTTGAGTCGCCAGTAGGCATGGGCCTGCACCAGTTGGCGCACCAGTTCGATGTTGGCCTGGTTGCCGATCTGCAGCAGCACGATCGGCAGGTCGCCCGATATGCCGTAGCCCCACAGGCCGGACTGTCCGCGCCGGTTGCGTGCCAGCAGCGCCGCTTCGGCGCGCTGTGCCGGATTGGCGTAGATGACCGAGCTGGCCAGCCGCGCGTAGAGCTGGGCGTCGGACTCGCTGGCGTTGATCTGTTGCAGGTTGACCCAGCTGTGCGTGCGCGCCAGGTCAAACACGCGATCCGCCAGGTTGCGGTCACGGTATTTTCCGATCAGGGCCAACGCGGCGTCGCGCGTGTCGCCGACGCCGCTGACCAGGTCAATGGTGGCGGTTTGCTGCGGATCGAGCGTGATGCGGTAGCGGATCGCGACGATCGGGTCGAGCACCGAGCCGGCGCCTCCGGCCAGCGCGCCAGACTCGTGCAGCGCCAGCGGCGCGTCAACGCTGCGGGTGCGGCCGATGAAAGCCATGCGGTCGGTCTCGAACGAAGCGGCTCCGACATCGGCGCCGTGCACCGCCATCAGGTGAAACATCCAGGGCGTCGGCTCACCCTGCGAGCGCGCACGGCGGTGGCACACAATGGCCTGGCGCTCGCGGATGATTTCGGTCTGCACAAACAGGTTGCTGAACGCCGGATGCAGCGCGTCGGCCGCCGCCGAAGCCAGCACCACCTCGGCGTAACTGGTGACCTCGATGGTGCGCCGCGTGCGCCAGCGGTTGGTGATGTGCAGGCGGCGCAGCTCGATGTCGTCTTCCGGCGAGACCACGATCTCGGTGTGCAGTTCGTAGTCCTTGTCGCGCCGGCGAAACTCGGCGCGCCCCTCGGAGAAGATGGCCTCAAAGCTGTCGGCTTTGCGCAGTGTTGGCTGATGCGCGGTGGACCAGAATTCGCCGCTGGCGATGTCGCGCAGGTAGCAAAAAGCGCCCCAGTTGTCGCGCGTGCCGTCCTCGCGCCAGCGCGTCACGGCAAAGTCCTTCCAGCGGCTGTAGCCGCCGCCGGTCTGGCTGACCATCACATGGTAGCGCCCGTTGGACAGCAGTTGCACCTCGGGAATCGCGGTGTCGGTGTGGCGCAGCACGCGCATCGGCATCGCCGGGCCACTGGTCGTGCTGCGCAGGTCAGACAAATCCGGCGTGCGCAACTGGTACACGGGAGCGTTCGGAATGCGCTCCTGCAGCAGCAAGGTGGTGGCCTGAAACAGCGGATCGGACTCGAAGCGTTTTTGCATCGGCTGATCCAGCAGCACGTAGGCCAACGCCAGCAGGCTCATGCCCTGGTGATGCGCCATGAACGAGCGCACCACCGCGCCCGACTGCCCACGCGCCAGCCGTGACGGCGTGAAATCGATCGCCTCGTACATGCCATGGGCGCCCTGCAAACCGTCGCGGGTGAGGCGCTGCAGGTTCTGGCAGGCCGCGTCCGGGTTGACCATCAAGGCCAGCGCCGAGGCATAGGGCGCCACCACCAGGTCCTCGCCCAGCCCGCGCTTGAGCCCCAGCCCCGGCACGCCAAAGGCGCGGTACTGGTAGTTGAGCGCCGCATCGACCGTGTTGTAGCCCGACTCCGACATGCCCCATGGCACGCCGCGCTGTTTGGCGTAGGCGATCTGGCGCTGCACCACCGCGATGCAGGTCTGGTCGAGCAGGGAATTGGCGTAGCTGGGCATCACCAGCATCGGCATCAGGTACTCAAACATCGAGCCGCTCCACGACAGCAGCATCGGGTCGCCGCCGGCGCTGGTCAGCAGACGGCTCAGCGCAAACCAGTTCTCCTGCGGCACTTCGCCTTGAGCGATGGCGACGAAGCTGCACAACCGTGCTTCCGACGCAAGCAGGTCATAGTGACCGGTGTCGGCGCGCCGTTCATCGACGTTGTACCCGACGCACAGCAGGTGGCGCGTGTAGTCGTAGAGAAAACCGTAGTCGGCCTGCGCCAGCACGCCGGCCTGTTGCGCCAACTGCTCGAGCGCCAGCATGCGCTCGCTGGCGCGCCCACTGGCCAGGCGCACCAGTGGGCGTAGTTGCGCGATCAGGTCCGGCCCGGCCGGCGTGGCGGCGCTGCCCGGCTCGGCCCCGGGCGGGCTTGCCAGGGCCACATCGAGCACCGCTTCAAGCTGCGCCAACTGGCGCAGCGTCGGCATGGCGCCCAGCCCCGGCAGCGCCGGCAGCCACGCCGGCAGCCCCGGCAAATCGACCCACGGCACCAGATAGCGCAGATCCGCCAGGTGGTCCTGGCATTGGCGCAACAGGGCGTCGGCCCAGGCGGTCAGCTCGCTGGCCTCAGCGCTCGCTGGCTCGGACGCGATCTGGCTGACCAGCGCTGCGCACGAACTGGCGATGCCCTGCAGCCAGTGGCTGGCCGCAGTCACTGTGACCGGCATGGCGTCGCAGGCCGAGTCGATATCGCGGCGCAGTTGCAGCACCGCCGCCACCAGGGCGACACTGGCGCCTTTCTCCAGCGCGTCGGCCAGGTTGCCGATGGTGTCGCACAGACCGTCGAATACTCTGGCGTTGAAAACCCTGTGCTCGACCAGTTCCAGCAGCCCGGCGCGCAACACCAGCAGATGGGCCGACAAATTGCCACTATCGACCGACGACACATAGCGCGGCGGCAACGGCCGCAGCGACAGCGTGTCGTACCAGTTGTAGAAATGCCCTTCGTGCCGATCGAGCGTGCGCAACGTCGCCAGCGTGCCGTCGGTGCGTGCGATCAGGGTCGCCGCCGGGATGTAGCCGAAGTCGAACGCCGACAGGTTGGCCAGCAGCGCCATACCGATGTTCGTCGGCGAGGTGCGATGCGCCAGCACAGCCACCGGATGCTCCTGGTAGTTGTCGGGCGGTAGCCAGTGGTCGGCGGTCGTGACAAAGGTGTCGAAGAAGCGCCAGGTGCGGCGCGCCAGCTTGTGCAGGAACACGCTCTGCCCGGAACTCAGTCGTGCCAGGCGCGGCGTCAGCGGCTGGCTGACCCACCACGCAATCAACGGTGCCGCAAACCACAGCGCCAGCACCGGCGCGGCCACCAGCAGCACCGCAGGGCGCGTTGCCGCCAGCGTGACCGCGATGGCCGTGGCCAGCGCTGGCGCCATCCACATCGCGGCAACAGTGCGCAGCAGACTGAGTTCACCCTGCGGCTCGCCCGATGGGTTCCAATCCAGCAGGTGGCGGCCCGTAAGCGCCGTGCGCCAGGTGGTGCGCACGACGGCATCGACACTGTAAAAAGCTTCATGCGGCAGGCAGGCCAGGCTCAGCGTGGTCTGCGCCAACTGGCGCAACGCATTGCGCAGCGCCAGCGCGATGTGTTGCAGGATCGCAATGTCCTTGGGTTTGCGCAGCAAACTCAGACCGGCGCTGAGCAGCGGCGCCAGGAACACGGTCGCCAGCACCGCCAGCGTCCACAGCGCAAACGGGGCCAGCAGCGTCCAGCCCAGCACAAACAATGCAGTCACGGCGGCAGGAACCAGGCTGCGGCGCAGGTTGTCCATGATCTTCCACTGCGACAGCCGCGACAGCGGGTTGGCGCGGCCTGCCGCGCCGGGCGCTGGCACGCGCGCCAGCATCCAGCCGGCAATCTGCCAGTCACCGCGAATCCAGCGCTGGCGCCGGCTGACATCGGCGTCGTAGCGGGCCGGGTAATCGTCATACAACTGCGCGTCGCTGAGCAGTCCGGAGCGCGCGTAGCAGCCTTCGAGCAGATCGTGACTGAGGATTCGATTTTCCGGAAAGCGGTCCTTGAGCGCGAGCTCGAAGGCATCGACGTCATAAATGCCCTTGCCAATGAAGGAGCCTTCCTGGAACAGGTCCTGGTAAACGTCGGACACGGCGCGCGTATACGGATCCACACCAGGCTCACTGCCGCACAGCCGCGCGTAGCGGGACCGGTTGGTGCTGGGCAGGCTGACCGCCATGCGCGGCTGCAGGATGGCGTAGCCCTCGGTGACGCGCTGGCGGGTCGGGTCGTAACGCGCACGGTTCAGCGGATGCGCCATGGTGGCGGCAAAGGTGCGGGCCGAATCGCGTTGCAACTGGGTGTCGGCATCGAGCGTGATCACATAGCGCACCTGGCGCAGCACGGCGGTGTTACCGACGATCTGCGCGAACGCCTGCGCCGCGCCGCCGCGCAGCAGCGCGTTCAGGTCGGCCAGCTTGCCGCGCTTGCGCTCGTAGCCCATCCAGACGCCTTGCACCGGGTTCCAGCGGCGGGGCCGGTGAAACAGGAAGAAGGTGTCGCTGTTGGCGCTGTGGTACTTGATGTTGAGTGCTGCGATGCGCACCGCAGCGCGCTGCACCAACAGCGCGTCGCCGGGCAGGGTTTGCTGCGACGCGTCGCAAAAGTCGGTCAGCAGTCCGAAGTGCAGGTGCGGGTCCTGGTTGGCCAGGAAACGGACCTCCAGCGCCTCAACCAGCTCATCAATGCCTTGCAGGCTGCCCAGCATCGACGGCACCACCACCAGCGTGCGCGATTGCGGCGCAATGCCGCTGGAATAATCCATGCGCGCCAGCGCATGCGGCGTCACCACCAGTGTCACCAGCCAGTTCACCAGCGTCAGCGCCAGTTGGCTGGTGCCCAGCAGCGCGACCGCTGCGATCAGCACCAGCAACCACGGCGCCATGCCTTGGGCCAGCGCGATGCCGAGCAGCACTCCGGTAAACAGTGTGGTCAGCAGCGCGATTGCGCCCAGATACAGCGGCAACGGGAAGCGGCGCAGCAGCCGGCGTAGCGCAACGCCGCTGGAAACTCCGGCCTCGGCCGCGCGTTCGAGTTCGGTCAGGCCCGCGCCAATCAGGTAGTAGCCCACGTGCGCTTCGCGCTCTTCGGCCTCGCCCACCGATCGTGCCTGGCCGGCGTGCGCCAGCTGGATCGCCTTGCGCGCCACATCGCTCTCGCACAGCGGGCTGTGACGCGCGATACGCTCGATCACGTGGCGGTAGCGGTCGCGCGTCGCGAAATCCATGCGGCCATAAACACCCTGCGGGTCTTCACGCAGCTTTTGCTCGACGGCGCTCATCGCTTCGACAAACTCGCGCCAATCCATGGCGCCGAGAAAGCGAAGGCTGCCAATCGTGTTGCTGACACAGACCTGGTTGACGGCCAGACTCTGGGTCTCGGACTGCACCATCTGCTCGATGCTCAGACCGGATTCGGACAGTTGCTGCTCGATCCAGGTCAGCGGCAGCGCCAGCGCGGAGCTTTGACCCTGCAGGCGCCGCGCCAGTTCGGCGACAAACGAGTTGACCAACTTGGGGTCGGAGCGCGCCATGTCGGAGATGACCAGAATCAAGTTCTTCGGATCCTGCTCGGCCACTTCGATCATCTGGTCGGCCCAGCTATCGGCCCGGTTGCGGTCCATCATGCCGTCGGCCACCAGCGCGCCGATGCGACGCAAATTCTCAATCAGCGCCAGACGCAGCATGATCGGGATCGCCCATAGCTCGCCGAGCTTGAGCACCGAAACCTTTTGGTAGGCCGCGACAAAGCGGTTCAGGTTTTCGCCATCAACCCGGCCGTCGCCGTGCGCAATCACCTCCAGTGCAATGTCGTAAACACGCGGCAGGCCTTTCGATGGCCCGCTGGAGAGCAGCGGAAGTTCACGGCTGTAGCCCTTGGGGAAGTGGGTCCTGGCGATGCGGATCTGCTCTTCAATCAGGTGGTAGTTGTCAAGCAGCCACTCGCCGGCCGGCGTGATCCGGCGATTCGCTTTGACCGCGTCCATTAGCATGCTGCAGGCGCCGTCGAGCACACCCTCGTTTTCTGCCAGCCGCGCCAGCAGCTGGTCCGGGCCGTGTTCGGGTTGCAGCGCGTGCGAGTCCGCCAGCGTCTTGCCATGGCGCTCCATCTGGTCGGCACTGAACAGCTCCGCCCGCAACGGCGGCTCGGTGGCAAGGTAGCGCCGAATCAGCGCCTCGCCCTGACGCCGGCTGATGCCGCGCAGTAGTGCCGCGTAAAAGGTTTTAATGCTGTTTTTCAATGGTCGTGGCCCCTCTCAGCGGCGCGATCCGGCAATTCGCTCTCGAATCAGGACGCAACCATTTCCGCATGTGGGCAAGCTTAGTTACAACCCGGGCCGCAATCTGTGCGAGAGCGCACAGATTGCCGGCGTCCAACGTGCGATGAACCGGCGCGCCCACCCAGTAGGTGCTTGTGCGCCGTGCCGTGCGTCCTGGTGCGTTGCGGCGTTCGCGGTGAAGGGTGCCTCTCCACCCTGAAAACACGGAGGCTCCCGTCTGGGCAGATGCTACTGGAAACAGGCTTTCTTGAACAGGCCCCGCAGTCGGTGTGTCAACGGACGCATCAAGCAAGCCAAAGCGACGTACGGTCAGCCCTGAGTGAGTCGCCCAATCACGGCCGTAGCGCAGGAGCCAGGTTATCCAGCATGTCGCGCACCATCGTGTCCAGGTCGTAGCGCGCGCGCCAACCCCAGTCGGATTGCGCCGCGCTGTCGTCGATTGATCGCGGCCAGCTGTCGGCGATCAATTGGCGCTCGTCGGGCTCGCAATGCAACTCGAACCCGGCAATGTGGCGCGCAATCGAGTCGGCAATTTCACGCGGCGTGAAGCTCACGCCTGCCAGGTTGTATGAGCCGCGCTCGCGCACATTCTCGCTGGGTGCCTCCATCAACTCCAGCGTGGCCCGTATTGCATCGGGCATATACATCATCGGCAATGCGGTCGCCTCCGACAGGAAACTCGTGTAATGCCCGTGCTTGAGCGCGGCATGAAAGATCTCGACCGCGTAGTCCGTCGTGCCGCCACCCGGCGGCGTCTTCCAGCTGATCAGACCCGGATAGCGCAGGCTGCGCACATCAACCCCGTGCTTGCGGTGGTACCAGGCGCACCAGCCCTCGCCGGCCAGCTTGGAGATGCCATACACCGTGCTCGGGTCCATCACGGTTTTCTGCGGGGTCTGATCGCGCGGCGTGGACGGGCCGAACGCCGCAATCGAGCTGGGCCAGAATACCCGCTCCAATTTGTGCGTGCGGGCGAGTTCCAGGACGTTGAGCAGCCCCTTCATGTTCAGGTCCCAGGCCCACTTGGGGTGCTGCTCGCCGCGCGCCGACAGCGCCGCCGCCAGCAGGTAGATTTGTGTAATGCGGTGGCGCTCGACGACCTCGGTCAATGCACCGGCCTCGGTGACGTCGAGCATTTCGTGACGCAGACCAAGAACCCGGCCCACCGGGACCTGGTCGCTGGTCACCACCGCCTCAGGGCCGTGGCGTTGCACCAGCGCCTGCGTCAGTTCGGTGCCGATCTGTCCGTTGGCTCCGACAATCAGGATGCGGGTTTCCATGGCCCGCCCGCTACGCCAGCAAACCGAGCTCGCGCCCGGCCTGCGCAAATGCCGCCACCGCGCGCGTCAGATCGTCGCGTTCATGCACGGCACTGATCTGCACCCGGATGCGGGCCTGGCCCTTGGGCACTACGGGGAAGAAGAAGCCCACCACATAAACGCCCAACTCCAGCAAACGCGCTGCCAGACGCTGCGCCAGTTCAGCCTCCAGCACCATGATCGGCACGATCGGGTGCTCGCCCGGCTTGATCGTGAAGCCGGCCTGGCTGATCGCCGAGCGGAAGTAGCGCGTGTTGTCCATCAGCTTGTCGCGCAGTGCGCTCGATCCTTCGAGCAGGTCAAGGACGGCAAGCGAGGCGCCGACGATGGCTGGAGCCACCGTGTTGGAGAACAGATAAGGCCGCGAGCGCTGGCGCAGCAACTCGATCACTTCACGCCGGGCACTGGTGAAGCCGCCCGACGCACCGCCGAGCGCCTTGCCGAGTGTGCCGGTGATGATATCGACCTTGCCAAAGACACCGCGTTGCTCGTGGCTGCCACGCCCGGTCGGACCCATGAACCCGGTGGCGTGGCACTCGTCAACGCCGAGCAGCGCGTCGAACCGGTCGCACAGCACGCGCATGGTGTCGAGCTGTGCGACGGTGCCGTCCATCGAGAACACACCGTCGGTGAACACCAGCTTGTAGCGCGCGCCCTCGCTGTCGGCAAGTTGCAGGCAGCGCTCCAGGTCGGCCATATCGTTGTGTTTGTAGCGATAACGCCGGGCTTTGCAAAGCCGCACGCCGTCGATGATGGAGGCGTGGTTGAGTTCGTCGCTGATCACGGCGTCCTGTTCTTCCAGCAGCGGCTCGAACAAGCCCCCATTGGCGTCAAACGCGGCGGCATAAAGAATCGTGTCTTCGGTGCCGAGAAAGCGTGACAGCCGGGCTTCGAGCTGCTTGTGAAGGTCTTGCGTGCCGCAGATGAAGCGCACCGAGCTCAGGCCATAACCGTGCGTGCGCAATGCCTCATGCGCCGCCGCCAGCACCGTTGGGTGCGCCGACAGGCCGAGGTAGTTGTTGGCGCACATATTAAGCACCTCGCGCGTACTGCCGTCGGGCAGCACGGTGCTGATATGCGCGCCCTGGGGCGTGGTGATGACGCGCTCGGCCTTGTACAGTCCGGCATCGCGGATGCCTTGCAGCTGTTGGGTCAAGTGGCTGTAGAAGTTTGGTTGCTCAGTCATGGCGATGTCCGGGTAAGGCGAAATGGCGCACAATGCAGCATTCACTAATTTCCATTAGTTCGGTATATCGAACTGATGTCCAGTATATCGAAATACTTTCATCATGGCAACACGCTCGCGTAAACCCGTTGACTCCGAACCGCCCCGCGTCGGCGACACCCTGGCTACGCTGCGACAGCAGCAGTCGCTGTCGCTCGACGAGTTGTCGCGCAAGGCCGGCGTTTCCAAGTCCATGCTGTCGCAAATCGAGCGCGCCCAGGCCAATCCGACGGTCGCAGTCGTGTGGCGGCTGGCCAACGCGCTGGGTGTCCCGATGGGCGACCTGCTGGGCAGCGCAGCGCCTCCCGCCGAACACGCGATCAGCCTGGTGCCGGTGCATGCAACGCCGACGCTGCGCAGTCCGGATGAGAAGTGCGAACTGCGGATCCTGGGCCCGATTGATCTGGCCGGCAAGTTCGAGTGGTACCTGCTGAACCTGCAGGCCGGCTCGATGCTGGACTCGCAGCCGCATGAGAGCGGCACGCGCGAACACCTGACCGTCCTGTCGGGAAGTCTGGAGGTTTGCGTCGGCGACGAGAAGCAGCGCCTGAAAAACGGCGAAACCGCGCGCTACGTGGCGGACCGGCCGCACTGCATACGCAATGTGGGCAAAACCGCAGCAAGCGCCTGGCTGGTGGTGGTGCACGCCGGTTGAGTGATGCAGTAGCTGGCGCCAGATATCTTGGGCCCAACTCGCCCTACAATTAAAAACCGCTTCTCCCACCCAATTGCGCGAGGTTCCAGCATGCACATGGCCGATGCCCTACTGTCCCCTGCGGTTGGCATTGCGTTGTGGGCGGCCAGCGGCGTGACGCTGGCCTGGTGCGCACGCAAGGTGGGCGCCAGCGACCGGGACGATCTGGTGCCGCTGATGGGGGTGCTGGGCGCCTTTGTGTTCGCCGCGCAAATGATCACCTTCGCAATACCCGGCACCGGTTCGAGCGGACATATCGGTGGCGCGCTGCTGCTGTCGATTTTGCTCGGGCCGCCTGCCGCGCTGGTGGTCATGGCCTCGGTGCTGACGGTGCAGGCGCTGTTCTTTGCCGACGGCGGACTGCTGGCGCTGGGCGCGAATATTTTCAATCTGGGCGTGGTTCCGTGCTTCGTGGGTTATGCGCTGATCTATCGGCCGCTGCTGCGACGCGCCGGGGCAGCGCCGTCAGCGAGACGGGTTGGCGCCATCACACTGCTGGCGGC
Source organism: Betaproteobacteria bacterium (assembly GCA_031394895.1). Taxonomy (GTDB): domain Bacteria; phylum Pseudomonadota; class Gammaproteobacteria; order Burkholderiales; family Burkholderiaceae_C; genus Rhodoferax. The sequence continues at coordinate 10,161 of JANNUE010000059.1, forward strand.
GGTGATTGGCCTGCAATTCGGCGCGCTCGGTGTGGTGCTGCAGACCCGGCTGTCGGGCATCAGCAGTCTGCCGCTGGATACCTTTGTGCTGCTGATGCAGCCGATTCATCTGGCGATCGGGCTGATCGAAGGGCTGGCCACCGCCGCGCTGATACTTTTTGTGCGCCAGGCGCGGCCCGATCTGTTGCTCGATCAGGCGGTCGCGCACAAGGCTGACGGGAGTCAGGCTCGCATGCCAGCCCGCTTGCTGGCACCGCTGGCCGTGATCGCATTGCTGGGCGGCGTGCTGTTTGCATCCTCCCAACCCGATGGCCTGGAATGGGCTGTGCGCAAGATTACCGGACGCACCGAGCTGGCGCAGCCAGACTCGGCGCTGCATGCGCGGCTCGCGCAGTGGCAGGAGAAACTGACCGTGCTGCCCGATTACCAGTTCGCTGGCGCTGCCAAGGACAAGGCAGCGGGCGCGGCCAGGTCCTTGTCCGGGCTGGTCGGCGGCGGCGCCACCCTCGCTCTGGTTGTGTTGCTGGCTTACCTGTTCAAGCGGCGCAGCAGGCGCGCGGCGGATCAGCCTCCGTCGCAGTCGCACTGACGCCAGCAGGAACTGCCACGTGAGCCACATCGACGCCGCGCTGCGCGACTTCAATTCGCTCGATGCACTGGCCGCGCGAACGACGGCGCTGTCAGCGCTCGACCCGCGCGCCAAGATTCTGGCGACGCTCGGCTTCATCGTTGCCGTCGTCTCGTTCGACCGCTATGCAGTGGCGGCGCTGATGCCGTTTGCGCTGTTCCCGGTGCTGCTGGCTGTAGTGGGCGACATCCCGCTGCGCATGATCGTGCGCAAGGTGCTGCTGGCTTCCCCGTTTGCTTTTCTGATGGGCGTGTTCAACCCGCTGTTCGACCCGAGCCCGCTGCTTGAACTGTTTGCATATCCGGTCGCTGGTGGCTGGGTTTCATTTGCGTCGATCCTGCTGCGCTTTGCACTCACCGTGGCCGCCGCCGTGGTGCTGGTTGGCAGCACCGGCTTGCATCAGGTCTGCACCGGCCTTGGCGCCCTGGGAGTGCCGCAGGTGTTCACCACACAACTGCTTTTCTTGCACCGCTACGCACAGGTGCTGGCCGGTGAGGCGGCCCGCATGAGCCTGGCGCGCGAATTGCGCTCGCCCGCTGGTGGCAGGCTGGCGCTGGCGGTATACGGGTCGCTGCTCGGGCATTTGCTGCTGCGTGCGATGGAGCGCGCCCAGCGCATTTACCAGGCGATGGTGGCGCGCGGCTTTGATGGCCACATGCGCAGCACCCGGCCGCTGCGCTGGCGCGCAGTCGATTCGCTGTTTCTGGCCCTGTGCTGGAGCAGTTTTGTGTTGGCGCGCCAGGTCGATCTGGCGCATCTGCTTGGCGGTCTGCTGCTGGGCAACAGTCTATGAGTCACCACATCGTCGAAGCCCGCGCACTGTGCTTTTCTTACCCGGACGGCAACCAGGCCTTGCGTGATGTGAATTTCTGCATTCATCACGGCGAGGCGGTGGCGGTGATCGGCAGCAACGGCGCCGGCAAATCGACCTTGCTGGCGCATCTCAACGGCGTGCTGCGGGCGACCAGTGGTGAAGTGCGCATTGGCGATTTCCCGATCACGCGCGGCACGCTGGCCGATGTGCGACGCACGGTCGGCCTGGTGTTTCAGGACCCGGACGACCAGTTGTTTATGCCAACCGTGTTTGATGATGTGGCCTTTGGTCCGCTCAATATGGGCCTGAGCGCCAGTGAGGTCCAGGCCCAGGTGGCGCGCGCGCTGGAGACGGTCGGCGCCAGCCATCTGGCGAGCCGGGCGCCGTACCGGCTGTCCGGCGGTGAGAAGCGCGCGGTGGCGATCGCCGGCGTGCTCGCGATGTCGCCGTCCATTCTGGTGCTCGACGAGCCCAGCGACGGGCTCGACCCGGCAGCGCGGCGGCGCTTGATCCAGTTGCTCAACGGGTTCAGCCATACCCGCATCATCGCCACGCACGATCTCGACCTGGTGCTCGATGTCTGCTCGCGCGTGCTGGTGCTCAATCAGGGCCGCATTGAAGCCGACGGCGCACCGGCGGCGATTTTTGCCGATGCCGCGCTGCTGCAGCGCTGCCATCTGGAACTGCCACTGAGCCTGCAGCGCAGGGGCGCTTGAGCGTTCAATCCGCCAGCGCGGCAAAGTGGGCAAACACCGCGTCAAGCTGGCCCACATAGCGCTGGCGCAGCGCGTCGTCGATGAAGCTGGCGTCAAAGCTGTTGTGCGCTAGCTGATACGCGTGCTGTGATGTCAAGCCGAGCGCGGCAAATGTCTGCACAAAGTTCTCGTTGATGTAGCCGCCAAAGTAGGCTGGGTCGTCCGAGTTGACGGTGGCGACAATGCCGGCGTCGAGCAGCCGCCGCAGCTTGTGCTGCGCCAGCGCCGGGAACACGCGCAGCTTGACGTTGGACAGCGGGCACACCGTCAGCGGCATGCGCTGCAGCGCGAGCCGGCGTAACAGCGCGTCGTCGAACACGGCCTGCACGCCATGGTCGATGCGCTCGACTTTGAGCACATCGAGCGCGCTCCAGATATAGGCTGGCGGCGCTTCTTCACCAGCGTGCGCGACCAGCCGGAAACCCAGTTGGCGGGCGCGCGCAAAGACGCGGGCAAACTTCTCCGGCGGGTGGCCCAGCTCGCTCGACGCGAGCCCGATGCCGACGATCTTGTCGCGCAGCGGCAGCGCCTGCTCCAGGCATTCAAACGCTTCGCGCTCGCTCAGGTGACGCAGAAAACACATGATCAGCGACGCCGTCATGCCGTAGCTCTGCGGCGCCTGCGCGCAGGCCCGGTGCAGACCATTGATGACGGTCGCAGCGCTCAGGCCATGCCCGGTATGCGTCTGCGTGTCGAAAAATATCTCGGCGTGCAGCACATTGTCGGCTTGCGCGTGCGCCAGGTAGGCGCAGGTCATGTCGAAGAAGTCCTGCTCGGTCTTGAGCACGCTGGTGCCGGCGTGGTAGATGTCGAGAAAGCTCTGCAGATTGTCAAACTCATAGGCCTGGCGCAGCGCGTCCACGCTCGGGTACGCCAGCGGCACGCCGTTGCGCCGGGCCAGCGCAAAGATCAGTTCGGGTTCGAGCGATCCTTCAATGTGCATATGCAGCTCGGCCTTGGGCATGGCGCGCAGCAGCGCGGGCAGGCGCTGCGCGGAAATGGCTGGATGGTTCATGGCTGTCCCTCTAGATGCTGCGGCGGATGGCTGCGTGTCGCCCAAATGGCAAACTGCGATTTTGCATCGGCGCTGGCGTCGCCACGCTCGCTACGCCGCCGTGGTGCGGTGCGCGCCATCGTCCGCAAACCGCAGCGCCGCTTCCAGCATTGCGCGCAGATGCGGCGCAATGGCTGCCGCGCGCTGCGGCAGATAATCGAACGGCAGGCATTCCTGCATGTAGCTGCACTGCGTCATCTCAAGTTGCACCGCGTGCACACCCTCGCCCGGCCGTCCGTACTGGCGCGTGATGTAGCCGCCCTTGAAGCGGCCATTGAGCACGGCGCTATAGCCGGCGGCCCGCACTGCAATGCCCAGCAGCGCTTGCGTCAGCGCCGGGTCGCAACTCGCGCCATTCGCGCTGCCGAAGTTCAGGTCCGGCAGGCGGCCGTCAAAGAACCGTGGCAGCACGGAGCGGATCGAATGCGCGTCCCACAGCACGACGCGCCCGTGCAGCGCTCGCAGCCGGGCCAGCTCGGCCTGCAGTTGCTGGTGATAGGGCTGCCACAGCGCGGCGCGGCGGGCGTCGATCTCTGCTTGATCCGGCAGGTCGTTGGCGGCGTAGATTGGCGTCTTGTCAAAGGTGTCGATCGGGCACAGGCCGGTCGTGTCCTGGCCCGGATAGAGATTTTCATCGTCCGGCGGGCGGTTCAGGTCGATCACATAGCGCGAATGCGTCGCCACCAGCAGCGAGGCGCCGAGCTCCCTGGCAAAGCCGTACAGCCGGTCGAGGTGCCAGTCGGTATCCGGCACTTGCTGCGCCGCCGCCGTGAAGCGCGCGGCGAGTGCGCTCGGCACATGGGTGCCGACATGCGGTATCGAGATCAGCAGTGGCCGCGTGCCCTGATGCAGGCGCAGCGGCGGCTCGGTCGTATCGAAGGTCATGGCAGGAGTCTATGGTTTGAGTAACTGCGTGCGCGCCGCCACCAGACCGGCGCTCGCGCTGTCATGAAGAGCGTGGCGCCCGGCCACTACCCGCGCCTGGCCGCCGACCCAGACCGCGTCAATCGCCGAGCTGCGGTGGCTGGCAAACACATGGGCCGACAGCATATCCGGCGCCGAGAGTTGCTGCAACGCCGGATGCTGCGCGTCAAGCACCACAAAGTCAGCCTGCTGCCCGGGTGCCAGTCCATCAATGGCCCGGCCCGCCGCCTGCGCGCCACCATCCACCGCAGCCAGCGTCAGCGCCGTGGCCACCTGCGGCTGCGCCGGCGTGGCGCCGACATTGCGCTGGCGCGTCGCCAGGCGCTGGCTGTATTCGAGCAGCAGCAGTTCCTCGGCTGCGTTGACGCAGACATGGCTGTCCGAGCCAATGCCCCAGCGGCCACCCGCTGCGCGCCAGGCTGGCAGATCGAAAATGCCGTCGCCCAAATTGGCCTCGGTGCTCGGGCACAGACCGGCGACGGCGCCGCTGCCCGCCGCCCTGAGGTACTCGTCGGCGTTCATGTGGGTGGCATGCACCAGGCACCAGCGCTGATCAACTTCGGCATGGTCGAGCAGCCAGGCGACCGGGCGCTGGCCGCTCCAGGCCAGGCAGGCGTTGACCTCATCGATTTGTTCCGCGACATGGATATGCAGCGGCGCCGTGGCGTCGATCGCGGCCAGACCGGCCAGCACCTCGCGCAGCGCATCGGGCGCGACCGCGCGCAGCGAATGCGGCGCCAGGCCCAGGCGCGCACCCTGCGCGTCGCACAGCGGTTTGAGGCGCTCCAGCAGGCGCAGCATCGAGTCGGTCGAGCGGACAAAGCGGCGCTGCCCGGCGCCCGGCGCCAAGGCGCCAAAGCCGCTGTTCTGGTACAGCACCGGCAGCAGCGTCAGGCCGATGCCGGCGCGCTGCGCCGCGCGCAGCAACGCCAGCGCCAGCGTGGCGTCGTCGGCATACGGCTGGCCGTCGCTGTTGTGATGCACGTAATGGAATTCGCAGACCGCCGTGTAGCCGGCCTCCAGCATCTCGACATACAGGCCGAGCGCGATCGCTTCGAGCTGATCCGGCGTCAAGCGCGCGGCAAAGCGGTACATCAGCGTGCGCCAGCTCCAGAAACTGTCGTGCCCCGCAGCCGTACTGTCGCTGCGGTATTCGGTCAGGCCGGCGAACGCGCGCTGAAAGGCGTGCGAGTGCAGATTGGGCAGACCCGGCAGCAGCGGCCCTGCGGCGATCGCCATGCCGGGCAATGGCGCGGCGCTGTCGGCCTGCACCTGCGTCAGCTGGCCCTGAGCGTTCCAGCGCAGCACGACGTTGCGCGCCCAGCCGGCGGGCAGCAGGGCGGCGGCGGCGAACAGGGTTTGTTGCTGGTTCATACAGGGTTACTCGGCACTTTGGGTTGTATTAGTACAGCGACCAGCGCGGCGTCAGCGCCCCGGCATTCGAGCGCGGCGGCGCGCGTTGCGCTGCTCCACCAGACGCCTTCGGCCGGTGCCAGCTCAAGCCGTTGCGACTCTTGCTCGCCGGCACTCAGTTGCAGCGTCCAGTGTCCGTGCAACGCCAGCAGCAGAGCCTGCGCGCTCGGGGTGAGTTCCGCCGCCTGGCGCACGACCGACACTTCGGCCTGCACACGTTCGCGGCGCACCATCACGTTGAGGTCGCTGGTCGCGCCGCCCAGCAATTCGCAGTCAATGGCCAGCTCGCCAGCGAAGTTAAAGGGCGTCAGCGGCTGGTCAAGGCGGCAATCGATGGCGCCATCGGACGAGCGCAGCCGCACGCCAGCGCCGTCGAGCAGCATGATGCTGCGCTCGATGCCGGGAAAGACCGAGAAAGCGCCGCTCGCCGCAATCGTCGCAATGCTGACCCGCCAATCGAAATCTTCGAGCCCGGCGCCGCGCGGCCAGCAAGCCAGTTCGCGCGTGCTGCCGCCGCCGTTCTTCCACGGTGTTGCGGGCAATTGGGCAACGGCAAAACGCTCAAGCATGGGGCCGCTTCAGGTGCGCGTCAGCACCGCCTGCAGGAAAGCGCGTGTGCGCTCGTGACTCGGGTTGGTGAAGATGGTGGCGGGCGGGCCGGCTTCGATAATGACGCCGCCGTCCATCACGACGACCACGTCGCCGACGTCGCGCGCAAAGTCCATTTCGTGCGTGACGACGATCATCGTCATGCCTTCGCTGGCCAGCAGCTTCATGACCTGCAGCACCTCGCCAACCAGCTCCGGGTCGAGCGACGAGGTCGGCTCGTCAAACAGCATCACACCTGGCTTCATGGCGAGCGCGCGCGCAATCGCGACGCGCTGCTTCTGGCCGCCCGACAGGCTGGCCGGCATCGCGTCGGCCTTTTGCGCCAGACCGACCTTGGCCAGCAGCGCCTGCGCCTCTTCCTCGGCCTTGGCGCGCGACAGACCGCGCAGCATGCGCGGGCCGAGCGAAATATTGTGCAACACCGACAGGTGCGGAAACAGGTTGAACGACTGGAACACCATGCCGACCTCCTGACGCAGCGCGTCAAGCTCACGCTCGGCCAGCATGCGGCCGTCCTGCACCAGCGTGCGTCCGCAAATTTCGACGCTGCCGGCCTCGGGCTGCTCGAGCCCGTTGCAGCAGCGCAGGAACGTGCTTTTACCGGAGCCGCTGGGGCCGATCACGACCACCACTTGCGAGGCCTGCACGTCGAAGTCGATGCCGTTGAGCACGACGTGATCGCCAAACGACTTGCGCAAGCCGCGGATGCGCAGCATGGGAGCAGCATTGTTCATTGCACCATCCCTCCGGCGCGCAGGCGCGACTCGATGCGCCGCAGCACCAGGCTGGTGGCGCCGGTCAGCAGGAAATAGACGACTGCGATCGCCAGATAGACCTCCAGCGAACGGTACGACACGCTGATGATCTTCTGCCCTTCATGCATCAGGTCATGAATCGTCAGGAGCGACACCAGCGCCGAGTTCTTGATCAGCGCAATGAACTCGTTGCCCAGGGGCGGAATCATCCGCACTACGGCCTGCGGCAGCACCACGCTGCGCATCGCCTGTGCCGGTGACATGCCGATCGAGCGCGCCGCTTCCATTTGCCCGCGGTCCACCGATTGAATGGCGCCGCGCACCACTTCCGAGACGTAGGCGCCGGAGTACACGCCCATACCAATCACGCCGCAGACAAAGGCCGGCAGCAAGATGCCGAACTGGGGCAGACCGAAGAACAGGATGAACAGTTGCACCAGCAGCGGCGTGCCGCGAATCACCGCGACATACGCGGTGCAAATGCCATACACAATGCGGCGGCGCGGGTTGAGCCGCCCGATGCCGACCAGCAGCCCCATCAGGCAACCCAGCAGCAAGGACGCGGCGGTGATCTCTACCGTGACAATGGCACCGCGCAGCAGTTGCGGCCAGCCGGCCCAGACTGGCGAAAAATCGAGTTCCATCGCTCAGCCGCGCGTCAGGCTACTTGGCAGCGGAGTTGCTGAACCATTTTTTCACCAAGGCCGCATAGGTGCCGTCCGCCTTGAGTTTGGCCAGCGCGGCGTTGACCGCCCTGGTCAGCTCGGGCGTGTCCTTGCGCAGCGCCATGCCGTATTCCTCGGTGGTCAGTTGCTCGTCGAGCACGCGCAGGCCCGCACGCGTGCGTACGTACTGGTAGGCAGCGGGCTTGCCGGTGACGGCCGCATCGGCGCGGCCAATGTCCACCAGGTTGAACATTTCCTGGTTCTTCTCGACCTCGATGCGTTGCACCTTCGGGTAGCGCTCCTGCAAATAGCCAACCGACTTGGTGCCGACTTGCACGGTGACTTTCTTGCCGTCGAGGTCGGTCAACTTCTTGATGCTGGTGTTGCCTTCCTTGGTCATCACGACCAGACCGCCGGCGTAGTAAGAGTCAGAAAAATCGACCACCTTCTTGCGCTCGTCGGTGATGTAGATGGCGGACACGGCGACGTCAAAGCGCTTGGAGATCAGCCCCGGGATCAAGCCCTTGAAGTCGATATCCGACCACTCGACGCGCTTGCCCATGGCCTTGGCCATGGCCTCGACCAGTTCGATGTCAAAGCCGGTGCGCTTGTCGTTTTCGACGAACTCCATCGGCGGGAAAGTGGCGTCGGTGCCGACACGCAGCACATTGTCCTGCGCCTGCGCGTTGGCGCCGCCCAGAGTCAGAGCGAGCAGGCTGGCGAGAAGAAAATTGCGACGATATTTCATGGGATTGTCTCCAGTGGTTGAACGAGGAAAATCAGTGACTGTCGAGATTGCGTGAAATGCGCGCGGCGGCAACCACCGTCATGCCGATCAGCGCAGTCTGCTGGCTCTGCGCGCGCGAAATGGGCGCCATCAGCGTGATCGCGCCAACGCTGTGGCGGGCCGCGCCAAACAACGGGACGCTGACGCCCCAGACGCCGGCATCGACCTCGCCGGAGCTGACGGCAAAACCGGCCTGGCGGATCGCGTCCAGTTCGCTCAGTGCGGCCTCGCGTGCGGCACTGTCGGCACCATACAAGCTGTCGAGCAGATTGGCGCGCGCGCCGTCCGGCAGATGGGTCAGCAGGCACTTGGCCGAGGCACCGGCCCCAAGCGCCACGCTGCGCCCTTTCTCGAACGAGCAGCGCAGCGACTGCTCGCTGTCAATCATGTCCAGGCAGATCAGCCGGTCGTTGACCGCCACCACCAGCCCCACGCTCTCGTGCGACTGCCGGGCCAGCTCCTGCATCGCGGAACGTGCCTGGCGCATCAGGTGCGAGGCCAGATCAAAACCGAGCGCCAGTTGCAGACTCACCGGACCCGGCGCGTAGCAACCGTCGCTCTCAAGCACAAAGCCCCAGCGCTTGAGGCGCGCCAGTTGCCGGTAAAGCGTGCTGCGCGCCAGCCCAGTGCGCTCCATCAGTTCTGCCGCAGACAAGGCCCGCCCCTGCTGCGCCAGCAGCGCCAGCAGTTGCAGCACACGGTCGGCGGTTGGCACGGAGCTGGGTCGGGAGGCGCGGGTCGGCATGAGGGAAGTATCGAGCGATGCAGCCGCTATTCAAACACAGCAGTCCCATGACACAGGACTCACAAGCTGTTTTTTTGCTGTGCCGGCGCGGCCAGCGCGGTTGTTCGGCGATAGGCGCCCGGCGTGCTGCCGGTCCAGACCCGAAACGCCCGGTGAAATGCCGGCGTGTTGTCAAACCCGGCCTGTGCCGCAATATGGTCAATCGATTCGTCGCTGCGCACCAGCCGCTCGATCGCCAGATCGCGCCGCATCTCGTCCTTGATCTGCTGGAAGGTGCAGCCCTCGGCGGCCAGACGTCTCGACAGCGAGCGGCCAGACATGAACAGCGCGGCGGCGGCAGCGTTCAGCGACTGGTCGGCGCCGGCGCGGCCACCCAGATAGTCGCCGACGCGCGAACTGGTCAGGCCATGATCAAAGGTGACAAAGATCCAGTCGTCGGGCGCCCGCTTGACAAAGCGGATCAGCTCCGCCTTGGTCCTGTGAAAGCGCTCGCGCAGCAGTTGCTCGTCGAAGCTGACCGACGTGCAGGCCTGGTCAAAACTGACCGGCCCCGGAAACAGCAGCGCGTACTCGGCGAAGTTGGGCGGGCGCGAAAAACCAAAACCGGCACTCTGCAACGCCAGCTCGCGCCCGACCAGCCAGGACGCAACGCCGTGGATCAGCTTGATCATCAGCTCGTGGCCGAAGATGATGGGCGCTGCGCCGGGGTGCAGCGGCCGCAGCGCGATTGTCACCAACTGCTCCTTGCGTGTCAGGTGCAGCGCGTAATCGTCGAGCAGCAGGTTCCAAAAGCGCGTGAAGCGGTACAGCGCCACCAGCACCGATGGCGCATCGAGCAGGCTCAGGCCCAGGTACTTGAGCGTGCCGGCGCGGATCGGGCGCGACCACAGGCCCAGCATCTCGTCGCCGATGGTCAGCGCGATCACCTGGTACAGCCGCACAAACTGCTCGCGCGTGACGCGCGCGCCGCGCTGCTCGACCAGCGTGGCGGCAATGCCGGCCTTGCGCACCATGGCGTCAACCTCGGCCGGCGCGAGCACGCGCTGCGCGCCGATCAGCATGCTGTGCACGAGGGACATTGGTATCGTCGGGCTGGGCGTGCGCATCGTATGACTGGTCTGGTGGACGGTGTTGTTGAGAAACTGGCGCAATCCGCAATAAAACGGGCGGGACTTGCAACTCTGTTTGCGCCATTTAGCCTTACTATAAACCTGCAGTAGCGCCGGTGACCATCGGTACGATGGCGCAATTGGCAAGTAAACAGGTCTTCTTTACGGGGCCAGGCACAGGAACAGGCTTTTCTCATGAACACTTCTGAATGGATTACGCGCAGCGTCGCCAAGCTGCTGCCGGCGACCGATTCCAGCAGAAAGACCGGCGCCTTCGAGACCGTCATCACGACCGCCTCTTACCGTACGCCGGCCGCTGCCAACCTGGCGGGCAATCCGGCCAGCGCCAGCGCAACGGTCAGCGTGCGCTCGACGCGCGAACGCCTGGGCGCGACGCTGCGCCACAAGGAAGAAGCGCTGTCACCACGGCTGTTGCGACGCATTCTGAGCGAGCTGCGCGCCGTCATCGACAGCCAGATCAGCGAGGTCGAGGGAGGCCGGCGCGCCAAGGACTTCGCACTCTGGTACGGTGCCGCCACGCCGGCGCAGCGGCGCGACTGCTGGCTGCTGATGAGCGAGCAGTTTGCACCCGACCCGAAGCAGGTGCAGGCCAGTCTGCAGCAATACGAGGCGACGCAGCGCACACCCGACCAGGGGCAGGCCGAAATCAGGTTGCGCCGCGCGCTGGTGTCGCCGCGCACGCGCTTGCTGCAGCGCTTTGCGGTGTTCCCGGACGGTCTGCGCTTCCTGATCGATCTGCGCGCCGAACTGCTGGCGCACCTGAAGACCGAAAAACGCCTGCTGGCACTCGACGGCGAACTCGAAACCCTGTTCTCCACCTGGTTCGACGTGGCGTTTCTTGAGTTGCGCCGCATCAGTTGGGACTCGAGCGCCTCGCTGATTGAAAAGCTCATCCACTACGAGGCGGTACACGACATTCGCGGCTGGAGCGATGTGAAAAACCGGCTCGATTCGGACCGGCGCTGCTATGGCTTTTTTCATCCGCAACTGGCCAATGAACCACTGATCTTTGTCGAGGTCGCGCTGCTTGATGAACTGCCCGGCAACATCACGCCACTGCTGGACGAAGCGGCGGCGCCAGCCGATCTGAACAAGGCGACCACCGCCATTTTTTACTCGATCAGCAACACCCAGACCGGCTTGCGTGGCGTCAGTTTTGGCGACTCGCTGATCAAGCGCGTGGTGGAAACACTCAAGGCTGAATTCCCCCGGCTCAAGACCTTTGCCACGCTGTCGCCGATGCCGGAATTTCGCAACTGGCTGGCCAGGAACGCCGACGCGATGCTGGCCAAGGTTGACGCCAAGAGCCGCCTGGCGCTCGGCCAGGCGTTGGGCGTGGAGCAGGTCACCCCGGCCCAGTTGCTGGCCGGCGCCGACAAGGCGAGCGAACTCGACGCCAAGTCGCCGCTGCGCCAGTGGCTGATGCAATGCGCCGCGCACTACCTGAGCCGCGAACTGGTGCAGGGCAAGCCGCTCGACCCGGTGGCGCGCTTCCATCTGGGCAACGGCGCGCGCATCGAACGCCTGAACTGGGGTGGCGACCCGTCCGGTAAAGGCCAGCGCCAATCGTATGGGATGATGGTCAACTACCTGTACGATCTGCAGCGGCTGGACAAATACCGCGACCAGTTTGCACAGAGCAAAATTGCCGTCTCGGGCGACATCAAAAGCCTGAAATTCTGAAACCATCACGGCCCTGGCGGCCGCATTCTTCATGAGTAAACTCGCCTTTGTTTTTCCCGGTCAGGGCACCCACTATGTCGGCATGGGGATGGAACTGGCCGACCGCTACCCCGAGGCCGCCGCCGTCTTCGATCAAGCCAATGAGGTGATGGGCATGGACATCCGCCGGCTTTGCCGCGAAGGCCCGGAGTCGGAGTTGCTCAAGACCGAGAACTCGCAGCCGACGATTCATACGACGACGCTGGCACTACTCAAGGTGGTGGAGCGCTACGGCTTTTCGGCCAGCGTCACGGCGGGCTTTAGCCTGGGCGAATACGCGGCGCTGGTGTATGCCGGCGTGTTCCGGTTTGAAGACAGCGTCAAGCTGGTCAAGCAGCGCGGCCTGTTCATGCAAAACGCAGTGCCGCAGGGCCTGGGCAAGATGTGCTGGATTACCGGGCTGGCGCGGCCAGCGGTGCAGCAGATCGTGGCTGAAGCCGAAAGCGCCGGACTGGTGGAGTGCTCCAACTTCAACTGCCCGAATCAGATCATTGTGGCCGGCTACGCGGCGGCGGTGGAGCGCGCGGCGGCGCTGGCCCAAGAGCGCGGCGCCAGCGCCACCACGTTCCTCAACGTCAGCGGCCCGTTTCACACCAGCTTGCTGCGTGGCGCCGGGCAGCAGTTGCATGAGTTGCTGGCAACGGTGACGATGGGCCGGCCAAACAAGAAGGTGGTCAGCAACGTCACCACCCAGTACCTGAGCGAATCAGACGACATCCGGCAACTGCTGGGCGCGCATGTGTACAAGCCGGTGCGCTGGGAGGAAAGCGTCAACACCATGCTCGACGACGGTGTTGACACCTTTGTCGAGATCGGCCCGAAACATCTGCTGACCACCTTCAACCGCAACACAGCCGAGCAGCGCGGCATTGAGGCACGTTGCCTGAATGTCGAAAACATCGAGACGCTGGAAACCTTTTTGCGCGCGATGGACAAACAGCCGGAGCAAAGAGTAGAGCAGCAGCGCGTGCGGGCGCTGCCGTGATTTCATTCAGGTGATTGTCTGCTTACGCCCTTCGGGCTAAGCCGACCTACAAGCTGCGCCGCCCACCCAAACTCCCTGGCAAGCGGCGACGTTGACGGGCAATGCACGCACCACGCAGGCAGGAGCAATCCGGTGCGGCGCTCAGTGCAGTTTGTAGGTCGGATTAGCGCAGCGTAATCCGACATGATCGCGGTGCTTGTCGGCTTACGCCCTTCGGGCTAAGCCGACCTACAAGCTGCGCCGCCCACCCAAACTCGCTGGCAGGCGGCGACGTTGACGTGCAACGCTCGCAGCGCCGAGCGATGACAGTGCGCCTTCGTCCTGCGCTCTGTCCGTGCCGAGCCGTACTACCCGAACCACCATGGCTTGCTCCCTTTCATGAAATGACGCTGCGGGCCTGCGCCCTGCGCGCCCAGGTCGCCGATGCCAAACGCCGAACTATATGTCCTGATGGATGCAAAGATAGTTTCCCTCGGTGTCCTTGAACCAGGCGGCTTTTTCGCTGCCGAGCACACAGACGTGGTCAACGGTTTTCAAGCCCGGAAAGTCATAATCTTCGAACGTGACGCCGACTTTCTTCAGTGTTTTGATGGCCGCGTAGACGTCATCGACCTGGAAGCTGATCGCGGTATGGTCGGCTTTCGTTCCCCCTTCCTTGGGGAACAGGGCGATCACGGCACCGCCGGCACAGGCATAAACAAACTTGCCGTCCGGTCTCAGCCCGGCTGGCTTCATGCCCAGCTTGTTTTCGTAGAAATCCCTGGCACGTTGCATATCCATCACCGGCAATATCGTTGTGACTGGCGCGCTGGATAACATGGTCTTTCTCCTGTTCAATGGGTTTGCTGGTCTTGACTGGCAGGTCGTTCAGTTCCACGGCCGCGCCTCGAGGCGCAGCGTTGCGCTCAGGCCGGGACGGGTTTTTTGTGCGATCGCAATGTCAAAGGCAATCCCCGGCCCGGCATCGAGCGCTCGCACCTCGGCGCTGACGCCGGGTTTGCCGGGGTTGATGTCCTGGTAGCCGTATTTGATGCGCCAGCCGCCCAGCACCGCCTCATCCTGGAACGCCTCGATCAGAATCAGCTCGCGATAGATGTAGCCGCCCTCGTAGTGGCGCTTCAGGAACAGCACGCCATCGACCTCGTAATCGGGCACCAGCACCTTGATGTCCACCGCAAAGCTGACCGAGCCGGAGGTCTTGACGCTCTTGCGATGGTCCAGAAACACCGAGAACAGGTGCGGGCTGCGGCTGCGGTCAGCGCCGCGCACGGTCTTGTCGTCGCCAGGAAACAGCTCGTCGTAGCTGCGAAAGATGGCCGAGTGCTCGCGCACCTCGCGCCGCGTCATCTGCCACTGGCAGCCGCGCACGCTGGTCGCCACCTCGAACTGATACGAGGCATTCACTTTTTTGCCGGCCTGGAACTCCTTGTCCACTTCCAGCGGCAGCGTGATGTCGTCGATGTGCAGCACGCCATCGACACGCAGCGAGCCAAACAGGAAGCGCGTCAGGTTCTGGTAACCCTCCTCGGAATTGACGATGCCGTAGTGGCCCGAGTGGCTGCGGTTGACAAAGGCGCGCGGCGATCCGACGTCCGCGCCGTTGGCACCGGGGCCGTGCGTGGTGGCGTTTTCGATGCGCACCAGTCCGTCGCTGGCGTCGCCCACGGCCCAGCTCGACAGGCCGCCGCCCGCCGTGTAGTCACGCGGGTTGGTGCCAACCAGATTGAACACGCGCTCGGGCGCAAAGTTCTGCACGATGGCAACGTCGTCGCCTGGCGGCAAACCGAGGTAGCCGGCCATGCGATCGCGGTTGAAGTTGTTGACGTCGCCAAAGGTCAGCCAGCCCGGCACGTTGCGCACGATGCGCAGGTCGATGCCGTTGTGCGGCGTGGCGTAGGTAAACAGCTTGTCAACCGCCGCACGCGCCTGCTCCGAGCCGAGCTTCGGGTTTTGCAGGAACGAGCGGCAGACCAGCCCGCCCATTGAGTGCGCCACCAGATAGACGCGAAAGTTCTGCGGCGTGACGGCGTTGTCGGCGTTCGCGCAGATTTTGTCGCGCAGGCGCAGGATCAGCGTATCGAGCCCCTTGGCGAACTGTTCGATTGGCGGCGTCTGGCCGGTGCCAAAGTCTTTGCTGGCGTCGTCGTAGTAGCGGTAGATGATGACGCTCTTGTACGCTATCTGGAAGTCGGCTCGCTCGCTGGCGAGCATGTCCTCGCCGTCCATGAACACGTCGGCGTAGCCGTGGTCGTGCATCAGGCGCACCAGCGGCGACTCGAAATAGAAGCGCTTGACATCGCCGGTCCAGGCCATGCGCGCCTTGGTCGAGCCGATGTTGAAGCCCATGTACGGGTCGGCCACGGTCTCTTCAATCTCACCCTGCGAGGCGGCGAAACCGCGCACATAGATGATCGGGTGGTACGGGTGCTGTGCGTTGCTGGCCATTGAACTGTCCTCCTTGTGTTGACGCTTACTGCGCATTGATGCGCTTGAGCTGGCGCGCGCCGTTGATGTCAAACGCGATCCTCTTGCGCACGCCACGAACCTCGACCTCGCCCACGTAGCGCCCGGAGCGCAAATCAATTTTGATGCGGCCGTACATGTCGGTGTAGCCGTAGAGCTGACCGTTCATATAGACGTGGGCATACGGAATGTAGTACTGGCGCGCACCGTCGAAGATCTGGAAGTAGTCGGCCCGCACGGCGGTTGGCAGCAGCGCCGCCAGCAGCGACAGCATTGCAGCAGTGGTTGTGTTCATGGCCGGCTCCTGCATCAATTGTTCAGTGGCGGAAATTGCCCGAGCGGCATCTTGTAGGTCCGGCTCGTGTTGGTGGCCTCTGTGAGCAGCGATCCCGCGCTCTTCTTCTTGAACTGCTCAAGCTCCTTCTTCGGCAGCAGTACAACGCTGCCGGTGCGGTGCGAGTAGTCAATGCGCTCGACCACATCCTCCAGCGTCTTGCCCTCTTCAATCGCCAGCTTGATCTTGAAACGGCCAGTCGCCGGGTCGATCTCGGTCTCGACCTTGGTCGGGAACACCTCGAGACGCCCCTGCTGCCAGTTGATCTGCTGCGCGTCGGCCTCGATCGTGCCGTCGATCTGCCACTGCACCTCCCTGACCGCCTTGTGTTGCTGTTGCACGCCAAACACGGTCAGGGCACAGCCCAGAAACACGAAGAACAGCGCAGGGTAATTGGCCTTCATCTTGCCCAGTAGCGGAAGATCGATTTCGATCGGGCTCTGGGTCCGGGAGTCCAGGTAAATGCGCTGCGCCAGCAACGCCACAAAGCCCAGCACAATCAGCAGAACCCCGATGCCGGAGGCAATATACATGGGCATATCGTTCATGACGGCTCGCTTTCCAATAGATCACTTGCTACGGCGCGGCAACACACTTCAGGTTCGCCCGGTGCTGGCTGGCCGGCACTGTGCCGGGCTTGAACCACTGCTGTATCTGAGTACACCTTGACCTGGCCACGTTGAACCCTCCTTTGAAGTCACCCGCTGCGCCACTTCAAGCGCCGCCACCGCCGGTCCGCGCACCGTACGGGATACTTTCTTTCTTCTTATAGGTCAAGCACAAAAACCATGCGGCCGGCAGTTGCTTTCAGTGCGCCTTGCAACACCCTCCCATCAGGCGCGATATTCACGCGTGATGTGGGCCACCTGGACCACATACGACTCATACCAGCGCGCCTTGCCAAGCTGCTGTGCCAGAACGTGTTCGGCGTGCAATTTCCAGGCCCGGATGCTGTCCTCGTCGCTCCAGTAAGACAGCGCGATTTCGTCATTCTGATCAGTGACACTGTGGAAGTCAAGACAGCCGAACTGCCCCAAAGCCAACTCGCGCATGCGCTCCGCGACACTGGCGTATTCATCGTCCAGAGCACGGATCTTGGCGCGAAAGATGACGACATACATGCGATTGCTCCTGGCGGTTGATACCTGTCATGCGACAGCGGTGCGCAGATATTTTTCGGCGGATGCGACCGGCGCCGACCACGCTTCACTGACCCAACAGCACTGAGTCTATATGTTCGGCAAAGGTTTCGTGGGCGGGGCATCCCTTACCGTGAACGAGCTTGAACCGCCGCGTCCTCAGAACGAACAGTGTCAAATTTCGTCATGGCGAGTTTCCGGTTCCGGGTCTGACCTGCACACGGACCATGAACCAACACGCCGTCATCGCGAGGCCGCAGGCCGTGGCGATCCATGAAATCCTGGATTGCCGCATCGCTGCGCTCCTCGCTGTGACGAAGTCTTTCATGTTCGGGGTGCGCGCAAGCGCGGGCATGAAAGTTGGATTGCGTTCAATCCACGCCCGTCATCGATGACGGGCGACCGCCATCGGCTCCGGTGTCGATGCGGTAGCTCTCGGGGTTTCAATCCACGCCCGTCATCGATGACGGGCGACCCCAAATGCAGTTCGATGCGCAAAAGCATCAGGCGGGTTTCAATCCACGCCCGTCATCGATGACGGGC
>JANNUE010000063.1:0-8806 GCA_031394895.1 Betaproteobacteria bacterium
AAGCGCGCACAGGCGACGCCATTGCGGGTGGAGAAACTGGCCAAGGAAAAGCTGCAGATGCGCACCGTGACGCCTGCCATCACGCATTACGTCAGCTACAGCAGCGATGTGCCGGCGCCTGACGGCGTGGCGAACTCCGCCACCGCAGCGCCGGCCAGCGCCGGCACGCCGGGGCATGCCCCATGAGTCGTAGCATTGCCTATACGTCGAGCCCCCTGCTGGCAAGCAAGCACCCGGTCTGGCGCAGCCGGTTTATCGTGGCCGCCATTGCGCTGGGCTTTGTCGCACTGGCGGCGCGTGCGGTCTATATCCAGGTCATCGCCAACGATTTCTTCCAGCGCCAGGGCGAAGTGCGCTTTGCGCGAACACTCGCGTTGCCGGCGAACCGGGGCCGCATTCTCGATCGCAACGGCCTGATCCTGGCGTCCAGCGTGCCGGCGCCCAGCATCTGGGCGATCCCGGAAGACATCGAGCGCGAGCCAGCGCAGTTGCGCCAACTGGCCAAGCTGCTCGAAATGCCGCTGGTGGAACTGGAAAAACGGCTGGAAGACGAAGACAAGACCTTTGTCTGGCTCAAGCGTCAGGTCGATGACGCGGTGGCGCAGGAAATCATGGCGCTTGGGCTCAAGGGGGTTTACCAGCGCAAGGAATACAAACGCCAGTACCCGGAAGGCGAGGCGGCGGCCCACGTCGTCGGCTTCACCAACGTCGAAGACATTGGTCAGGAGGGGATTGAGCTGGCGTTCAACAAGGAGTTAGCCGGTCGCAATGGCTCGCGCCGCGTCATCAAGGACCGCATGGGGCGCGTGGTGGAAGACGTCGGCGAGCAGACTGCGCCGGTGGACGGGCCTGATCTGCAACTCAGCGTGGACAGCAAGGTCCAGTTCTTTGCCTATCAGAAGCTGCGCGATGCGGTGTTGCTGCACAAGGCCAAGGCCGGCAGCGTCGTAGTGCTTGACGTGGTCACCGGTGAAGTGCTGGCGCTCGCCAATTACCCCAGTTATGTGCCGGGCAAGCGGCAGAACCTGAGCGGCGCCCAGTTGCGCAACCGGGCGCTGACCGACACCATCGAGCCGGGTTCGGTGATGAAGCCGTTCACCATCAGCCTCGGTCTGGAGACCGGGCGCGTCACGCCGCAGACGCTGATTGACACCGGCGCGGGCAAGCTCACTATCACCGGATCGACCATTTCCGATTCGCACCCGAATGGCGTGCTGACCGTCGAAGGCGTGATTCAGAAGTCCAGCAATGTCGGCACCACCAAGATCGCGATGCAGATGCCCCCGCGCGAGATGTGGGAGCTGTTTTCGCAGGCCGGCTTTGGACAGAAGCCGCAGATCAGTTTCCCCGGCGCGGTGCCCGGGCGGCTGCGCCCATACAAGACCTGGCGGCCGATCGAGCAGGCCACCATGTCGTATGGTTACGGCCTGTCTGCCTCGCTGTTCCAGATGGCGCGCTCGTACACGGTGTTCTCCAACGACGGCCACATCATCCCTGTCACCATGCTCAAAAGCGCGGAACCCGTCGTCGGTGCCACGGTCTTGTCGGCGCGCACCGCCGCACAGGTGCGCAAGATGCTGCAGATGGCCGCCGGGCCGGGCGGCACCGGGCAAAAAGCGCAGACCATCGGCTATTCGGTCGGTGGCAAATCGGGCACCGCGTACAAGCAGATCGGCAAGGGCTACGGAAGCACCGGCAACCGCAAATACCGGGGCTGGTTTGTCGGCATGGCGCCGATCGAGACACCACGCGTCATCGTCGCGGTGATGATCGATGAGCCAAGCGCTGGCCAGTATTACGGCGGCGCCGTGGCGGCACCGGTGTTCAGCGAAGTGGTGCAGCAGACCTTGCGCATGATGGGCGTGCAGCCTGACATGGCGGTCAAGCCCCAAATCGTGGCCGCCGCAGAGGAAGAGAGCTTCTGATGCTGGAACTGCACACACCACAGGAAGGCGCCGACTGGCTGCGCAGCCGCGTCAGTGCAACGCTGCAAACCGACAGCCGCAAGGTGCGCCCGGGTGACGGCTTTCTGGCCTGGCCCGGTGCCACGGTCGATGCGCGCCGCCATGTGGCGGCCGCGCTGTCCAGCGGTGCCAGCGCCTGTCTGGTGGAACGGACCAGCGTCGAAGAGTTTGCGTTTTCCGCCGACCAGGTCGCAGCCTATCCAGATCTGAAGGCCCACAGCGGGCTGATCGCCGACATCTTCTTTGGACATCCAACCCGGCAACTCGACGTGCTGGCGGTGACCGGCACCAACGGCAAAACTTCCACCGCCTGGTGGCTGGCGCAGGCGCTGTCGAACCTGAAGCAGGGCGCACCGATTCCTTGCGGCTTCGTCGGAACCCTGGGCGTCGGCCGCGTGCCTGACATCGCGAGCACCGGGTTGACCACGCCGGACGCGGTGCTGCTGCAACAGACGTTCCGGCAATTCGTTGACACCGGCGTCAAGGCCTGCGCCATCGAAGCATCGTCGATTGGCCTGCAGCAGCAGCGCCTGGCAGGCAGCCGGATTCGCTGCGCCATCTTTACCAATTTCACGCAGGATCACCTGGATTACCACGGGACCATGGAGAGCTACTGGCAGAGCAAGGAACAACTGTTTGCGTGGCCGGGCCTGCAGTCGGCGGTGCTCAATATCGATGACGATCGCGGTGCGCGACTGGCGTCCGCGCTGACGGGCAAGGTGGCCGACGTGTGGACCGTGTCCGTGCTCGGCCCGGCCCGGCTGCAGGCGCGTGCGATCCGCTATGACGCGCACGGCCTGTGTTTCAACGTGGTGGAGTCGGATGCGCGCGGCGCTTTGACTGCAGACGCCGGCCATCTGCTGCAAACGCGGTTAATTGGTCAGTACAACGTCTCCAATCTGCTGGGCGTGATGGCTGCCATGCGCTCGATGGGTGTGCCGCTGGCCGGCGTCGTCGAGGCCTGTTCCGACCTGATGCCAGTGCCCGGGCGCATGCAGTGCGTCGGCGCGCCGGGGCAGCCGCTGGTGGTGGTTGACTATGCGCACACGCCCGACGCGTTGGGCAAGGCGCTGCTGGCGCTGCGCGGCTTGGCCGATCAGCGCGCTGGCAAGCTGTGCTGCGTGTTCGGTTGTGGCGGTGACCGCGACGCCACCAAACGCCCATTGATGGGCGCAATTGCCGCCAGCCATGCCGACCGTCTGGTGGTGACCAGCGACAACCCGCGCAGCGAAAAACCAGAGGCCATCATCAGCCAGATCCTGCTCGGCCTGAGCGGTCACCCGGCGCTCACCGTCGAGCCGGACCGGGCCAGCGCGATTCGCCAGAGCGTGGCGCAGGCGTCAGCCAGCGATGTCGTGCTGATCGCCGGCAAGGGTCATGAGGACTACCAGGAAGTGGCGGGCCAGCGGCTGGCATTTTCTGATCTGGCGCATGCGCGTAGCGCACTGAGCAGTTGGGTCACACCGACTGGCGCACCTGGGAGCACGCATGAGTGACATGCTGACCCTGAATCAGGCCCTGCCATGGCTGGGTGAGGCACGATTGATCGGCAACGGTGATGTCGCGTTTTGCCGGGTGCATACCGACACCCGCAGCATTGAGCCGGGCGACCTGTTTGTGGCGCTGCGCGGTGAGCGATTTGATGCGAATGACTTTCTGCTCGAAGCCAAGAGTCGGGGCGCGGTCGCAGCGCTGTGCCAGGGCGACGCCGATGAGCGCCTGCGCGCCGCCGGTCTGCCCGGTCTGGTGGTGGCCAACACACGCCAGGCGCTGACGGCCTTGGCCTGCCACTGGCGCGCACAGTTCCAACTGGCATTGATTGCGGTGACCGGCAGCAACGGCAAGACAACGGTGACACAGATGATTGCCGCCATCCTGCGCAGCTACAAGCCCGAATCCTACTTGGCGACGCACGGTAACCTCAACAATGACATCGGCGTGCCGTTGACCGTGCTGCGCCTGCGCCGGCAGACTGAAGTGGCGGTGATCGAACTGGGGATGAACCATCCGGGTGAGATTGCCAGCCTGGCCGCCATTGCGCAGCCCAGCGTGGCGCTGGTGAACAACGCGCAACGCGAGCATCTGGAGTTCATGGGCACGGTGCAGGCGGTGGCGCACGAGAACGGCGCGGTCATCGATGCCTTGAGCGGCGAGGGCGTCGCCGTGTTTCCGGCCGACGACCGCTACACCCCGCTGTGGCTGGCCAAGGCCGGGCCTCGCGCTGTAATGCGTTTCGCGTTTGCGGACTCGGCTGAGCTGCCAGCCGAAGTTTGCTGCACGCAAGCGCAATGGTCGGGCGCTGCCTGGCAGGTTGACGTTGCGACACCAGCCGGGCCGCTGCACTATGCGTTGCACATTGCCGGTTTGCATAACGTCAAAAACTCGGTGGCGGCAGTGGCTTGTGCGCTGGCAGCCGGTGTGTCGCTGGGGCAAATAGCCATCGGCTTGAGCGCGTTCGAGGCGGTCAAGGGCCGCTCGCGCGCGCTGCAGGTCAGTCTGGGTGCGCATCACGTCACGCTGATCGATGACAGCTACAACGCCAATCCGGACTCG
Source organism: Betaproteobacteria bacterium (assembly GCA_031394895.1). Lineage (GTDB taxonomy): Bacteria > Pseudomonadota > Gammaproteobacteria > Burkholderiales > Burkholderiaceae_C > Rhodoferax. Next base: position 4,518 of record JANNUE010000063.1, read on the forward strand.
GTGCGCGCCGCGATCGAGGTGCTGGCAGCGCTGCCGGCGCCGCGCCTGCTGGTGCTGGGCGATATGGGAGAAGTGGGCGAGCAGGGCAGCGAGTTCCACGCCGAGGTTGGCGCTCTGGCCCGCAGCCTGGGTATCGAACTCCTGTTCACGCTGGGCGAGTTGTCTGGCGCAGCGGCGACCAGCTTCGGCCGAGGTCGTCATTTTGCCGACATCGAGTCGCTGCTGGCGACGGTGCTCAATGAGCTGGGCAGTGTAGCCAGCGTGCTGGTCAAAGGATCGCGCTTCATGAAGATGGAGCGCGTGGTCACCGCCATCTTGCGCTACACACAATATGACGAGGTTGAAAAAAATGCTGTCTAGCGCCCACACCGTAGGTCGGGTTAGCCCAACGGGCGTAACCCGACAATTTGTTTTCAGGAGTGCCCCATGCTCTTGAGCCTGGCCCAGTGGTTGCAATCGCACTCGTCTGAATTCGGTTTCATGCGGGTCTTTCAGTACCTGACCTTTCGCGCCGTGATGGCGGCGCTGACCGCGCTGCTGATGGGCCTGGCGGCTGGCCCCTTTGTCATTCGCCGTCTGACCGAGCTCAAGATCGGGCAGCCGATTCGCGGCTACGCGATGGCGTCGCACCTGAGCAAGAGCGGCACCCCGACCATGGGGGGCGTGCTGATCCTGCTGTCGATCGCCGTCGCGACGCTGCTATGGGCCGACCTGAGCAACCGCTTTGTCTGGATTGTGCTGCTGGTCACACTCGGTTTTGGTGCGATTGGCTGGGTCGATGACTGGCGCAAGGTGGTGCAGAACAACCCCGAAGGCATGGCGTCGAGCGAAAAGTACCTGTGGCAGTCGCTGATTGGCCTGCTGGCGGCGCTCTATCTGGTGTTCAGCATTTCCGAGAACTCGAACTTGCGCGTGCTCGAGCTGTTCTTCAAATGGGTGCAGTCCGGCTTTGACTTGAATCTGCCGCCCAAGGCCGGGTTGCTGCTGCCGTTCGTCAAGGAGGTCAGTTATCCCCTGGGCGTGCTGGGCTTTGTCATCCTGACCTATCTGGTCATTGTCGGCTCCAGCAACGCGGTGAATCTGACGGACGGACTGGACGGTCTGGCGATCATGCCGGTGGTGATGGTGGGCGCCTGTTTGGGGATTTTTGCGTACGTGACTGGCAGTTCCGTGTATTCGAAGTACCTGTTCTTCCCGCACATTCCAGGCTCCGGTGAACTGCTGATCTTCACCTCGGCCATGGCTGGCGCCGGGCTGGCGTTTTTGTGGTTCAACACGCACCCGGCACAAGTCTTCATGGGCGACGTGGGCGCCTTGGCGCTCGGCGCTGCGCTGGGCACCGTGGCGGTGATCGTGCGCCAGGAAATCGTGCTGGCCATCATGGGCGGAATCTTTGTGGTCGAGGCCTTGTCGGTCATGCTGCAAGTGACCTACTTCAAGTTCACCAAGAAGAGGTTCGGCACCGGGCGACGGATTTTGAAGATGGCGCCGCTGCATCATCATTTCGAAAAAAGTGGCTGGAAAGAGACGCAGGTTGTGGTGCGTTTCTGGATCATCACGATGCTGCTGTGTCTGGTTGGTTTGTCCACGCTCAAGCTAAGGTAAACGGTGAATAGTCTGAACAACCAACACGTTCTCATTCTGGGCCTCGGATTATCCGGCCTGGCGATGGCGCGTTGGTGTGTGCGTTGCGGCGCAACGGTGACGGTTGCCGATACGCGCAGCGCGCCGCCGCAGTTGGTGGCGTTGCAGCGCGACGTGCCGGGCGCGCGCTTTATGCATGCGGCGTTTGACGCCGCGCTGGTGGACGGCGGCGCACTGCAGGCGGTGTTCAAGAGTCCGGGTCTGACACCGAAAGACGTGGCTTTCGTGTGCGAGGCTGCGCGCAGCCGGGGTCTGCGAGTCAGCGGCGAATTGGGTCTGTTTTCCGAAGCGCTGGCCGATCTGGCCGACGCCAGTGCTTACCGGCCCAAGGTGCTTGCCGTCACCGGCACCAATGGCAAGACCACGGTCACTTCACTGCTGGGGCAACTGGTCAGCCGGGCCGGCAAAACGGTGGCGGTGGCCGGCAATATCGGCCCGACCTTGCTCGACACTTTGTCCGAGCGTCTGGATGCCGATACGCTGCCGCAAGTCTGGGTGCTTGAGCTGTCGAGTTTTCAGCTTGACAGTGAACCCATGTTCGAGCCCAGCGCTGCCACGGTGCTCAACATCACGCAGGACCACCTCGACTGGCACGGTGACATGCAAGCCTACATCGGCGCCAAGGCCAGGATATTTGGCCAGCACGCGCTGATGGTGCTTAACCGTGACGACCCGCAGGTGATGGCGCTGTTGCCACCGCCGCTGAAGGTCAAATTGCAGCGACCCGTGGTGCGGACGCACATCACTTTTGGTGCCGAGCTGCCGGCCCGCCCGGGCGACTACGGCATTGAACAAGTCAATGGCATGGCCTGGCTGGTGCGCGCGCAGCCGGCCGATGAAACGCTGAAAAAGCACAAGGGCGGCACGCCCGAGTTGCACATCCAGCGTCTGATGCCGGTCGATGCGCTGCGCATCCGCGGCCGGCATAACGCCGTCAACGCGCTGGCGGCGCTGGCGCTGGCGAGCGCCGCCGGTTGTGTGCTTGGTCCCATGCTCTACGGCTTGCGCGAATACCGCGGCGAGCCGCACCGGGTTGAGTCGATCGGCATCATCATGGGCGTCGAGTTTTTTGACGACAGCAAGGGCACCAATGTTGGTGCCACAGTGGCAGCGCTGAATGGGCTGGGTGTTGATCGCAAGTTGGTCGTCATCCTCGGTGGCCAGGGCAAGGGACAGGACTTTGCGCCGCTGGCCGAGCCGGTTGCCCGCTATGCGCGCGCGGTGGTGTTGATTGGGCGCGACGCGGCGCTGATCGGCGCCACGCTGGAGGCCGCCGGCGTCGAACTGGTAACCGCCGCTTCAATGGAGCATGCCGTGACCGAGGCGAGCCGGCTGGCGCGTCCCGGCGACGCGGTGCTGATGTCGCCGGCCTGCGCCAGTTTTGACATGTTCGACAACTACGAGCATCGCGCCCGCGTGTTTGCGCAGGCGGTGGCTGAGATCGCCAGCGCCGCCGGTGTCGCCATGGAGGGCACACTGTGAGCACGGTGCAGGCCCGCATCTCCGGCTGGTTTGGCAAGCTGGGCATTGGCGCCGGCGACGTGCTGCCGGTGCGCCTGGGCATGACCCGGGCGGACGCCAACGCTGGCGCACCGAGTCGGGTGATCGGCGTTGACCAGGTGCTGATCTGGGTCACTGTCACCTTGCTGGCCTGGGGCCTGGTGATGGTCTATTCGGCCTCGATCGCGATGCCGGACAATCCGCGATTTGCCAAATACACGCACACCTATTTTCTGCTACGCCATGCGACCTGGTTGGTGCTGGCGTTCGTCGCGGCGCTACTGGCGTTTCAGGTGCCGGTGGCGGTCTGGGAGAAGTCGGCGCGTTGGCTGTTCGTGCTGTCGCTGCTGTTGCTGGCGGCGGTGCTGATTCCGCATATCGGCAAAGTGGTCTATGGGGCGCGGCGCTGGATTGCGCTGGGTCCGCTGAGCTTTCAACCGTCCGAACTGGCCAAGTTCACCGTGCTGCTGTACGCGGCCGATTACATGGTGCGAAAAATGGACGTGAAAGAACGCTTCTTTCGCGCCGTGTTGCCGATGGGTGCGGCGGTCGCCGTGGTCGGCGTGCTGTTGCTGGCGGAGCCCGACATGGGTGCGTTCCTGGTGATTTCCGTGATTGCCATGGGCATCCTGTTCCTGGGCGGCGTCAACGCCCGCATGTTCTTGCTGATCGCCACCGTGCTGGTCGTTGCCTTCGCGCTGATGATTGGCTTCAATGACTATCGGCGCGAGCGCATTTTTGCCTACCTCGACCCGTGGAGCGAACAGAACGCGCTGGCCAAGGGTTATCAACTGACGCATTCGCTGATCGCCATCGGCCGCGGTGAAATATTTGGCGTCGGCCTCGGCGGCAGCGTCGAAAAACTGCACTGGCTGCCCGAGGCGCACACCGATTTTCTGCTCGCCGTCATCGGTGAAGAGTTCGGTCTGGTCGGCGTGGTTCTGGTAATTGGCCTGTTCCTCTGGTTGACCCGTCGCCTGATGCAGATCGGGCGCCAGGCGATTGCGCTGGACCGGGTGTTTGCCGGGCTGGTGGCGCAGGGTGTCGGCATCTGGATCGGCTTTCAGGCCTTCATCAACATGGGTGTCAATCTGGGCGCCCTGCCGACCAAGGGCTTGACGCTGCCGCTGATGAGTTATGGCGGC
>JANNUE010000072.1:0-6841 GCA_031394895.1 Betaproteobacteria bacterium
CCTGGCCGGCGTAGGTCTTGTCGTTGACGCCAAACACGAACATCGGCGTGTCGTCTTTGCTCGGCGCCGAGAAGATGACCTTTTTGGCGCCGGCTGCCAGGTGTTTTTCGCCCGATGCCTTGTCCAGGAACAAGCCGGTCGCCTCGATCACGATATCGGCACCGACTTCGGCCCACTTCAGGTTGGCCGGGTCGCGCTCTTGGGTGAGGCGGATGCGCTGGCCGTTGGCGATCAGTGTGTTGCCTTCGACCGAGACTTCGCCCTTGAAGCGGCCATGTACCGAGTCATAACGCAGCATGTAGGCCAGATACTCGGGGTCGAGCAGGTCATTGATGGCGACGACCTGAATGTCGCTGAAATTGAGCAGGGCAGAACGCAGCACATTGCGCCCGATGCGACCGAAGCCGTTGATGCCGATCTTGATGGTCATGTATTTCTCCAATGATTAAAAATTCAAATCTGTTCGGGTGCCGAGTAGAAGTAACTTGAACACAGCAGCGAATCCAGGTAGGTCGGGTTAGCCGCAGGCGTAACCCGACGCTTGGTTGGTGATTGTCGGGTTACGCCTTCCAGGCTAACCCGACCTACGGAGGTTGGCAGAGTCATATCAGTTTCGCCGGCCTCGTGGCTGGCGCAGAACCTTTTCCACGGTATCGGCCACGTTCTCCGGCGTAAAGCCGAACAATTTGAACAGCACCGGCGCCGGCGCTGATTCGCCAAACGTGTCGATACCGACCACCGCCGCACAGCCGTATTTCCACCAGCCGTCGCTGACGCCCATCTCGACCGCGATACGCGGCACGCCGGCTGGCAACACGGCGCTTTTGTAGGCGGCGCTTTGCCGGTCAAACGTCGTGTTGCTCGGCATCGAGACCACGCGCACCGCTATCTTGCGTGTCGCCAGCAGTTCCTGCGCTTTCAGCGCCAACTGCACTTCGGAGCCGGTGGCAATGATGACGGCCTGCGCCTTCTTGTTCAGCCCTACTTCGCTCGGCTCGGCCAGAACGTAAGCGCCCTTGCTGATGTCGCCCAGGCCGGTCTTGGGTGCGTAGCAGATGTTTTGCCGGCTCAGCAGCAGAGCGGTCGGTTTGCTCTTGTTTTGCAGCGCCACAGCCCAGGCGACGGCCGTTTCGGCGCTGTCACCGGGGCGCCAGACATCGAGGTTTGGAATCAGGCGCAACGACGCCGCGTGTTCAATCGACTGATGCGTCGGGCCGTCTTCGCCGAGGCCAATCGAGTCGTGCGTAAAGACGTGGATCACGCGCAGCTTCATCAGCGCCGCCATGCGCACCGCGTTGCGGCTGTAGTCGCTGAAGGTCAGGAAGGTGCCGCCATACGGGATGAAGCCGCCGTGCAGCGCAATGCCGTTCATGATGGCGGCCATGCCGAACTCGCGCACGCCGTAGTTGATGTGGCGCCCGCCATTGCTGTGGCCGGTAAAGTCAAAGCGCAGACTGGGTGTGCTCTTGGTATTGGTCAGGTTCGAGCCGGTCAGGTCGGCCGAGCCACCCAGCATTTCGGGCAGTGCCGCCGTGAACGCTTCCAGCGCCAACTGCGACGCCTTGCGCGAGGCCACGGTCTCGGCCTTGGCGTGCGCCGCCACTGCGGTATCGACGGCCACCTGGCTGAAGTTTTTCGGCAACTCGCCCTTCATGCGCCGCAGCAACTCTTTGGCCAGCTCCGGATGTGCCGTCTTGTACTCGGCAAGCCGGCTGTTCCAGTCTTGCTCCGCTTGCGTGCCGGCAGCTTTGGCGTCCCACGCCGCATACACCTCTTTCGGAATGACAAACGGCGGCTGCGTCCAACCGAGTGCTGCGCGCGTCAGCGCAATTTCTTCTGCGCCTAAAGGTTCACCGTGCGCCTTGGCAGTGTTGGCCCGGTTCGGGCTGCCTTTGCCGATCGAAGTCTTGCAGATGATCAGCGTCGGCGCGTCGGTTGATTTCTTCGCCTCGGCAATTGTGTTGGCCACCAGCTCGGCGTCGTGGCCGTCGATCGGGCCCAGCACGTTCCAGCCGTAGGCGACAAAACGCTGCGCGGTGTTGTCAATGAACCAGGGCGCGACCTGGCCGTCGATCGAGATGCCGTTGTCGTCGTACAGCGCAATCAGCTTGCTTAAGCGCCAGGCGCCGGCCAGCGCCGCCGCTTCGTGGCTGATGCCTTCCATCATGCAGCCGTCGCCCATGAAGGTAAAAGTGTGGTGGTCAACCACTTCGTGGCCTTCGCGGTTGAACTCCTTGGCCAGCAGTTTCTCGGCCAGCGCCATTCCCACTGCATTGGCAAGTCCCTGGCCCAGCGGTCCGGTCGTGGTTTCTACGCCGGGCGTCACGCCGGTTTCCGGGTGTCCGGGCGTCTTGCTGTGGAGTTGGCGGAAATGTTTCAACTCGTTCATTGGCAGCTTGTAGCCGCTCAGGTGCAGCACGGCATACAGCAGCATCGAGCCGTGGCCGTTCGACAGCACAAAGCGGTCGCGGTCAAACCAGTTCGGGTTGGTGGGGTTGTGCTTCAGGTGACGGCTCCACAGTGCCACCGCCATGTCGGCCATGCCCATCGGGGCGCCGGGGTGACCGGAATTGGCAGCCTGCACGGCGTCCATCGCAAGGGCCCGAATGGCGTTAGCCATGTCGGCCTGGTTTGCCGTGCTCATTTGTTCTGTATCAGCCATCTGTGCCAACTCCGGGGGTAGTTCTGGGGGTTAGGGTAAACACGGTATTTTACCGGGACAGCAAGGGCGCGAATTTCGATCGCTTGGGGAGGCATCGGCTATGCTAGCGGGACCCTCAATATGTCATTGCAAGCCTTGCTTGCCCGTCATTGAGAGGAGCCCAGCACACCCACCGTCATTGCGAGGAGCGTAGCGCGGCGATCCACGAAGTCCGAAGTCATGGATTGCCGCGCTACGCTCGCAATGACAAAAAGCCAAAGTCTAGTCATGAGCCAACTTTTTTCTCCTCTGCACCTGCCTTCGCCACGCGAGGCGCAAGCCGCGTTTGGCAAAGTGTCAGTGGGCATGCGTTAAGCACATTGGCCGCCATGCAAACACAGATTGCCGCAATGCTGCTGGCCGCCGGCCGTGGCGAACGCATGCGTCCGCTGACCGATCACACGCCCAAACCGCTGCTGCCGGTGCGCGGCAAACCGTTGATTCAATGGGCGATGCAAGCGCTGGCGCGCGGCGGTGTTGACCGGCTGGTGATCAACACGGCGTGGTTGGGCGAGCAACTCGAAGCCGCGTTCGGTGCTGCTTTTTTACCTGAGCTGCCGGCGACCCGGCCAGTGCCGATTTGCTACTCGCACGAAGGGCGCGACTTTGGCGCCGCGCTGGAAACCGCAGGAGGCATTGCGCGCGCGCTGCCGCTGCTGTGCCCGGCTGACGCCGAAGAGCAAAGCACCGGAATATTCTGGGTGCTGGCCGGTGACGTCTATGCGCCTGACTTTGTGTTTTCACAGGCCAGCGTAGCCCGCTTTGCGGCCAGCGACAAGCTGGCCCACATCTGGCTGGTGCCGAACCCGGCGCACAACCCGCTGGGCGACTTCGGCCTTAGCGCCGACGGTCTGGCACTCAGCCAGGCGGACCTGAAATACACGTATTCGACGATTGGCCTGTACCGCCGTGAGCTTTTTCTACCGCCCTGGTGCAACATCGCGGCTGGCAATGCGCAGGGCGTCAAAACCCCTTTGGCGCCGCTGCTGCGCGCCGCGATGGACAATTCACTGGTCAGCGCCGAGTTGTACCGAGGTGCCTGGACCGACGTCGGCACGCCGCAGCGACTGCAACAATTAAACGGAACCTCTACATGAACGACTCTATCGATACCAATGTCTATGCGCGACGCCGCGCCAGACTGGCGGCCCAGCTTGGCACCGGCGGCATTGCCATCATTCCGACCGCCCCTGAGCAACAGCGCAACCGCGACTCCGATTTTCTGTATCGACCGGACAGCTACTTCTATTACCTGAGCGGCTTTACTGAGCCGAACGCCTGGCTGGTGATTTGCGGCGACGCCACGACCACGCTGTTTTGCCAACCGAAAGACCAGGAGCGCGAAGTCTGGGACGGCTTTCGGCTCGGGCCGGCCCAGGCGCCGGCACAACTCGGCGTAGATGCCGCGTTTTCTGTCACTGAGCTGGACAAGCAACTGCCCGCGCTGCTCGATGGCCGCGACCCGGTCTGGTATCCGTTTGCCACGCACAAGGGGCTTGAGACGCGCATTGCCGGCTGGCTTGGCAGCGTGCGCGCCCGCGTGCGCTATGGCGCGCTGTGTCCGCAGCAGCAGCGCGACCTGTGCGGCCCGCTCGATGAAATGCGGCTGATCAAGGACAGCTTTGAGCAAGCCACCATGCGCCGCGCCGGGACCATCAGCGCCGGCGCCCATGTGCGCGCCATGCGCTTGTGCGCCAGCATGTTGCGTGCCGGAGAGACCGTGCGCGAATACCACCTGGACGCCGAACTGCTGCACGAGTTTCGCCGCCATGGCTCGCAGTACCCGGCTTACGGCTCGATCGTCGCGGGCGGCGCCAATGCCTGCGTGCTGCACTACCGAGCCGACGTCGGCGCCGTGTGCGCTGGCGATCTGGTGCTGATCGACGCCGGCTGCGAACTCGACGGTTATGCCGCCGACATCACCCGCACGTTCCCGGCCAACGGCAAATTCTGCGGGCCGCAGCGTGCGCTGTATGAGCTGGTGCTGGCGTCGCAGGAGGCGGCGATTGCGGCAACGCGCGCCGGCGCCCGCTTTACCGACCCGCACGACGCCACCGTCAAGGTACTGGCGCAGGGCATGCTCGATCTGGGGCTGCTGGACAAGAACAAGGTCGGAAGCCTGCAGGATGTGATCGAAAAACGCGCCTACTTTCAGTTCTACATGCACCGCACGGGCCACTGGCTGGGTATGGATGTGCACGATGCTGGCGGCTACATCGAACCGGCCGAGGTCGGCCAAAAGAGCGAGCGCAAGGACGCGCTGACCGGCGAGACCATCATCGACCGGCCGGCCCGCATTTTGCAACCCGGCATGGTGCTGACCATCGAGCCGGGCCTGTATGTGCGCCCGGCCGAAGGCGTGCCGGAGCAGTTTCACAACATCGGCATCCGCATCGAAGATAACGCCATCGTCACCGCCACCGGCTGTGAACTGATCAGCCGCGAGGTGCCGGTGACGGTGGCCGAGATTGAGGCGCTGATGCGGTGAGTGATGCGTACACCCGGCGCGCCGACGCTTGCGGCAACTACACGATGCATCAAACTTCTGAATGCTTTGGCAAGACCTGACCCCAATACTGCTTCACGATTTCCCTAATTAGCTGAAGAACCCACCGCGTAGGGCGCTGGAAGATGACCCACCATGCGCCGCTCAGCCTGCCACAGGTCATAACGAGATTGCATATCGAGCCACAGTTGCGGCCCATTGCCCAAAAAAGCCCCCAAACGCAGCGCCATCTCGGGCGACACCGAAGACCGCCCGGACAACACCCCATGCACAGCTTGCCGAGTCACCCCCAGCGCACGGGCAAACGCAGACACCGACAGGCCTAGCGCAGGCAAAGCGTCTTCGCGCAGAATTTCACCCGGATGCGTCGGGCAACGAGTTTCAGTCATCATGTGCTCCTAGTGATAGTTTTCCAAATCAACATCAATCGCGTTCTCGCCATCCCAGCCAAAAGTAATACACCACGGGCCATTGACGTGGACGCTGTAGCGCTGCGGCACCCCTTGCAACGAGTGAAAGTCAAATCCCGGAACCCGTAGCGCATCAGGAATCTTTGCCGCAGCAATGGCGTCCAATCGACGCAGCGCTCGACTCCAAAGATCAGGCCGAACCTTGGCTGACTTGCCGGCATTGGCCAACTCGCCCAATCCCTTGTGCCTGAAATTTGAAATCATGAGTGAAGTGTAAGCCGATGGGCTACACATGTCAAGCATGGCTTGACACAATTTGAAATGCGTGATTGTAGGATCTGACCCCAATATCTTTAGTACCCGTTAGCGTTAGTATCGTGCTACCCGCACCCGACTCCGCCCGCTGCGAACCAAAGCCCAAAGCATGAACACAAAACGAAAGCCATGGAAGTAGTTGCCGTTGTCGGACTCGGCTACGTCGGTCTTCCACTGGCCGTGGCGTTTGGCAAATTGCTGCCAACCATTGGCTTTGATTTGTCGGCGCAAAAGATTGAGCACTACCGCCGGCACATCGACCCCAGCGGCACCGTCACCGGGCCGGAGATGCGCGCCGCCACCCTGCTCACTCTTAGCACCGACCCGGCCGAGCTGGCGCGCGCCGACTTCATCATCATTGCCGTCCCGACCCCAATCGACGCTGCCCGTAAGCCTGACTTCGCGCCCCTCATCCAGGCCAGCGAAAGTGTCGGCGCCCACCTGAAGCCGGGCGCCACCGTCATCTTTGAGTCCACCGTCTATCCTGGAGCCACCGAGGAAGTCTGCATTCCGGTGCTGGAGCGCGTATCGGGCCTGCAATGGCAGCGCGACTTCTCGGTCGGCTATTCGCCCGAGCGCATCAACCCCGGTGACCGGCAGCACACGTTGACCAACACCGTCAAGGTGGTGGCGGGCGACAGCCCGGCCACGCTGCAGCGCGCGGCGGCTTTGTATGAAAAAGTGGTAAGCGCAGGTGTGCACCGGGTGTCGTCAATCAAGGTCGCAGAAGCCGCCAAGGTGATAGAGAACACGCAGCGCGACCTGAACATTGCGTTGATGAACGAACTGGCGGTGATCTTCAACATGCTCGGTCTGGACACGCTGGAAGTGCTGGAGGCAGCGGGTACCAAATGGAACTTTTTGCCGTTTCGCCCCGGTCTGGTGGGTGGGCACTGCATCGGCGTTGAC
>JANNUE010000082.1:0-2122 GCA_031394895.1 Betaproteobacteria bacterium
CGCATGTCAACGAACACGATCACGACCACGGCGAAAACTGCGACCATCCGTCGCACCGGCAAGCCGGCGGCCACCACCACCATCATGATGACGACGTGAAGAGTTTCGTGTTCAGATCCGGGCGCCCTTTCGACGCGGCAAAACTGGAGGACTTCCTGGGCGCCATTGTCAATATCTACGGACCGCGCATGTTGCGCTACAAAGGTGTGCTCAACATGAAGGGCACCGATCGCAAGGTGATATTCCAGGGCGTGCACCAATTGATGGGCAGCGATCTGGGCCCGGCGTGGGGCAGCGACGAACAACGTGTCAGCAAGATGGTGTTCATCGGCATTGACCTGCCCAAGGACATTTTGCTGCAAGGCATGGACCAATGCTTGGTCTGACCGGCCACGCGCCGATAAACACAAAGGCACCGCTACCATGTTGGCTATGATTCTTCGGATGATGGGATTGCAACACGATAAGGCGCTACACTCGCGCGCCGAAGCTCCGCTGCGGGACGGTCTGGACGGGCCTGCAGAGCAACACCGAACTTCGGCGAGCGGGCGGGTGGATGAGTCGGGATCAGGTCCAGCGACGGGCAAACCCAATCAGCGAGCGAGTTCTGTGAGGAGTCAAGAAGTGAAAGCCATTCCAGCAAAGGCCAAGACGGCCTCCAAGGCAACCAGCACGGCAAAAATGCCGGCCACCAAGCCGGCAAAGCCCGCTGTCGGCAAGCCGAAAGCCGCTCCGGCCAAGACGCCAACCAGGAAGCAGTCACTGCCGGTGGCTGCCAAGACTGCGCCAAGGCCGGTTGCGCTCGCCAAAGCCCCCGCCAGCAAGCCGTCCGTTGCCGTGGCTGCCAAAGCCGCCACCGCAACCAAGGTGCAAGCGCCCAAGAATACGATGCCTAAAAGCCAAACCATAGCCAGCAACCTGTCCACCGAGATCAAGCCAGAGCCGCGCAGCGCGCCAGTCGTGAGCGCACCGTCGCCGTCGGGCGTGCCGCAACGCTCGGGGCGTCCCTCTTCCAGGCTCGCCTCCCTGACCGTGCCCTCGATGGCGCAGTCGATCGCGTCGACGGCGGCAAAATCGAGTTATGCCCCGTTGCCGGAGACCCCGGTCATCATTCCGGCGCTTCCTTCGGCAACGCGCAAGGACCCAAAATTGGCGAACAACTGGAAAACCAAAGCTGTTGAAGAGTTGACCGACGCCGAATTGTTGGCGATGCCCGACACCGAATACATGAACGACAAGCAGCTTGCGGCGTTCCGCCACAAGCTGGCCTTGCTCAAACGCGAGATCCTTGCCAGCGCCGGCGAGACCACCGAGCATCTGCGCGAAGACACGGTGGTGGTACCGGATCCAGCCGACCGGGCCACGATCGAAGAGGAGCATGCCCTGGAATTGCGCACCCGCGACCGGGAACGCAAGCTGCTGAAAAAGATCGAACAGTCGATCGCCCGCATCGACGCCGGAGACTATGGCTATTGCGATGAGACCGGCGAGCCGATTGGTGTCGGAAGGCTGTTGGCGCGGCCGACCGCGACGCTGTCGCTCGAAGCCCAGCAGCGGCGCGAGCTCAAGCAGAAGATGTTCGGCGACTGAGCGTTGCCAGCGACCCGAGGCTGGCAGGTAAAATTCGCCGGACACCCTGCATGACCATGTCAACCAAGGATAACAACCCCAGCCTGTTGTCGAAGATGGCGAAGTTCGTTCGCAATCCGACCACCAACTGGACCGATCTGGACAAGCAGGATCCGGAGCCGGACGCCGGTTACAGCAAGCAGGCGCTCAAGGAAATGATCGAGCGCAAGCGGCAGAACGATTTTGTCCGCAGACGCGAATTCGACCAGTTGCGCAAGCTCAGGAGCCGTGACCCTGGAGCCGGCCCGGACCTGGCAGGACGTCCGTCGTACTTTCAGAGCAGCTTGCCGTCCAATCCCAACGAGCGGGCGATGACGATCAAGAAGATCGACGAGATCGAAGCCCAGATGTCCAACCAGTGGTGGCAGGGCAAGGGCGACGACCCGCAGAAGTCGGGTGCTGCGAATCTGGCGGCGCCGGTCGGTGCAACGAAAATGACCGCAGAGTTGGACAAATCGACCGTAGATTCGGCCTACGCCCCAACCCGAATGAG
>JANNUE010000098.1:0-2470 GCA_031394895.1 Betaproteobacteria bacterium
TTGGTTTAGCAGCACCATCGACAATCCGACGCCGATACCAATGGCGTCCGGCTCCGATTTGAGAACCTCGCGATAGGCACGCTCCGCCTCGGGCCAATCACCTGTCTGTTGCGCCGCATAGCCGAGCCACGCCCAGGCTTCGCCACTGCCGGCATCCTCGGCCAGCCAGTGTTTTGCATGTTGCGCCAGCTCCACCCATTTACTCTCCCGCACGAGCCCGGTTGCGGCGACACGGAAGCCATCCGCTGTGCTGGCAGCACCCAGCCGCTTTTCGATGTCGGCCAGGCGCCGGATGGGAATGGCGAAATTCACGTTCTGCCCGTCGCGGGCACGGTAGGTGACAAAACCGAGCAGCCTGCCATCCGCATCGAAAAGACCACCGCCTTCGGAGCCCGGCGCGATCGCAGAAGTGAACTGAATATAGGTATTGCCACCGAATTCACGTATGCCCGACACAACCCCCTCGGATATGCTCAAACCGAGTCCCAAAGCATTGCTCACGGCAAACACGCGCACCCCCACTTCGGGGTCTTTTTGCAGGAACTCGGCCGGAGCGGCTACGGCAAGGTTAGGTACCGTCAGAAGGCAAAGCCCTTCACTATCGCCACCGCCCGTCTGCTCGGCGCGAAAAATCTTCTCGCCCCGAACAAGACGTGCCGTCGCCGCACCTTGCAACGCATCGCATTGCACGATTGCCTTGCCGGATTCGATCACCACCGCCCCAGCTGATGAAACCAGGTGATCTTTGGCATCCAGGGTCTCCAGCACCCAAATTCTATCGCTCGCCTGGCGAAATATTTCTTGTGCCGTCAGCGCAGAGGCCTGGCTCACCGACAATCCGCAAAGACCTGCACACAGAACCGCCGTCAACCGTCTCTTCCCTGCTCGCGAAAAATAGGAACGGAACCCGATATTCTGTTCAACGATTCCGTTCACGTTCTTCAACACAATCCTTCCCCTTTCAAACAAAGGCCACACTGTTTCAACATACCTTAGTCTAGACAACAAACGGGACAGATTTGTTTTTCTTTCGACACTCTTTGCGTTTATTGAAAACCGGTTTTACTCTGTGCCACTGTGCCTCTGTGGTGAACCGCTTGTTCTGGGGTAAAATGCGGGTTTTCCAAATATCTACAGCACGGGCCGGCTTATGAATCTCTCCACGCTTACCGCTTTATCCCCTCTGGACGGGCGCTACCACAACAAGATGGCTGACCTGCGCGCCTATTTCAGCGAGTTCGCGCTGATCCGCTATCGCGTCAAGGTGGAAATCGAATGGCTCAAGGCGCTTTCGCGTGAGCCCGCCATCGCCGAAGTTCCAACCTTTTCTGCGGCAACCTTCGCGCAGCTGGACACGCTGGCGAACGATTTTTCGGAAACCGACGCCCAAGCGGTCAAGGATATCGAAAAGACCACCAACCACGACGTCAAGGCGGTCGAATACTGGATGAAGGCCCGTCTGGCCGGCAATGCGGAAGTGATGAAGGTGAGCGAATTCATCCATTTCGCCTGCACCTCGGAGGACATCAACAACCTTTCCCACGGACTGATGCTGAAGGATGCACGTGAAGCGGCGATGTTGCCCGGCCTTGCCAAGGTCATTGCCAGACTCACCGAATTCGCCCATGAACTCGCGACCATGCCGATGCTGGCCCACACCCACGGCCAACCTGCCTCGCCCACCACAGTCGGCAAGGAGATGGCCAACGTGGCCTACCGCCTGCAACGCGCCGAAAAGCGCCTGGCCGAGATCGCCATTTTGGGCAAGACCAACGGCGCGGTGGGCAACTACAACGCCCATCTGTCAGCCTACCCCGATTTCGACTGGGAGCGCTTCGCGAAGCATTTTGTCGAAGGACTGGGGCTGGATTTCAACCCCTACACCATCCAGATCGAACCGCACGACTGCATGGCCGAACTGTTCGATGCCTACGCCCGCACCAACACCATCCTGATCGACCTCGACCGCGATATCTGGGGCTATATTTCGCTGGGCTATTTCAAGCAGAAGGTAAAGGCCGGCGAAGTGGGTTCTTCCACCATGCCGCACAAGGTCAACCCGATTGATTTCGAGAATTCGGAAGGCAACCTCGGGCTGGCCAATGCGCTGCTGCGCCACCTCTCCGAAAAGCTGCCGATTTCCCGCTGGCAGCGCGACCTCACCGACTCCACCGTGCTGCGCAACATGGGCGTGGCGCTCGGCTACACCCTGCTCGGTTACGAATCCTGCCTGAAAGGCCTGCACAAACTGGAAGCCAACCCGCAGCGCATCGCGGATGACCTGAATGCGAGCTGGGAAGTGCTGGCGGAGGCTATCCAGACCGTGATGCGCCGCTACGGAATCACCGGCGCCTACGAGAAGTTGAAGGAACTGACGCGCGGCAAGGATCGCATTACCCGCGACATGCTTCACGCTTTCATCAACGGCCTCGCGCTACCTGAGCCCGAGAAAAAACGCCTGCTCGCGCTG
>JANNUE010000113.1:0-35263 GCA_031394895.1 Betaproteobacteria bacterium
ATTGACCAGCATGCTCCAGAACAGACTGTGCGAGATCTCATCCAGCCCGGCCAGGCCAATCAGTTGCTGCGGACGCAGCAGTGCCAGCCCGAACAGGCCATCGCGCAGGAACTCGGTCGGCATCCAGCCAGATTTGGCGAACGACGGCAGCAGCAACGTATAGCCCCACACCACGAAGCCGCCGAGCAGCCCGGCGATGGCGCCATTGCGGGTGCCACCGCGCCAGTAAATACCACCAAAAATGGCCGGTGCAAACTGGGCCACAGCGGCGAACGAAATCAGCCCGATGCCGACCAGCGCGTAGGCTTCGCCAGCGGCGCGGAAGTAAACGTAGCCCAGCAACAGGATCGCCACGATGGCCCAGCGCCGTATGCCCAGCAGCAAGCCGGACAGGTCCTGGCGCTGGTTCAGGCGCAACACCTTGATGCGCAGGGCCAGCGGCATCACCAGGTCGTTGCAAATCATGGTTGACAGCGCGATCGTCTCGACAATCACCATGCCGGTGGCGGCCGACAGACCTCCGATGAACACCAGCAGGGTCAGCGCTTCCTCCCGTTGTGACATCGGCAATGTCAGCACAAAGGTGTCGGCGTCTACGTTGCCAGTCGGGAAGTAGAGCATGCCGCCGAGCGCGATCGGCAGCACGAAGATGTTGATCAGCAACAGGTACAGCGGGAACAGCCAGACGGCCTTGCGCAAGTGTTGCTCGTTGACATTTTCCACCACAGCGATCTGGAATTGGCGCGGTAGCAGCATGACCGAGAACATCGAAAGAACGGTGAGCGACCACCAACTGCCATAACTGTTGCTGGTGGCGGACACGGTCATCAGCGCCTTGAGTTTTGGCACCAGCTCGGCGCGCGCAAAAATGTCGCCCATGCCGTCGAAGACGCCATAGGTCACAAACACACCGACCGCCAGGAACGCCAGCAACTTGACCACCGACTCAAACGCAATGGCGGCCACCATGCCTTCATGGCGCTCGGTCACGTCCAGATGGCGGGTGCCAAACAGCACGGTAAAGGCGGCCAGCGTCATTGCGATGTACAGCGCGCTGTCCTGCCATAGGGACTGCGTCAGGGCCTTGGCCGGCATCACAATGTCGGGGTAGTGCAGCAAGATCGTGAAGCTGCTCGAGATCGCCTTCAACTGCAGCGAGATATAGGGCACTACACCGACGACCGCAATCACCGTGACCAGTCCACCCAGCAACTGGCTCTTGCCGTAGCGCGAGGCCACGAAGTCGGCAATCGAGGTAATGCGCTGTGCCTTGCTGATGCGAATGATCTTGACCATCACAAACCACCACAGGCCGGCCACCAGCGTGGGGCCGAGGTACACAGGCAAGAAGCCGATGCCGGCCGATGCCGCGCGCCCGACGCTGCCGTAAAACGTCCAGGTAGTGCAGTAAACCGCCAGCGACAGTGCGTAAATGGTGGGGTTGGCAATGATCGATCGCCCGCCATCGGCGCGCTTGTCGCCGTAGTAGGCGATGCCAAACAGCACGCCCAGGTAGGCAAAGGACACCCCGATGATGACCCAGCCTTGCAGCATCATTGGCGCCGTTCAATCGCCCAGGCGGTCAAGCCGATCAGCAAGGCCCACACCGCAAAGATATACAGGTACAAGAATGGAATGCCAAACCAGACGCCGGGTTTGCTAAACAGCGAGAGCACCGGATAGTTGAACAGCACCGCCCCCAGCAAAACGATGGCAACCAGGCGCTGGCCCGTGATGTCGGAGTGTGGCATGACCGTGTCTCCTCAAGAACTCGGCTGATTGTAGGACTGAGCCTCTGTTGGGACATACCCTAGGTGGGGAGGTGATTTGTCCCACTTTCCCCATGGTGGAATTTAAAGACATGGTTTACCCTTGATTTGTAAGTTTGTGTTCAGATGGCCGTAAGAATCAGGTCAGCCCATCGGCTGATATTGCGACCAGAGACAAGACACTGAAAGAATAAAACTATATGTTATTGGCTGTGGTTATCGCAAAAAGCCTGATCGAGTTGTCGCTCATGTTCCTGGTCGCGCGCTTCATTCTGGGGCTGCTGGCCGGTGCCAAGCGCAGCACCAACGTGTTCTGGCAACTGCTGGATATCGCCGCCAAGCCGGCACTTTGGATCACGCGGCGGGTCAGTCCCAAGCTGATTCTGGACCAACACATTCCGCTGGCGACCGCAAGCTGGTTGCTGATTGCCTGGGTGCTGGTGGTCAAGTTCAAGGTTGAACTGTGTTTAGAAGCTGGAGTGGCGGCATGTCAATGAGTTCAGTTCAAGATCGATTGGCAGGCGCAGCGCCATTGGGACGGTTCGACCGCCTGGTGCTGGTCTGGAAGGCCAAAGCGCTGCTGATGTTCGGCCTGCAGGCGCGCGCCGTTGATGTGTTTGAAACCATCTTGCGCCGCGCACCGCTGGACTTGCACGCCCTCAACAGCCTGGGTTACATCGCGCTGCAAAACGGCGAGCATGAACGTGCCTACACCTATTTTGAACAGTCTGTGGCGCTTAATGCGCAAGTCTCCAACGCGCATTTCAACCTGGCCTTTGTGGCCGAGTTGCTGGGCCATCTGGACGTGGCCGAGCACGGCTTTCGCGCCGCCATCGCTATTGAAGAAAAAATGGATCGAGCCTGGTATGGGCTGGGCATGGTGCTGGTGCGCCTTGGGCGTTTGCCAGAGGCGCTGCAGGCGCTCAAGAGAAACACCAGTCTGCAGCCGATGAGTCCGTTTGGCTGGTATCAGATGGCGCGGGTGCATGTGGATTTGGAGCAGCCCGAGCAGGCCAGGGCGGTGATCCTGCACCTCAAGGGCTTTGAGCCCAAAGTGGCGGCGCAATTGGAGCGGGAGACCGGCTTGCGCGTGGTTTGAGCTGACCGGTTTGGGGGCGGCACGTTTTTCGGAGGTAGGTAGTGGCCCACGGTGACCAGTGCTGGCTTGCAACGGCAGTATTTGGTTGAAGTGGTTATTCATATCAATGAGGAGCAAGCAATGGAGTTAACAGCACGACACAAGGAGTACTGGAACAAGAACCTTCAGATAACCGGCATCTTGCTGGGGATCTGGTTCTTGGTGACCTTCGTACTGCCTTTTTTTGCCAAGGAGTTGAGTTTCACTTTTTTTGGCTGGCCGTTTTCGTTCTGGCTGTGCGCCCAGGGCGCGCTGGTGGTGTATTGCCTGATCATCTGGTACTACGCGCGCCACATGAACGCCCTTGACAAAGAATACGACGTTCATGAAGGAGAAGAATAATGTTTGGCAATGAGAAACAAACTCAAGGCGAGTTCAAGAAAGGCCTGAACAAGGTCTATAGCTGGTACACCGGTGGCTTCATCAGCTTCGTCATTCTGGTTGCGATACTGGAGCAAATGGGCTTGTCGCGCAACTGGATCGGCTACCTGTTCCTGGCCGCGACGGTGCTGTTGTATGCCGGCATTGGTGTCATGAGCCGCACCAGCGACGCGGCCGAATACTATGTGGCCGGGCGACGTGTGCCTGCCATGTACAACGGCATGGCGACCGGGGCCGACTGGATGTCAGCCGCGTCCTTCATTGGCATGGCCGGTACGCTTTACCTGACCGGTTTTGGCGGCCTGGCCTTCATCACCGGCTGGACCGGTGGCTATTGCCTGGTGGCGCTGTTCCTGGCGCCTTACTTGCGCAAGTTCGGGCAATTCACCATCCCCGACTTCCTGGGCGCCCGATTCGAAGGCAACCTGCCGCGCATCATTGGTATTTGTGGCGCGATTCTGTGTTCCTTCACCTACGTGGTGGCACAGGTCTATGGGGTCGGCCTGATTACTACGCGCCTGACCGGTTTGGCGTTTGAGGTCGGCATTTTTGCCGGCCTGGCCGGCATTTTGGTCTGCTCGTTCCTGGGCGGCATGCGCGCTGTCACGTGGACCCAGGTCGCGCAATACGTGATTCTGATCATTGCCTATTTGCTGCCGGTGATCTGGCTGTCAGTCAAGCACACCGGGGTGCCGATTCCGCAGGCGGTCTATGGCTACACGCTGCAGAAAGTCACTGCCAAGGAAGAGCAGTTGCTGAAGGATCCGAAAGAACTTGAAGTGCGTGGCATCTTCAAGGCGCGTGCCGACGCGGCGGACCTGAAACTGAAGGATGTGCCTGCTGCCATGGCAGCGGACAAAGCGGCGGCGCAGACCAAGGTGGACGACCTGAAGGCCAAGAACGGTGCTGTGACCGACATCAAAGCGGCTGAGGCAGCGCTGGCAGCCCTACCGAAGGACGAGGTTGCGGCCAAGGCGGCCTACACAAAAGCCAAAGCTGGCGCTACGGCGCGTGCTGCACCGCCAATCCGTCATGCCGTGCCGTTCCCCGGCAAGGACGAAGCGGCCAGCAATATTGCGCGCAAGAACTTCCTGGCGCTGGTGTTCTGCCTGATGATTGGCACGGCCGCGTTGCCCCACATCCTGATGCGCTACTACACGACACCTTCGGTAAGGGAGGCGCGCGAATCGGTCAGTTGGTCGCTGTTCTTCATCTTCTTGCTGTACTTCACGGCGCCGGCGCTGGCGGTATTGGCCAAGTTTGAGGTCTATACCATTCTGGTCGGCACGCCGTTTGACCAGTTGCCTGCCTGGATCGCGCGCTGGGCGGCAGTGGACCCGAGTCTGCTGTCGGTGGCCGACGTTAACAAGGACGGCATCCTGCAACTGTCCGAGTTGGCGATTGGTGGCGACATCATTGTGCTGGCCACGCCTGAAATCGGCGGCCTGCCTTACGTCGTGTCAGGCATGGTCGCAGCCGGTGGTCTGGCGGCCGCCCTGTCAACCGCTGACGGCTTGCTGCTGACGATTGCCAACGCCTTGTCGCACGACCTGTACTACAAGATACTCGACCCGAATGCATCGACCGCCCGCCGGGTCATGGTGTCCAAAATGCTGTTGCTGGTGGTGGCTTTGGCTGCAGCCTACGTGGCGTCGCAGAAACCGGCCGACATTTTGTTCCTGGTGTCGGCAGCGTTCTCGTTTGCAGCGGCCACGTTCTTCCCGGCACTGACGCTGGGTATTTTCTGGAAGCGCGCCAACAAGTGGGGCGCCTCGCTGGGCATGGCGGCCGGGCTGGGCACCACCTTCTACTACATGATGACGACCCAACCCTGGCTCTACCAGCTCACCCATGGCGGGGCGGCTTTGACGCCTGAAATCCTCAAGGCCAACATCTGGTGGGACATTGCCCCGATCTCGGCCGGGTTGTTTGGTGTGCCAGTGGGCTTTGCGGTGATCATTATTGTGTCGCTGCTGACCAAGGCACCAGGCAAAGAGATTCAGGAGTTGGTAGAGCATGTGCGCTACCCGAGCCTGGATGGCCGGGTCAGTGCCGGCAGCGCTGCACACTGAATGCTGAACTGAAGGCATTGGAAACCCCGCTTCGGCGGGGTTTTTTTTTGGGTGCGCCCGGCAGGGCGCGCTGATGGCGCGCGCCACAACATTGAGGGTTTGCCCGGGTCAAGCGCGACTGGTTGCCACATCGCGAGACAGGATGGCAGGGTTTGACCCTAAGTTGTCAGAGTCGGTTAAGTTTGCCGCAAGCCTGTGTTGGTTTGGCGTCAGAGCAGGGTCAGAGCCGTCCCGAATAATGACTGCAAGCCGTCACTTCGATGGCCCAATAATTATGGAGACATCAATATGGCAACAGCAGTGGTCGCGCGACCCATGAGCCCCGAAGAGAAGAAGGTTATCTTCGCTTCGTCGCTGGGTACCGTTTTTGAGTGGTATGACTTCTATCTTTATGGCTCGCTCGCAGCCATTATTGCCAAGCAGTTCTTCAGTGGTCTGGATGAGGGTTCTGCCTTCATTTTTGCGTTGTTGGCGTTTGCTGCCGGCTTTATCGTGCGCCCGTTCGGTGCCATCTTCTTTGGCCGCCTGGGCGACATGATTGGCCGCAAATACACCTTCCTGGTGACCATCGTGATCATGGGCTTGTCAACCTTTATCGTCGGTCTCCTGCCCAACTACGCGACCATCGGGGTTGCAGCGCCGGTAATCCTGATTGCATTGCGCATGTTGCAGGGGCTGGCGCTCGGTGGCGAGTACGGCGGCGCGGCCGTCTATGTGGCGGAGCATTCGCCACAAGGCAAACGCGGTGCCTACACGTCGTGGATTCAGACCACTGCCACGCTCGGCCTGTTTCTGAGCCTGATGGTGATTTTGGGCACCCGCACGTTGATCGGCGAGGCGGCGTTTGCCGACTGGGGCTGGCGCGTGCCGTTCATCGGCTCGATTTTTCTGCTGGCGGTGTCGGTCTGGATTCGCCTGAGCATGAACGAGTCGCCGGCGTTTGCCAAGATGAAGGCCGAAGGCCGCACGTCCAAGGCGCCGCTGAGCGAATCATTCGGGCAGTGGAAGAATCTCAAGATCGTGATTCTGGCGCTGATCGGTCTGACTGCGGGTCAAGCCGTGGTCTGGTACTCGGGTCAGTTCTACGCGCTGTTCTTCCTGACGCAGGCGCTCAAGGTCGATGGCGCTGCGGCCAACATCTATGTGGCAATTTCGCTGCTGATCGGCACGCCGTTCTTCATCGTGTTCGGCGCCTGGTCCGACAAGATTGGCCGCAAGCCGATCATCATGGCCGGTTGTCTGCTGGCTGTGCTGACCTACTTCCCGACCTTCACTGCGCTGACCAAGGCGGCCAATCCGGCACTGGCTGCGGCACAAGCGGCGAATAAAGTGATGGTGACAGCCAACCCGGCCGAGTGCTCGTTCCAGTTCAACCCGACCGGTACCGTCAAGTTCACCAGTTCCTGCGATATTGCGAAACAGGCATTGGCGGGACGCTCGGTCAGCTATGACAACGCCGAGGCGGCTGCCGGCACCACTGCCAAGATCACGGTCGGACAGACAGTGATTGAGGGCTACACGTCGAAAGGCCTGACGGCGGCCGATGCGAAGGCCAAGGCCGACGTGTTCAACAAGGCTCTGGGCGACGCGCTGAAAACCGCCGGCTATCCGGCCAAGGCCGACATGGCCAAGGTGGACCAGGTGATGGTGATCGCGATACTGACCTATCTGGTGATCCTCGTGACCATGGTCTATGGCCCGATTGCCGCCATGCTGGTGGAGTTGTTCCCGACCCGCATCCGCTACACGTCGATGAGCCTTCCGTATCACATTGGCAACGGCTGGTTTGGCGGCTTGCTGCCAACCACAGCGTTTGCGATCGTGGCACAGACCGGCAACATGTATAACGGCCTGTGGTACCCGATCATCGTCGCCGGTATGACTTTTGTCGTCGGCATGCTGTTCGTCAAGGAAACCAAAGACGTTGATATTTACGCCAACGACTGAACCGGCTGACCCCGGTCTAGCGTTCCAGGGCCCTCCCGATGAGGGCCCTTTTTACATGGAGACAGTTATGTGGAAAATTGCAGTGGGTTTTGTGATCTTTGCCGGCCTGGCCATTTTTGTTTTGAGCAAAGGTGGCGACATCGATATGGGCGGAGAAAAGCATGGTAGTGAAGCGAGCCAGCCACCGGCCGCAACGCCGGCCGCGCCGGCCGCCAGCAAATAGCCCCGACCTGGCGGCGGCGCCGCTTGGGAACCGGTGGCGTCGAAAAACTAGAATGGGTTGATGAAGTATCTGAAAACCGAAGTTGGACAGCAGGCGTTCAAAACCCGTTCCAGCTTGCTGTCGGCGCGGCAGCGCTCGGCCTTCATCCTGTTTGATGGGTTGCGCAGCGGCGCCGAGGTGCTGGCGATGACCGCCGGCCTGGGCGTCACGCAGGGCGATCTGGATCATCTGTTGCAGCAGGGTTTCCTGCTGCCAGCGCCAGACCCGGTGGCTGATTCCGGCGTCGCCGCGCTGACCGGCAGCGGGCCCACGCCACAGGAGCGCTACAGAACTGCGAAGCCGATTGCGACGCAATTGACTGCCAGCCTGGGCTTGCGCGGGTTCCTGTTGAATCTGGGGGTCGAAGCGGCCAGTGGTCACGACGAGTTGCTGGCGCTGCTGCCGAAGATTCAGTCCGCTGTCGGAGTCGCCGCCTGCGTGGAACTGGAGCGCGCGCTCAAGGACTGACGCGCGGTGCTGTTGCCCGATGGGCCCTAAGGCCCTGCGCTGCGGCGGGCGCCGGAGAACCTCTAAAATCTTCTGCCCCAAGCTTTAAAAGTCCACTATGCCCCAGGGAATCATCCGCATTCGCGGAGCGCGCCAGCACAACCTGAAAAATCTCGATCTCGACATTCGCACCGGTGAACTGACGGTGGTCACCGGCCCGAGTGGCTCCGGCAAGTCGAGTCTGGTGTTTGACACCCTTTATGCCGAGGGTCAGCGGCGCTATGTGGAGACGTTCTCAGCCTACGCGCGCCAGTTCCTCGAACGCATGGACAAGCCCGCCGTTGACAAGGTTGAGGGCGTGCCGCCGGCGATAGCGATCGACCAGACCAACACCGTGCGCTCGTCGCGCTCCACGGTCGGCACCATGACCGAACTGAACGACCATTTAAAGCTGTTGTTCGCGCGCGCCGGCCAGTTGTTCGACCGCGCGACGGCGCAGCCGGTGCAGCATGATTCGGCAGAAAGCATTTATGCGACTCTGGTCGAGCGCGTCGGTTCGCAAGACCTTCGTCTAGCGATAACCTTCCCGGTGGAGTTGCCGCTCAACACCAGTGCGGACGAAATCGAGCAATGGCTGTCGGTTAGCGGCTTTACCAAGGTGCAGGCGCAGCGTGAAGTTGATGTGGGGTCCGATTTGGGGTCGGATCCCGATTTGGGTCGCAAACGAGCGATTGCCAAGAAAGGCAGTTCCAAATCGGGCTCTGACCCCAAATCAGCGCGTGCCGACGTCTTGTCGAAACGCAAAGTACTCGATGTTGTGGCCGATCGCTTTCGGCTCGCCAGTGTGGAACGCGCGCGCGTGCTCGAAGCGATTGAAGTGGCGCTTAAACACGGCAGCGGGCGCATCGCCGTGTACGCCGAGGACGGCGCGATCTGGCAATTCTCGACCGGTCTGCACTGCCCGGAAAGCGACGCGCGCTATACCGACCCGATCGCGTCGATGTTCTCCTTCAATTCGGCGGTCGGCGCCTGCCCAACCTGCCGCGGCTTTGGCCGCGTCATTGGCGTGGACTACGGGCTGGTGATTCCGAACGACAAGCTGACGCTGCGCGCCGGCGCTATTCGGCCGATGCAGACCCCGGCTTGGGCAGAGTGCCAGGACGATTTGATGCGCCACGCCGAGGCCGCAGGCATTCCGCGCGACACGGCGTGGAACAAGCTGACGCCCGAGCAGCAGTACTGGGTGGTCAACGGCTCGCCGAACTGGAACGGTAAGTGGAACCAGCACTGGTTTGGCATCAAGCGTTTCTTCGAGTACCTGGAGACCAAGGCCTACAAAATGCACATCCGTGTGCTGCTGTCCAAGTACCGCAGCTACACCAGTTGCGGCAGTTGCGCCGGCGCGCGCCTGAAGACCGAGAGCCTGCTGTGGCGCGTCGGCAGCAAGGCGGCGGCCGATGCGGTGCTGGAGCCGGCAAAGCGTTTCATGCCGGTCGGAGTCAACTGGTCGCGCAACCAGCTCGAAGCCTTGCCGGGGTTGTGCCTGCATGACTTGATGCTGCTGCCGATGGACCGGTTGCGGAGGTTCTTCGATGCGATGCGGGCGGACTTGGGGGACGCGAAAGCACCATCCGATCGTCATTGCGAGGACGGTGTTCAGCCGTCATTGCGAGCGCAGCGCGGCAATCCAGGACTTCCGGGTGCATGGATTGCCACGTCGGCTGCGCCTCCTCGCAATGACGACGGAACGAACCAGGCGCTCAAACTGCTGTTCGAAGAAATCACGACGCGCCTGAAATACCTGTGCGACGTCGGCATTGGGTACCTCACGCTGGACCGGCAAAGCCGCACGCTGTCGGGCGGCGAAGTGCAGCGCATCAATTTGACGACGGCACTCGGCACCTCGCTGGTGAACACGCTGTTTGTGCTGGACGAGCCCAGCATCGGCCTGCACCCGCGCGACATGCACCGCATCATCGTCGCGATGCAACGCCTGCGCGACGCCGGCAACACGCTGGTCGTCGTCGAGCACGACCCGGCCGTGATGCTGGCGGCGGACCGCATGATCGACATGGGCCCCGGCCCCGGCGAGCGCGGCGGACAAATTGTGTTTGATGGCTCCAGCGCCGATCTGCGCCACGCCGACACGCTGACTGGCTCCTATCTGGGCGGGCGCAAGCAGGTCGGCATGGGCTTCAAGCGGCTGGTCGAGGCCAGCACGCCGAGGCTGATTCTGGAAGGCGTGCGCGACCATAACCTGAAGAACATCACGGTCGAGTTTCCCCTGCAGCGGCTGGTCTGCGTGACCGGTGTCAGCGGCTCCGGAAAATCGACGCTGATCCAGGACGTGCTGGCGCCGGCGCTCAAGCGCCACTTTGGCAAATCGACCGACGCGCCGGGCCTGCACGAGCGCCTGCTCGGCGCCGAGCAGCTCAGCGATGTGGTGTTTGTCGATCAGTCGCCAATCGGCAAGACCGCGCGCTCCAATCCGGCCAGTTATGTCGGCGCCTGGGACGCGATCCGCGAAATATTTGCCAATGCGCCGCTGGCCAGGCAGCGCAGCTACACGGCGACCAAGTTCAGCTTTAACAACGGCGACGGCCGCTGCGCGACCTGCGGCGGCTCCGGCTTCGAACATGTCGAGATGCAGTTTTTGAGCGACGTTTACTTGCGTTGCCCGGACTGCGACGGCAAGCGTTATCGTCCGGAAATTCTGGAGGTCATGATTGAGCGAGGAAGCCATCCGTCATTGCGAGCGCAGCGCGGCAATCCAGGACTTCCGGATGCATGGATTGCCACCTCGGCTGCGCCTCCTCGCAATGACGAAGAACCCGCCACCCGTCACCTCAACGTCGCCGATGTCCTCAACCTCACAGTCAGCGAAGCGACACGATTGTTCGCCGGCGACCGCGATGTGATCCGAGCGCTGCAGCCGATCGTTGATGTCGGCCTGGAATACGTCAAGCTCGGGCAACCGGTGCCAACGCTGTCGGGTGGCGAAGCGCAGCGCCTCAAGCTTGCCGGCTTTTTGGCCGAAGCGGCGAAAGGTGCCCTCACGCTCCGCGCTTCGCGTGGTTCGCTGCCCCCCGAGGGGGCTGGCTGGTCTTGGGGCGGCCCGGCGACCAGCCGCGCCACGGCGAGCCGCCAGAGCGTGGCGCGGCGCGGCGCCCTGTTCATGTTCGACGAGCCTACCACTGGACTGCACTTCGACGACATTGCGAAACTGATGCGCGCGCTGCGCCGGCTGCTCGACGCTGGCCATTCGCTGATAGTGATTGAACACAACCTGGACGTGATTCGCGCCAGCGACTGGTTAATCGACCTCGGCCCCGAAGGCGGTGACGCCGGTGGTGAGCTGGTGGCCTGCGGCACGCCGGAAGATTTGCGCCTGCACGCCACGTCGCACACCGGCAAGGCACTGCGCGAGTATCACGCCAGCATGGGCATCGGTGCGCTGGTTGCCGAGGAGCCAAGACTCACGTACGACCCATCGATGTCATTGCGGGCAAGCAAGGCTGTCATTGCGAGCGCAGCGCGGCAATCCACTGTGGGTCGCAACGGCCTTCAGCCGGACGCTGACAACGCCGGACAGGACAGCATTCAGATCATCAACGCGCGCGAGCACAACCTCAAGTCACTCAGCGTGAACATCCCGCGCGGCAAGTTCAGCGTCATCACCGGCGTCAGCGGTTCCGGCAAATCGACACTGGCGTTCGACATCCTGTTCAACGAAGGCCAGCGCCGCTATCTGGAGTCGCTCAACGCCTACGCCCGCAGCATTGTGCAGCCGGCGGGCCGGCCCGAAGTGGACGCGGTGTACGGCATTCCGCCGACGGTGGCGATCGAGCAGCGGCTCTCGCGCGGCGGGCGCAAGTCAACGGTCGGCACGACCACCGAAGTCTGGCACTTTTTGCGCCTGCTGTACGTCAAGCTCGGCACCCAGCACTGCATCCACGACGGCGCGGCGGTTGCGCCGCAAACGCCGGACAGCATCGCCGCGCAACTGCTGAAGAGTTTTCGCGGTCAGCACATCGGCCTGCTGGCGCCGCTGGTGATGAACCGCAAAGGTGTCTATACCGAGCTGGCCGACTGGGCGCGGCCACGCGGCTTTACCCATCTGCGCGTCGATGGCAACTTCTTGCCGACCACCGGTTTCCCGCGCATCGACCGCTTCAAGGAACACACGGTGGAACTGCCGGTCGCCAGCCTCGACGTGTCGCCCGGGTCGGAGCCGGAGTTGCGCAAGGCGCTGGCGGCGACGCTGGTGCATGGCAAGGGCGTGCTGCATGTGCTGAGCAGTCTGAGCGGCCTGCGCGAGGCGATGCAGGACGGCACTCCGACCGCGCAGATCGGCCGGCTCGACGCGTTCTCCACCAAGAGCGCTTGCCCGCTGTGCAGCACCAGTTATGCCGAGCTCGACCCGCGCCTGTTCTCGTACAACAGCAAGCACGGCTGGTGCCCGGACTGCGTCGGCACCGGCGTCAAGCTGACCAAAGAGCAGCGCAAGGTGTTTGACGATTCGCAGCGCAGCGATGACACGGGGGGCCGCGAGCAAACCTTTGCCGAGCCCGACGTGGAAGACCTGGTCGATGCGGCTTGCCCGGCCTGTCACGGTACCCGTCTCAACGCGACGGCACGCGCCGTGCAGTTCATGGGCGTGCCGATCACCGACATCGCGCGCCTGAGCGTGACCGACGTCCGATTGTGGGTGGAGACCCTGCAGGCAACTGGCCGCATGAGTCAGCGCGAAAGCGACATTGCGCGCGATCTGATTCCCGAGATCAAGAGCAGGCTCGAATTTCTGGAGCAGGTGGGCCTGGGCTACCTGACGCTCGACCGCGGCGCACCAACGCTCAGCGGCGGCGAGGCGCAGCGCATCCGTCTTGCGGCGCAGCTCGGCAGCAATCTGCAGGGCGTGTGTTACGTGCTGGACGAGCCGACCATCGGGCTGCACGCGCGCGACAACCAGATTCTGCTGGGCGCGCTGCAGAGCCTGAGCGACAAGGGCAACACGCTGGTGGTGGTGGAGCACGACGAGGACACGATTCGGCACGCCGAGCACATCATCGACATCGGCCCCAGCGCCGGCAAGCGCGGCGGCCAGTTGGTGGCCGAGGGTACGGTCGCCGATATCGTGCAAGCCGCCGACTCGCAAACCGGGCGCTATCTGCTGCACGCCATGAAGCATCCGCTGCAGACGCGGCGGGCGGTGAAATTGGGGTCGGATTCCAATTTCGACTTACCTGCTGGCAAGAAGAGCAAAGCCGCCCCGAAATTGGACTCTGACCCCAATTTCGCCACCAATTTCGCCAGCGTCATTGCGAGGAGCGCAAGCGACGCGGCAATCCAGCAGCCGGAAGTCATGGATTGCCGCGCTGCGCTCGCAATGACGGCGCAATTGAGTTTCACGCAGCAGTGGCTCACCGTCGAAGGCGCCAACCTCCACAACCTGCAAGACATCAGCGTGCAACTTCCCTTGAGCCGCCTGGTCGCCGTCACCGGCGTGTCCGGCTCCGGCAAATCGACGCTGGCGCGCGACGTGCTGCTGGCCAATGTGCAAACGGCGGTGCACAAGCGCAGCACCAAGGCGGGCCGTGACGCGCTGGCTGCGGGCGAACAGATGGCGTGGATTGGCTGCCAGTCGGTGAGCGGATTCGAGACCATCGACCGCGTGCTCGAAGTGGACCAGACGCCAATCGGCAAGACGCCGCGCAGTTGCCCGGCCACTTACATCGGTTTTTGGGACATCATCCGCAAGCTGTTCGCCGACACGCTGGAGGCGAAAGCGCGCGGCTATGCGGCGAACCGCTTCAGCTTCAACACCGGCGAAGGGCGCTGCGCCGGCTGCGAAGGGCAGGGCATACGCACGATTGCGATGAGCTTCCTGCCGGACGTGAAAGTGCTGTGCGAGACCTGCAAGGGCGCGCGCTTCAACCCGGAAACGCTGGCCGTCACCTGGCGCGGCAAGAACATCGGCGACGTGCTGCAAATGGAGGTCGATGAGGCGGTCGAATTCTTTGCCGCCATGCCCAACATCAGCCATCCGCTGCAACTGCTGAAAGATGTGGGACTCGGTTATCTCACTTTGGGGCAGCCGTCACCGACGCTGAGCGGCGGCGAGGCGCAGCGCCTGAAGCTGGTGACCGAACTGAGCAAGGTGCGCGACGACATCACGCGGCGCGGCCAGAAGGCGCCGCACACGCTGTATGTGCTGGACGAGCCAACCGTCGGCCTGCACATGGCCGATGTCGAAAAGCTGATCAAGGTGCTGCACCGGCTGGTCAATGGCGGCCATAGCGTGGTCGTCATCGAGCACGACCTGGACGTGATTGCCGAAGCCGACTGGGTGATCGACCTGGGCCCGGACGGCGGCAACGCCGGCGGCCGCGTCGTGGCCGCGACAACGCCGGAAGGCGTTGTGCAACTGGGTACGCCAACCGGGGTTGCGTTGGCAGCGGTGCTGGCGCGCCAGTGACGGCGACAATCACTCATGATCACCCTCTACAACCACCTCCACGCACTGCATCAGGGCAAGATGGAAATGTTTCGCGGCGAGCTGGTGCCGTGTTTTGAGGTGCCGGCGCGCGCAACCCATGTGCTGGCCGAACTGCAACAGCGCCAACTGGGGCCGGTGCAGCCGCCGCAGGCTTTTGCCGATAGTGCCTTGACCAGCATTCACACGCCACGCTATCTGGACTTTCTGAAGCATGCCTGGGACGAGTGGGTGGCGCTGGATGCGGGCAATGCGGCGCGCGACGCGCTGCCTTCGGTCTGGCCGGTGCGCGGCTTTCGCAGCGACGTGCTGCCGGCCAATTTCTCGGCGCGCATGGGGCTGTTCTCGTTTGACGCCGGCACGCCGTTGACAGCCGGCACCTGGGCCGCCGCGCGCGCCGGTGCCGATTGCGCCTTGAGCGCGGCCCAGCAGGTGGCGGCGGGCGCACGCGCCGCGTTTGCGCTGTCGCGCCCACCCGGGCATCACGCCGGTGCCGACTTTTTTGGCGGCTACTGTTTTTTGAACAACGCCGCGTTGGCGGCGCAGCACCTGCGTGACGCCGGCATTGCGCGCGTGGCGGTGCTCGACATCGATTACCACCACGGCAACGGCACGCAAGACATTTTTTATGCGCGCTCCGATGTGCTGTTTGCCAGCATTCACGGCGATCCGCGCACCGAATATCCGTTCTACCTGGGCCATGCCGATGAACGGGGCGCCGGCGCCGGGCTTGGCTTCAACCACAATCTGCCACTGCCGCGCGGCAGCAGCTTTGCCAACTGGCGCGCCGCGCTGGCCGACGCGCTGCAGACCGTTCGGCGCTTTGGCGCGCAGGCACTGGTCGTGTCGCTCGGCGTGGATACCTTTGCCGGCGACCCGATATCGGGCTTTACGCTGGCCAGCGACGACTATCTGCGCGTCGGCGAAGACCTGGCGCGCGCCGCTCTGCCGACCGTGTTTGTGTTTGAAGGCGGTTACGCGGTGGCCGAAGTCGGCGTCAACGCGGTCAACGTGCTGGAAGGTTTTGCGCAGCGCGCGCCGTAGGATGGCCCGTTCCTGCAAGCTGTAGCGCGGGCGACAGTCGGACGGGTTTCCCCCATTGTCTTTGCGCTGTTGCGCTTGTCCAATGTGCGCCATTCGTCCATTGTTCAGGAGTAAAACTTATGAAACGCCGCCAACTCGTCCAACTCGCCGGGGCCGCTTTGGCAGCGCCCGTGTTTACCGCCAGCGCACAGGCGTTTCCATCGCGCCCGATCAAGCTCATCATCGCCTTCCCGGCGGGCGGTCCGACCGATATCACGATGCGCTCGCTGGCCGATGCTGCTTCCAAAATTCTGGGCCAGAGCGTGATTGTGGAGAACAAGCCCGGCGCTGGTGGCACCTTGCCGGCGCAGGCGCTGCAAACCTCACCGCCAGACGGCTACACGGTAGCGCAAATCCCGCTTGGTGTGTTTCGCCTGCCCTACACCACCAAGATCAACTGGGACCCGGTCAAGGACATCAGTTATGTGCTCAATGTCACGGGCTACGCGTTCGGGCTGGTGGTGCCGATCGATTCACAACTGAAAACGTGGACCCACTTTGTCGGCTGGGCCAAGGCCAACCCGGGCAAGCTGAGCTTTGGCTCGACCGGCACGCTGACCAGTCCGCACCTGACGATGGAACTGATCGCCCAGAAGCTGGGCCTGCAACTGCTGCATGTGCCTTACAAAGGCAGTGCCGATCTGATGCAGGCGGTGATGGGTGGGCACATCATGGCAGCGGCCGACTCGACCGGCTTTGCGCCGCTGGTGGAGTCGGGCAAACTGCGCGTGCTCAACACCTGGGGCGAACAGCGCCTGGCCAAGTTCCCGGACGCGCCGACGCTCAAGGAGTTGGGCCTGGGTCTGGTGCAGAACTCGCCGTTTGGCATTGGCGCGCCCAGAGGCACGCCGGTCGATGTGGTGCGGCGACTGCACGACGCCTTCAAGAAGGCGATGGAGCAGGACAGCTACAAGACCGCGCTGGCGCGCTACGACATGGTGCCGATGTACATGAGCTCAGTCGGTTACAGCAAGTTTGCGGCCGAAACTTTTATGCGGGAAAAGGCGCTGGTTGAAAAGCTGGGCCTGGCGAAGGCTCCGTAACGGCGTGGACGCGCTTCCCGGCGGACTCAATGGCCTCTGAGTTTGCCGAAATTGAGGATGCGGGTGGCCAGCAGCGTTTCGGTCAGAAAGCACAGCAGCGCCAGCAAAAAGCAACTGACACCGGACAGAAACGACAGCGTGGCGAGGCGAAAAATCTGTAGCTCGGTGGTCTCGCCGAGAAACAGCACGACGATGGTCAGCCCGATCAGGATGCCGCAGAAGGTCAGCAACGCAATCGAAAGATTGGCAAGCCGGCCGCGCTGGCGCAAGCCGGCCAATTCCTCGTAGGCGTCGGTCATCGGGTCACTCTCGGGCGCCGCCTCGATGCGCTCTTCCACCAGGCGGGCGCGGTCGATGATGCGCCCGAGGCGCCCGGCCACAGTGCCTATCATGCCGGCCACCGCCGTCAGCACAAATACCGGCGCTACGGCGAGTTGAATGCCGTGCGTGACGGTGCTGAGGTCGGTGGCAAAAAACATGGTGGATGCTGGTGGAAGTGGCGGCTATTTTCGCGCATTGATCAGCGTTTGCGCCAGTTCGGCAAATCCGGCGCCGCCGCGCGACGGGGTCACATAGGCCGGTAACGCATCCATTTGGTCCGCAAAGGCAGCGACGTTGGCGACGCCGACGGCATGCGGCAGGTAGGCAAACATCGGGGCGTCGTTCGGTGAATCGCCGACAAACAGGCAACGCTCGCGCTCTTGCGCCAACTCCAGACCGTAGCGCTCATGCAGCAGCAGTTGCGCCATGCTGAGCTTGTCATAGTCGCCGAACCAGCCGTTGACGTGGATCGAGCTGACCTTCGCGTTCATGCCTGCTTGTTCCATCAGCGCCACGATGCGCTGCACTGCGGCGTCGGGCAGGGCTGGCACGTCTTCACAGAAATCGATCGCCAGGTCGTACAGCCGGCAGAACTGGTCGGACGCAACGGCGCAGCCCGGCACTTCGCGCAGGATCGTGTCGCGTGCTTCAATCAGACGCGCGGCATTGCGCTGGCGTGTTGCCTCAATCAGCAAATGACGGGTTTTGAGCTTGCGCGCAGCGTGGTCGTGCCAGCAGTAGAAGGCGCCGTTTTCGCCAATCACCGCATCGACCGGCCACATGCGCGCAATGTGGTCGCACCAGCCGGCGGGCCGACCGGTGACGAGGATCACGCGCAGGCCGGCGCCATGCAGTGCTTCGAGCGCGCTGTACGCCTGCGCGGTGAGCTGGCCGTCGGTCGTGAGCGTGTCGTCGATGTCGCTGAAGACCGTGTGCATGGCGGCCGCGACGGCTTGCGGCAGCTCGGACAGGGGGCGCATTGCGCTGTTCATGGAGGCGCTCAGCCGGCACTTTGCAACGCCAGCCCGGCGTGCTCGCGCAGCGGGTGGAAGTGAATCTTCGGGAACCGTTCCTGCGCCAGTCGCACGTCGTACGGACTGGTGCACAGATAGGCTAGCGTGTTGGCGGCATCAAGCGCCATGCGCATCGGATACGCGTTGACGAACTCGCGCAGCTCGGCCGGCGTGTCGGCGCTGATCCAGCGCGCGCCGGTGTACTGGCTGCCGTCGAGCCGGATGTCGGCGTCGTACTCGCCCTTGAGCCGGTGCTGCACGACTTCGAACTGGAGTTGCCCGACCGCGCCGAGCAGCATATTGCCGCCGACCTCGGGCCTAAACACCTGGATCGCGCCTTCTTCGCCAAGCTGCGCCAGGCCTTGCTGCAACTGCTTGGTGCGCAGCGGGTTCTTTAACACCACGGTCATGAACAGCTCGGGCGCGAAGAACGGCAGCCCGGTGTACAGCAGGTTGACCGAGCCATCGGTGATGGTGTCGCCGAGCTGCACGCCGCCGTGCGTGGTAAAGCCGACGATGTCGCCGGCGTAGGCTTCTTCCACCGCCTCGCGGCGTTGGCTCATGAAGGTCACCACGCTGGTCGGGCGCAGCTCCTTGGCGCTGCGCATGACCTTGAGTTTCAGGCCCGGCGTGTACTTGCCCGAAGCGATGCGGACAAACGCGATGCGGTCGCGGTGGTTCGCGTCCATATTCGCCTGCACCTTGAACACGACGCCGGAGAAGAACTCGTCCTCCGGCTGCACTTTGGTGACTACCGGCTGGCGATTCACCAGCGTGCTGCTGGTGCGCCCTTGCGGCCCTGGCGCCAGATCGATCAGCGCTTCCAGCACTTCCATCACGCCAAAGTTGTTGACGCCGGAGCCGAAGAACACAGGGGTCTGCTTGCCCGCCAGAAACGCCGCATGGTCCCAGGCGGGCGACGCGCCACTGGCCAGTTCCATGCTCTCCAGCGCGTGCGTCCACTCGTGGCCGAAACGCTTCTCCAGAGCTGGCGCGTCGCTCAGCGGCATTGCCTCGAACTCCTGTGGCCGGCGGTCCTTGCCGCCGTCAAACACCGTCATGGTCTGCGTGCGCAGGTTGATGATGCCGCCGAAGGTTTTGCCCTGTCCGACCGGCCAGGTCATCGGCACGCACGGCATGCCGAGCTCGCGTTCGATCTCATCGAGGATATCGAGCGGCTCACGCACCTCGCGGTCCATCTTGTTGACAAAGGTGATGATCGGCGTGTTGCGCTGGCGGCAGACCTCGATCAGGCGGCGTGTCTGGGCCTCGACGCCGTTGGCCGCGTCGATCACCATCAGCGCCGAATCGACGGCCGTCAGCACGCGGTAGGTGTCCTCGCTGAAGTCCTTGTGGCCGGGCGTATCGAGCAGGTTGATGACGTGGTCGCGGTACAGCATTTGCATCACGCTGGATGCGACCGAGATGCCGCGCTGCTTCTCGATCTCCATCCAGTCGCTGGTGGCGTGGCGCGTAGCTTTGCGCGCCTTGACCGAGCCGGCGATCTGGATCGCGCCGGAGAACAGCAACAGCTTTTCAGTCAACGTGGTCTTGCCGGCGTCTGGGTGGGAAATGATGGCAAAAGTGCGGCGGCGGCGGGTTTCGTTGGCGAAAGACAAGGTGCGGATCCAATCGGGCGGAAACGGCAATTTTAAGGGGCGGGGCTGGCGGGCCGGCCAGTCAGTTACTCGGGTATGCGCCAGCCAAGCTGGTCTAAAGGGTGCTTTTAGTGCAAACTGCGCTCACTTGAATCGCCCAACCTCGACTTCACCGAACGGAAACGCCACGCCATACCCCGCATGCTTGCGAAGAACTTTGATCAGTTTGTTATCGAGCTGGACGCCGCCATGCAGGCGCATATGGACTGGTCGCGCCGGGTGTTTCGCTGCGCGGTGTTGCACACAGCGCCGGGTGACGACGCAATGAAGGAAGAGGCACACACGCTGTGCGGGTTCGGCCGCTGGTTAGGCCAGCATCGGGCCTGCCTTGAGGCGATCGATGCTGATCGCACCCGTGCACTCGAAGCCGAGCACCGGACCATGCACGATGCGGTGCGCGCCATCTGCAGCCGGATACTACAGGGCAAGCCGGGAGAGACCGCCGATCTGGATCTATTCGAAGCCAAGCAGTACTTGCTGGTTGACCACGTCGCGCATTTCAAAACGCTGGCCATCACGCGTAGCTCACAAGTTGATGCGCTGACCGGGCTGTCGCTGCGCAATCACATGGAGCAGGATTTTGCGCTGCTGGGCAAACACTGCCGGCGCCATGGCAGTGTGCCGATGCTGATGATGGCCGATGTTGACCAATTCAAGGCCATCAATGATCAGCACGGCCATGCGGCAGGAGACGCCGTGCTGCAGCAGTTGGCGGTGATCTTGAAACGTGCAATTCGCGACAATGATTTCGTGTATCGGTACGGCGGCGACGAGTTCGTGCTGCTGCTGGAGTTGGCAGAAGTGCAAGGTGCGCCGATCGCAGCGCAGCGCGTGCTGGACGCGGTGCGCACCGTGTCGGTCGTCCTGCCGGACGAAGGGATTGTGTATCCCACTGTGACGATCGGGGCCGCGCTGGCGGCAGACAGCCACAGCCTCGCCGGCGCGATCCAGCGCGCCGACACGGCGCTGTATGCGGCCAAGGCGGCGGGGCGCAACTGCTATGTGGTCGGGCCGACCGGCTGATGCAGGCCCGGATTGTCCAGCGCGGCGACGCGCTGGCGCCTGGTGATTTTGCTTTGTATAATCTGGCCATCCGAGGAGCGTTGCAGTTCACCATGTTGAACGAGGCTCGGACCGCATGCGTTGGCAACTGCCGGCGCATCGCTTCAACCGCGCTCACCCACTGCTCTGTGAGGTGAGTCTCTTTCAGAGTCTTTGCGTTCAGACAGTGGTTTCTCAAATTTGATTTTGGAGCAAGCCATGAGTGCCGTATTGAAACCCGTTAACAACCAGGATTACATCGTTGCCGACCTCGGTCTGGCCGCCTGGGGCCGCAAGGAGATCATCATCGCCCAGACAGAGATGCCGGGCTTGATGGCGATTCGCGAAGAGTTCGCCAAGGCGCAGCCGCTCAAGGGCGCGCGCATCACCGGCTCGCTGCACATGACGATCCAGACTGCCGTGCTGGTGGAGACCTTGCAGGCGCTGGGCGCACAGGTGCGCTGGGCTTCGTGCAACATTTTTTCGACCCAGGACCACGCCGCCGCCGCGCTGGTGGCGGCCGGCACGCCGGTGTTTGCCTACAAGGGCGAGAGCCTGAGCGACTACTGGGACTACACGCACCGCATCTTCGAATTTGGCCCCAAAGGCTCCAAAACTGAAGGTCCGAACATGATTCTGGACGACGGTGGCGACGCTACGCTGCTGATGCATCTGGGCGCGCGCGCCGAGAAAGACATCAAGTTGCTGGCCAAGCCCGGCAGCGAAGAAGAGGTCTGCCTGTTCAATGCCATCAAGGCGAAACTGAAGGTGGATGCCACCTGGTACAGCCGGCGCCTCAAAAACATCATTGGCGTGACCGAAGAAACGACGACCGGCGTGCTGCGCTTGAACGAAATGTCGGCCAAGGGCACGCTGGCCCTGCGCGCCATCAACGTCAATGACTCGGTGACCAAAAGCAAGTTCGATAACCTGTACGGCTGCCGCGAGTCGCTGGTGGATGGCATCAAGCGTGCCACCGACGTGATGATCGCCGGCAAGGTTGCCTGCGTGGCCGGCTATGGCGACGTCGGCAAGGGCAGTGCGCAAGCGCTGCGCGCGCTGTCGGCGCAGGTCTGGGTCACCGAGATTGATCCGATCAACGCCTTGCAGGCGGCGATGGAAGGCTACAAGGTGGTGACGATGGAATACGCCGCCGACAAGTGCGATATTTTTGTCACTTGTACCGGCAACAAGAACGTCATCACCTACAAGCACATGGCGGCCATGAAAGACCAGGCTATCGTCTGCAATATTGGCCACTTCGACAACGAGATCGATGTCGCGTCGCTGGAAAAGTGCAAGTGGGAAGAGATCAAGCCGCAGGTCGATCATGTGATCTTCCCTGAGAAAAAGACGAAGGGAGGCAAGACACCGTCCAAGCGCATCATCCTGCTGGCCAAGGGCCGGCTGGTGAACCTGGGTTGCGGCACCGGCCACCCAAGTTTTGTGATGTCGTCGAGCTTTGCCAATCAGACCATCGCGCAGATCGAGCTGTTCACCAAGCCAAAGGAATACAAGGCCGGCAAGGTCTATGTATTGCCCAAGCACCTGGACGAAAAAGTGGCGCGCCTGCACCTGAAGAAGGTCGGCGCCATGTTGTCCGAACTGACCGACGAGCAGGCCGCCTACATTGGCGTCAGCAAGGCCGGCCCGTACAAGGCCAACAGCTACCGCTATTGATGCGCGCTGATCAACTACTGGTGGCACGCCAACTGGCGACCAGCCGCTCGCAGGCGCAGCGTTTGATTGCCAACGGCTTGCAGTGGCTCAAGGGCGACGAATGGAAGACGGTCGGCAAGAATGGCGACGAGATCGCGCCCGACGCGCAGTTGCGCCTGCTGGACGACTCCGAGGCGCGCTATGTTTCGCGTGGCGGCCTCAAGCTTGAAGCGGCGCTGCGGCAGACAGGACTGTCCGTCAAAGGACTGGCCTGCCTGGACGTTGGCCAGTCCACCGGCGGCTTCACCGATTGCCTGTTGCAACACGGCGCAGCGTCGGTGGTCGGGGTCGATGTCGGCAGTGCCCAGTTGCACCCGAAGTTGCGCGAAGACCCGCGCGTGCTGTGCGTCGAAAAGGTCAATGCCAGGGCGCTGGTGGCGGCAGATCTGGTAGCGGCCTACGAAGAAAGTACCTCGCTCGACGGCCAGTTTGAGGTCGCAGACGGCCAGGCGTCGGAATTTGTGCCGGCGTTTGATTTGATCGTGGCCGATCTGTCGTTCATTTCGCAAACGCTGGTGCTGCCGGCGATCGTGCCCTTGCTCAAGGGCGGCGGCACGTTGCTGACGCTGGTCAAGCCGCAATTCGAGTTGCAACCCGGTCAGGTCGGCAAGGGCGGCATTGTGAAGGACGGATCGTTGTATCCGCTTATTGAGCAGCGCTTGCGCCAGGCTTGTGCCGCACTCGATTTGACCGTCACCGCGTGGTTTGACTCGCCTATTGAAGGCGGTGACGGCAACCGCGAGTTTTTTATTTGCGCCAGGAAACCGGAGCGACCATGAGCGACACCCTGTCATTGCCCATCAGCATCGAGTTCTTTCCACCCAAAACCGCCGAGGGTGTGGAGAAATTGCGGCGCGTGCGGCAACAGTTGTACGCGCTGCAACCTGAATTTTGCTCGGTCACTTTTGGTGCCGGTGGTTCCACGCAGGAAGGTACTTTCAATACCGTGCGCGACATCCTGGCCGAGGGTGTGTTGGCGGCCTCGCATCTGTCGTGCATTGGCGCGACGCGCGCCACCGTGCGGGGGCAGCTGGCGATTCTCAAGAAGATGGCGTCAAGCGCCTGGTGACGCTGCGCGGCGACCTGCCCAGCGGCTACGGCGCTGGCGGCGAGTTTCAATATGCCAGTGAACTGGTGGCGTTTATTCGCAGCGAAAGTGGTGACGATTTTCACATCGAGGTCGCCGCTTACCCCGAGGTCCATCCGCAGGCACGCTCGGCCCACAGTGACCTGCAGGCTTTTGCCGCCAAAGTCAAAGCCGGCGCCAACTCGGCCATCACGCAGTACTTTTATAACGCCGACGCGTACTTCCGTTTTGTCGAAGAGATCGACGCTCTGGGCGTAGCCGTGCCGGTCGTGCCCGGTATCATGCCGATCACCAGTTCCACCCAATTGATGCGCTTTAGCGACGCCTGTGGCGCGGAAATTCCGCGCTGGATCCGGTTGCGTTTGCAGGACTTTGGCGACGACAGCGCATCGATCAGGGCGTTCGGACTCGATGTGGTCGCTGATCTGTGCCAGCAGTTGCAGGCCGGCGGTGCGCCAGGGCTGCATTTCTACAGCATGAATCAGAGCGCGGCGACACTGGAGATCTGCAAAAGGCTGGGTGTCGCTAATTAGTTGATATCATTATTGCTAGCCGATCATTCAATATTAAAACGAGAGAGACTTGATTCATGCCAGACGAAGACAACATCAGCTTTCCGCCTCTCAACCCGGACGAGGAACACGTCGGCTTTCCAACCCTCAATTTCGAGGAGGATGATCGCCCGACACGCCTTGTGCCGCTGCAGGAACAGCCCCTCGAGTCCAGGATAGATCACGCCATGGCGATCGTGCGTGCACATCACGAACGCATCGCGAAAAGCCTGGTCATTATGTGGGGCTACCAGGAATGCGCCGATTACCTGCAAAAACTCGTTTTTGACGGAAATGATCCGTCCGACAAACTGCGCGCCGGGTTCAAGCCGGAAGTGATGGCGGCCTTGTTGAGCCTGCTATCGCTGCACCGGGTCACCGCGCGTTAACAACGATTTTCCGCTTTCAACGCAGGGCGCTATGGACTGCGGACCAGCATGGAGCAACGAAAAAGGCCCCAAGTAGTGATACTTGGGGCCTTTGTCCTTAGTGATGGTCGGAATGAGAGCGCACGAATGATGCCTTGAAACCATTATGAATCATAGGTTTCACAGATTGCATGTTCTATTTGTACCCCCGTCTGTACCCCCTGTTTGCCTTTGATACCCCAGTTTTTGATCATTGCAGTAACGCCCGGCAAATCCGGATCAGCGCCGCCTTTGTCTTGAAATGTATTTCACCATGTAGTCATGCTGCCAAGGTGTCTCGCGCGCGCGGGCGCGGGAAGCGGGGCTAATCCGCGTTAGCGTTAACGCAAGCCGAACCGTGCGGTCGATGCCGGTCAAGTGCCAGAGATTCAATGCCCCCCTAGCCCTCGCGCGCGTAGAGTTCACTTCTTGTCGGCTATCGCTGTCTTGGGCGGTGGCAGGTTGGTGGCTTTGGGAGTTGCGCGGCGATGATTCAAAAGCACTGTAGCCAGCTGACGGCGACTCCGGTTGCCGAGAAGTTGGCTTGAATGAATAAAGGTTGATCTGGCAGGTTGACAATCGCTTTTGACACGGGTAAAAAACGCAACAAGTTGTAAGTTGGACGACTAAGCGCTGGCAGCACCTCAGGTGTGTTGGCAATATTTACAGGCAATCGAATCACCGCAGAGTGGGTGCGCCTATGCAAAGTGCATTGTCTTGAGCAATGACAAGGGGGCGAATCTAATGACAAAGTCTATTTGGGCATTCCTACTGGTATTGCTGTTGGCGCTGCTTGGCGCCTGCGGAGGAGGGGGAGATGTCAATTCAGGGACCGTCTTCTTCAAAATTGACTCTGCGACATGCCGCGGCGCGTCCACATCACTAAAGCTTTACATCGGGGGGTCGCTCGTCGGGACTGAGACTGTGACAGTCGGTGGCACGTCAAGCGGGTACCCCACTCACTCTGGCTCGAACGTACTTTCGGCTCAAGAAAACCGAGTTGGTGGATTCGTCTGGAATCCCACCACGTACGACGTACCAGGGGGAGGCTCGTTCACCATGATTTTGACTTGCTTGTAATGATTTAGAGGAAAAATGGCATGCAAATTTCAAAAAAATTAACCACGTTAATTGTTTGCACATACAGCGTAACAACATTGGTAGGTTGCGCTACAAGTGGTGCAAACTACCGGCCGATAGTTGATAGCAGGGGTGTTGACAGCGCGAGGTATGAATCGGATCTGCGCGAGTGTCAGACTTATGCAACTCAGACTGCAAGCGCTGGCGAATCTGCTGCTGCTGGGGCAATTGTGGGTGCACTGTTTGGTGCCGTATTGGCCGCTGCTGCCGGAAGTAGATACGACCGCGCTGCCACCGCAAGAGTAGGCGCAGTCACTGGTGCAGTTGGTGCAGGGGCAGAAGGCGAAACAAATCAACGCAACATCATTCGCCGTTGTTTATCTGGACGTGGCTACAACGTTCTTCAGTAATTCTCGCCTCTCTAAATTAACGCTATGTGTTTTTCTATCCAAAGAAGGAAATCAAAATGTACAAGAAATTGACTTTGGCTGTTCTTACTATTTCATTGTTTTCTGGTTGCGCCTCGGTATCTATGGAGAGCAAAGAAAAATCAGATATGGCAAAAACGTTTAGTGCTGCATCAGATGGCAAGGCTGGTCTATATATCTATAGATCAGGGAGTTTTGGCGGAGCGTTAAAGAAAGATCTCTGGGTTGATGGGCGGTGTATCGGCGAGAGTGCGCCTAATGTTTTCTTTTACGACGAGGTGACCGGTGGTGTAGAGCATAAGGTTTCTACAGAATCAGAATTTTCACCAAATGACTTGCTGGTCAAAACAGAAGGCGGTCGTAACTACTTCATTCAACAATTCATGAAGATGGGCGTCTTTGTGGGTGGTGCAGGTCTTGAACTAGTTGACGAAGAAAAGGGTAAAGAAGAAGTGGTCAAGTTGACGCTTGCAAAAAAAGGTATTTGTAGTAAATAGTACAACCCAACGCTTAAGCGGCACGCCCGGGTTCTCAAAACCACAAGCCACTTTGGCCATCCTCCGGTCATTGGGGCTTTTCTCATTCCCCCGCCGCTATCCCGTCAATCCCTCCCGAAGGGATCACCCATGTTCATTCCCATTCTGATTGACTCCCTCGCAATCGTCGCCGCCTTCGCCCAGTTGCGTGCCGTCACTGTGGAGCTGAGTTTCCTCACGCTGGTCGTCAAAGCCGCAATGGCCGTCATTGGTGCAGCTTTTCCCCATGTCGTCCGTCCCTTCAAATTGGAATCGAAATCAATTGGTAAATTTACACATGTTCAATTCCGGGCATCCCGGTTTTGCCCCTGTTATTAACCTGTTATCCTTTGACACACTTTAGTTACCTCGCACAGTGGGTTCTACGAGCCAAGCAAGAGTCTTTGTTGAACGGTCTCATCTTGCCGGGCATTGCTGACAGCAGCGTTGCCAACCGTTCTCAAGAAATGTTCCTTCGAAGCCATGGCGTCGTCCAGCACGCCGCGACGCAGCATAGAGACAAATAGGGCGACAGAATAGGCTTGGCAGTTGACCGAGCGGGCCGGGTTGAACTCAATATCTGTGAAAGCTGAATAGTCCAGCAACTGATCCGCTAGAGCCGGCTGCCTCTTCAACGCGTTGATGTAGAGCCAGTCATAGAAGGCAGTCAGCGGCTCTAATCCCCAATCAATGCCATAAAAGCGGAAACCAATTAGGTGCC
Organism: Betaproteobacteria bacterium; assembly: GCA_031394895.1. Lineage (GTDB taxonomy): Bacteria > Pseudomonadota > Gammaproteobacteria > Burkholderiales > Burkholderiaceae_C > Rhodoferax. The sequence continues at coordinate 27,177 of JANNUE010000113.1, forward strand.
CGGACTCTTGCAACCTTTCATCCTTCTTCGCCTCTCGAGAGGTCAAACCGAAGATGTCACTATAAGGGCCGCCATGCTCGAATACCTTGCTGCCTTGATAGCCGCACTCAACGCTGAAAGTCCGGTTGTGTTTAATGGTAGTTATCGAAAGGTTGAACGCGCTCAGTGCAACGCCCAACGAATCGGGGGACTTGCTAGAGACCTCCAGCGTCTTGCCGATGCCAGGCACCTTGACGGCAGCGGCGTGCAGGGAATCAATAGACTTCTGCTTCTGACTCACTGCCATACCGGGGAACCATTGAAACGTGACGCTTTTTGTTATTACTAGCGCTGACCCTTCAGTGGCAGGGATAAATATTGGTCTTTCTGCCATCGTTTGCCCTACTGAAACTTTCTGACGTAACTGCGAGATGCGAACATCCCTCTATCTCTTGCGTGCACGTAGGTCTTGCGTTCGCCGAGATGGGGGCCTTGGGCATCTCGAACCGCTGGCGATTGAAAGATTGCGCCAAGAATGCACGCCGGTGGCAAAGTGTCGAGCACAAGAACTTCGGCCTGCACGTCAGTCGGATCGAACGGCTTCAGGTTCTGCTCGCTGCGAGACGTGCCGGCGGGAAGTTCTTCGAACATGTCGGAAAATGCCTTTGAAGTCTTAAGCAGTGCAAGCGGTTGAGTGCTGATTCGGGCGTCAGCAGCATTGTGACGACAGAATGCACATTCTTTCGTCCATAGCACTGCTGGGTCCAAGACCAAAACTGTCCAATCTACGTTCTTGTTTTCGTCGGCCATCCGGTATTTGTAAAACATAGAGCTGTTGGGAAACGCAATCGACACGGATGTGCCGTCTCGGTGTCCATCCAGGCGAAGCTTGTCGTTCACCACAGGGGCAGCGCCTATCTCGTTGACTCGCCCGATGGGGTACAAGCCGTGCTTCATGATGGACCGGAGATGCGCCGCACGAGTGAAGTGCAGCAAGTATGGAATGTTCAACTTAAGTGCAACGGCTTCTATTGCTCTCTTTGTCATTTGGCCTCCTGTTTGTTCTGCTCTTGTTGATTGCCTATGGCAGTTTCTGGCCGCTACCTTGACGTAGCTTTCTGCGCGGTTGGTAAGTGGAACCCCAGCCGGGCCGTCAACATGGTGGGCTATAGCCCTATGCCTGAAGTGTAAAGCGGAAGACACTTCCTGACACCATAACCACTTCAGTCAGGACATCGCAGGCACAAGGATGCGCTTTGACTATTTCCCATTCAGTTCTTACGCGCCTAGAAAAGCAGGCGAGAAGTGGCTCCGTGTGTCTGAACGACATTCCCCGATTTATAAGTGGGTTGCGGGCGGGTTTCAACGCGATTAGCTTGGGCCGATCTCACAGACTCGCTACCAGCTCCCGCGCTTGCCGGATTTCCTGGTTGACCATCTTGGACAGCTCCCGCAGCTTTGGCCGGTGCCCGCCGGTGAAAGCGTTGCGGGAAACCGCCGCCTTACCCTTGGCGCTTTTCGGCCCGGTGGACTGCTCCCACGGCTTCCACAGCTGGATCACTTCGCGCTGCCGTTTCCGTCGCTCTGGTGTCCATCCCAATGCCGGGTTGCCCATGATCTGCCTCCAATAGTTTGTTTGGCGCAAAGTTGTTTTCTCCCGCACGGGTGCGCGTCTGCGCGGAATGTAAGTTTTGGTGCGTACCTGCTGCCTGGGTGGTGCCGTTATTGACCTGCTGGTGCCCGTTGGCAATGTTGGCCTGCCTGATGTAAGGCATCGGGCTTTTTATCAGCGCCAGAGCCTCCAGGGTTGACCGGCATTGCGCCTGTGCCTTGAGCGCAAGGGACAGGTTGACCTGAAACTGTTTCAGGCCATCATTGTTTGCCGCCCGCCGCGCCAGGTTGGTGAAGATGGTTTGTAACGTCATGGCCTGCCCGTACAGCATGGTTTCAGCCGGTTGCATGTTGCCATCCTGAACAACCTTTTTAACTTCTTCGCGTAAATCCTTGACCAGTTCCCCCAGGTCAGCATCACCCGCGAACTTTCCCCATGAAAGAACGCCGACAGCATTCTGCAAATTGGTCGATGTCAAAACCTCATGCGGTAGCAGGTTCCGGGGTTTCTCCGCCACTGGTGCGACCGTCTTGGCCGGTGCATTGGGTGATGTTGCTGGCCGCCGCTTTGTCTTTGCCGATTTGATCATGGTCATCTTGAGTCCTGCAGATTGAAAGTACAGAATGGTTACTCTAGAAAGGTGTCCACGGCTGAAACAATGAAATGGGCTGAAAAGTGGCCTACAAGTACACGGCTGAAACAATCAAGCCCCAGTGAAGGCATCCAATGTTTCTGTAGTGGACTTGTAGCGTGGTTCATGGTTTCACAGGTGGACTAGGGATTGCGTTTTCAATGGGTCGCGGCCATTGCGTTTGGCTGCGTCCAATCGCGCTTTGGTTTGATTGCCGGCATGGGTAACGGGGTGTTGGCCCTGTACGCTTTGGCATTGAAACAAGCGAGTGCTTCGTGATCGAACTTCTTTGAAACGTCGAGCGCAAACCACGTCAGCGCCAGCAGTTCGCAGGTGCTGGGCATGTGTCCCTTTCGGGTGACATAAATAAACCCAGCCTCGATCAATTCAGCTTTGCAGCGCCACAATGTTGACCGCGAACGCCAGCCGCGTTTGTGCATCAATGACCAGGCTACCGTCAGGTCACCATTGTTGTCGCCCCGATACTGACCAGCAAGTTCAAGCAGCAATTTGCAGGCGTGGGGACTGAGCGCAGGAAATGCCGGTGAATCAAAGACGCTGCGCACAAAGCCCACAAACGGCTCGGTGTATTTGCTGCCCTTGAACTTAGTGCGGCCCATGCGTGCCAACCTCCAGCATTGGCATGGCCCCGCCCAGCGCCAGCAAAGGGGCTACAGCAGCCTTTGACAGTTGGTATGCCTCCTTATGCCCAGGTGCTGCGCGAACGGCCTGCAGGGCCATCAACTGCGCCACGATCAACATGCTTTGCGTGGGCAGGTTCAGCCCAGTGCGCTGACCGGCCGCAATGCCAGCGGCCTTGTTTACCAGCTTGTTGAAGTTCATGTGAACTTGCCGCTCATGCTCTGAGCCGCTGGCCAGTTCGTGAAGGGCATCATGCAGCTCGTGATAGACCGGCAAATACTCGGTGCCGTGCAGGTCGCGTGCCTTGCGTGCTGCGCTGAAGGCTTTGACCAGTTTCACCTTGAGTGCGCGCACTGCGACAGTGTTGCGGCTAAAGGTCAGCATCAGAAGACTCTGGTCCTCATTCAAAAGCCCAAACTTCTCTCGCTGGCCGCTTGGCAAAGCCTCCGTTTGAAACGGAACCTTCCCCAGCAACAAGAAGTCATCTTTGTGCTTAATCAGCAATTCAAAAACCGCCTTGTGTTTGTTGCCCAGGTGCTGTGCGAGTAAGCGACTGTCCACGCGGGTTTCGACCTTGGTGCTGACCAGCGCCAGCTCTGCGCTTTCGGTGTTCAGTGCTTTACTGTCCAACTCTTGAGTGCGAAAATCGGCGCCGTTGGTGTCAGTGTGTTGGCCGTTGGTGTTGATAGCGCCAGCGGCCTTTTCAATTGTGTTGGTGGTGTGGGCCATGATGTGCCCTTAAACCGTTGCCAGTTCGGTGCGCTTCGCGTGCAAGCGGTTCACCAGTTCGCGGATTTCGGTTTCAGACTTTCCGGCAATGCGAGCCGTGTTGATTGCCTTCACTTCATAGTCAGGCCAGCCACGGGATCGCGTACCAATGGGCACGCCGGTGGTAAAAAGCCCCGCGCGGATCGCGTTGTAAATGCTTGCGTGGCTACGGTGCCCGGTTTCCAGCTTTACCGCTGGCATTCTGAGAATCGACATTGCTGCCCTTTCGTGTACGGCTTTGGCTGCCGTTGTTTCGATAGGGCGATTTCAACTCTATATTGCTATCAAAGATATAGCATCCTGCGCGCAGGATACGCACTCTGCTGGCTGAGTAACTACTATGCTGGCTGGGTGCCTGATTCCTTTTCCCATTCCCGACACCAGCGCTCTATAACCGCTTGGCTTTTCAAACTCTCAAATTTTCCAAGCATATCGAGTGCGAATGCCGCCTTTCCTGTGTATCGCTTCGGTTCGCTTTGCCACAACTCCCAGCATTCACGCACCAGTGCTTTTTCTTTCTGCTTTGGGTCTTTTGCAAGCATTCCTAACGCACCGGCTCTGGCAAATTCCGTGCGAAAGAATTTCAACGATTTTCTGTCGTCACGTAAAACGTAGCCGTAGCACTCGAATAATTGAAACAGCTTATTCAAACAATCATCAACCGGAGCATTGCTATTCCTTAGACGCACAAGCCGATCAAAAAGGATCAAGCCAAATGCAGACATTTCACAATCCTGATTGCTTTCTGGCCACAACAAGAATTCCCCGGCGTCCTCGTAGTCAATCATTCGATCTAGAACCCCTGCAAGCTCTGCGCTGGTGTTAAATCCCAGCGACTCTAACTTATCGAGGAATGGTTCGCGGAACATCTCAATCCAACCATTCATCGTGCCATCTGGTATCAATCCGCTGATCGTCCGCAGGTTATACAGGTTGTCCTTTGCATCCAGTAGATCAAAACTCATAGCGTCCCCCTCGCCCCCGTTGTAAGGTGCCAGTCCTGCCCGTCAGGGGACAACGGGTTTTCGGGGATCAGCCTAGGACTGGCGAAACGGTTACGCCGCCTCTAACACTGGCACGGCCATGCGCTTGATGCGTTTCCTATCCTTTGCACTCTGGCGTGCCGTCCATAAATCGCGCTGCGCTTGCAAGGCCAGCCAGTGGCCCGGCGTGGTGCCCAGTGCTTCGGATAAACGCAAATCCATATCGGCCGAAATGGCGGCGTGCCCATGCAGCACGCGGGACAGCATCACGCGGCTGATGCCAATGTGTTCGGCAAAGGCGGTCACGGTCAGGCCCAAGTCATCAAGCCAGCCGGATAGCAGCTCGCCAGGGTGCGCAGGGTTATGCATATTCATGGTGTCTCTCTCAGTGGTAATCCAAATAATCCAACAGATCTACATCCGCACCAACAAACCGGAATGCCAGCCGCCAATTCGCTTGCACCGTCACGGCATGAAACCCGGCACGGTTGCCTGATAGCCCATGCAGCCGCCAGGACGGTCGCATCAGGTCTTGCGGCCCGCTGGCCACGTTCAAGGCCGTTAGCAGTTCACGCAAACGCTTGGCATGAATGGGCTGTATGCCCGACTTGCTGCCCGTTTTGAAAAACGATTCCAGCCCCTTGTGCGTGAATGACAGAATCATAATCTGTATATCAACGGTTTACAAGTGCGCGCAACAAATCAAGCTACCTTGAACTGGATCACGTCAGCACCAGCGGCCAGCTTGTCGAGGTAATCGGCCCATTGCTGCATCATCGCCGCCCGTTGCTTGATGTACTGCGTCCGGTTGTAACTGGTGCCGTTGGCATCCTTCACCGCGTGCGCCAATTGCGCCTCGATCACCAGCGGCTCTACTTCCAGCACTTCCGCCAGTATGGTGCGCGCCGTGGCTCTGAAACCATGAACGCTCTGCACCGTTGGCCCGTAACCCAGCGTCAGCAGCGCCGCGCGCAGGGTGTTGTCACTGATGGGCCTATCGTGGCTACGCTCACCCGGAAAGAGTAGGGTGCCGTTACCAGTCAAGGGTTGCAGCTTGCGCAGAATCTCCACCGCCTGCGTGGGTAGCGGGACCAGGTGGGGGATGCCGTTTTCCTTGCCAGTCTTTTTGCGTTTCATTCTGGTGGCCGGAATAGTCCATAGCGCCGCATCAAGATCAATCTCGGCCCATGCCGCCGCCCGCAGTTCGCCAGGACGTTGAAACAACATCGGTGCAAGCTGCAACGCTGCCCGCACTATCGGCCCGCCTTGATAGCCCCGGATCACGCGGATAAGCGCGCCCAGTTCTACCGGCTTGGTAATGGCCGCAAAGTGCCTGCCGTGGTGTGGCGTCAACGCGCCTGCTATGTCGGCGGTAATGTCACGCGGTGCGCGTGCGCTTGCCACCGCGTAACGCCAGACGGCCCGCGCCGTGGTCAATACCCGGTGCGCCACGTCCAGCGCGCCGCGCTCCTCTACCTTGCGAATAACCGCCAGCAGTTCTATCGGCTCGATTTCACCAATCTTGCGCGCGCCCAAGTACGGGAATAAATCTTTTTCAAGATTGCGTTTTTCACGAATGGCGTGATGCTCACTCCACCGGGTTCTATGTTTCCCGAACCATTCAAGCGCGGTTTCTTGAAAACTGTCAGCGCCCAGCGCCGATTCTTTCAGCTTGGCTATCTTGCGGGCCTGCAATGGGTCGTAGCCGTCTGATTTTTGGGCCTTGGCGTCGTCGCGCGCCTTGCGCGCCAGCTTCAGATTCACGTCCGGGTAGCCGCCCAGCGCCAAACGCTTTTCCATGCCGCCGATTCGGTACTTCCAAAACCATCGCCTCGAACCGTTGGCATCAACTTGCAGGTAAAGCCCGCCAGAGTCAGCGTAACGAATCTGTTTCCGGTCTGGTGGGCAAGTGGCGTTCTTGCATTCGGCATCTGTCAGCATGGTGCGTACCCCCAAAAACGGGGGCACAAAATCAAAATACCATCAAAATGCCTGCCCGTTCCCCCGTTTGTACCCCATGTTTGCCGTGGCAGTCAATACAAGCCTTTATCAGTCGTTGCAACGTAAGTGCCTTATTTGCCAATGAAAAAGGCCGCTAAGTGTATGTTCTTAGCGGCCTTTACATGACCTACTGGTCGGAATGAGAGGATTCGAACCTCCGACCCCTTCGTCCCGAACGAAGTGCGCTACCAGGCTGCGCCACATTCCGAAATTTCTGTCCCTTGCGCCACCAGAGCTAATATTGGCGTGCGAGTAACTGAGCGGCCAATTCTATCAAACAGTTGGTGTGCGGGCCGGGCGGAAGTTGTCTGGCCGCAGCGATGGCACGTTCAGCCTCTCTCGTGGCCGCGTGTCTGGCCACATCGAGCGCGCCGGTTGTTTGCACAATCGTGAGAACCTGATCGAGCATCGTCACGCCACCGGTTTCAATGGCGGTCTGGATGATTCCCCGTTCGCTGGCGGTGCCACGTTGCATGGCCGCAATCAGTGGCAGCGTGGTCTTGCCTTCGCGCAGGTCGTCGCCCACATTCTTGCCCATCACTGCGGCTTCGCCGGTGTAATCAAGGACGTCATCAATGATCTGGAATGCCGTGCCGATGGCCTGACCATAGTCGGCGCAGGTCGTTTCCGTCTGCGCTGAAGCGCCAGCCAGGATGGCACCGACACGGGCACTGGCTTCGAACAGCTTCGCGGTCTTCGAGCGGATGACCTGCACGTAGCCGGCTTCGTCGAGCGCGGCGTTATGCATGTTCATCAGTTGCAGCACTTCGCCTTCCGCAATGACATTGGTGGCGTCGGCCAGCACCTGCATCACGCGCATGTTGCTGGCATTCACCATCATCTGAAAGGCGCGCGAGTAAAGGAAATCGCCCACCAGCACGCTGGCTGGGTTGCCGAACGTCTCGTTCGCGGTGGCGTTGCCACGGCGCAAGGACGAATCGTCAACCACGTCGTCGTGCAGCAGCGTGGCGGTATGGATGAATTCGACGACTGCGGCCAGATTGAACCGCTGCTCACCGAGATAACCCAGTGCGCCGCAGGTCAGAAGCAGCAGGGCAGGGCGCAGGCGCTTGCCGCCGGCTGCAATGATGTAATGCGACACTTGGCCGATTAGGGGTACACCCGATTCGAGCCGACTGGCGATGATTTGATCGACCTCGCGCATATCTTGCGCGATGACGGACATGGAAGGGGCGGCGCTGGGTGAATGAACTTGCAAAGCAAAAAACCGGTTGTGTGAGCGGATTATAGGAAGCTGTGACTGCACCGATACGGATCGCAAAGATGTCACGCGGGCTGGTTGCCACTGTGCTATAGTAACGGGCTCTGTGAAAATTCGTTCCCGGAGCTAAATTGAAGAGGTCAACATGTACGCGGTCATAAAAACCGGCGGCAAGCAATATCGGGTTGCAGCCGGCGAAAAAATTAAAGTAGAACAGATTGCTGCGGACGTAGGCCAAGAGATTGTGTT
>JANNUE010000120.1:0-22864 GCA_031394895.1 Betaproteobacteria bacterium
GCATCGCCTGCGCCAGGCGCAGTGGCGAGGCCAGGCGGCGGATCACCGCATTGGGCGCAATTTGCCCGTTGCCGTTCAGTTGCTGGTGCAATGCGAGTACGCGGCTGGCGAAATCTGCGCTGCTGTCGATGTCGGGCGACAGCATCATTGACCAGTGCGTCTCCAGCAGGCGCCGGCCGCGGCTGTGGTGCACCACATACTGCGTGCGGTGGCGGCTATCGCGGCCGATCCGCTCGAACAGATCTCGCACCGCCTGCGCCGGGCCTTCGACCCAATGCAAAAACCAGCCGCTCTGGTACAGCAGGGCCGCGTTCAGGCCGACCTTGGGGTTGTGGCGCAGCGCGCTGTCGCGGATGCCCGCCATCGTCGCGTAAATGTTTTCCTTGTCAGCCGCCAGACTGGCGCAGATCACGCGCTCAACTTCCTCCGCCCCCGAGTGGGGAAACATCAGTGGAGGTTGGGTGAGCATTGAGCGCGCAAAAAAAATGTGCCAAAGGCACATCGGGTGGGCGTGCCGACAAGGTCCCGCCACGGCGTGCCGTGGCGGGACCGGCGGTCTTAGTTAGACAGGATCCATTCGGCCAGATTCTTCAACTGGGCAGCGTCCTTGGTATCAATGACTTTGTGCTCTTCGTCAGCGCCGTCCATCTTGATCTTGGCGCCCGTAGTGATGAACTTGGTGACGGTGGCAGCGCCGTCGGCCTTGCCCTTGTACTTGGCGGCAATCGCTTGGTACGACGGGCCTTTCTTGGTCTTGGCGACATCGTGGCAACCCGAGCACTTGTTCGCTTTGAGCAGGGCCTGAGCGCCATCGGCGTCTGCAGCGTGGGCGGGTGCCAGGCTGGCGAGAGCCAGCACGACTGACGCGCTGACAACGGAAAGAGAAGACTTGAACATTAAAAACTCCATTAAAGGTAAAGTGAACTAAGTTTCACGCCGGCAAGTGTGGCACTTGAGGGACGGGTGAGTCAATAATCAAGCCTGTCACTTGCCCCTTGATTTACCTCTCGTTTGACCTTGATCAATACAGTTCAACATACCGCGGCTTGCGTACGGCCAATCGTTGCACCGATACATCCGCAGTCGGCGGGCTCATTAATCGCGCTACGTTAAAGAAACTCGTGGCATTTGTAGCAGATGCCCCGGCCCGGCTTGGGCTCATAGCGCAGCAGGCTCGGGAAATCGCTCTTGTGCGGCTGGTGGCAACTGGCGCAAAAGAACGGCTTGCCGGCGCGTAGCTTGTCGACCGGTGGCTGCGCGCGCTTTTCATCACCGAGGACGTGATTTTGGTGCGCGAAGCCGCTATCCGACGCTTCCCGGATGTCGTCATGGCAGGCGAGGCAGGTCTCGACCGGCTTCTTCTTCAGCAGGCCAATATTCTCTGACGCATGTTGCTCATGGCAGTTCAGGCATTTGCCGGCGCTGACGGGAGAGTGCAGGCCCTTGCCAAAATAAGTGCCCACCTTGTGGCAGCTCACGCACAACTGCGGCACGGTTTGCTTGAGCAGATTCTTGTGCTTGGACGAATGCGCCTCGTGGCAGGCCAGGCAGCCCCCCTTACCAAGGGCGCCGTGGATTGTTTTCTTCTTGAAGTCGGTCTCGTCATGGCAGCCCATGCATAACTCGGGTGGAGCCGAGGTCAGCCCACTGGGCACTTTGTTGAGCAGTTTGTGCGGCCGCCCGGAGGCGTCAATGCCGCCATGGCAGCCCTTGCAACCAAAGGCCGCGCCGCTATGCACCACTGCTTCTTCAAACAGATCGTCGTGACACTTCATGCAGGGGGCGTCTTTCGCCGGTGGCTGCACCTTCTTTGCCACCGCCGGTGCAGACGCGCCGGTCGGCGCCGGTGTGGCCGTTTGAGCCTGTGCCAAGCCGCTGGCCAGCAGCAGCGCGGCCAGTGCCAAGGCGGCGCCACGCGCCGATGCTGTTATGTGCAATGTCATCGTTCGTTCTCCTTCTGTTCCCGCGTCGTCTGGCGATTCAATCAGTGCAACGCGGGTAATATCGCCTGTCAGAGTTGCAGTTTAACAAGCCGCTGACTGTGCCAGCCGCATTGAACTTGGGGTGGATGCAAACCCGTGTCAAAATCGAACTCCAATGTGGGAAAGAGAAAATGAAACCCCGGAGCATGAAATGATGTTGAAAACAATTCTGCGTGAGGCAAGACACAACGCCCGACCGGGCCTGCCACGTGGCCTTGTAGCGCTCATGGCGTTGCTGCTGTCGGGCGTCATCGGCAATGCCGCGCACGCTGCCGATACGAATAGCGGAGGCCGTCTCTACGCCAAGCATTGCGTGTCATGTCATGGCGGACCCGGCGTTGCCGCAGCGCCCGGCTCACCCAGTTTTCAGCGCGGGCAAGGGCTGATGCGGCCGGACTTGACGCTGATGCAAGTGGTGCGCAAGGGCAAGAACGCGATGCCTTCTTTTCAGGGGCGACTGAGCAACGGCGAGATCCTTGACGTCATTGCCTATATGCGCACGCTGCATTGACGTGGCGCGGGCAGGCTTGCCGCGCCCCGCAATTCCGGGGTAAATCGCTGGCTCGATGCTGTTGTTTCCTGTTGACGTAGGTTGCAAGATCCTTTGCGCTAGATCAAGTTCATGTAAATTTACAATGGACTGGCCTTGCACATGCGAGATAGACTTCGTTCCGTGCATTTAGACATTTGGAAATTGTTGGAACAACCTAACCCAGGAAAGAGAGCGGTAAACATGAGTAACAAGAATCTTACAAAAAGGCTGACCGGTGTATTCGCGGCCTCGGCGCTGGTCATCGGGCTCGGGCTCGCCGCTCAGTCTGCCTCCGCAGCGGTCGTGGATGGTGTGATCTCCGGTAGCAAGCACGACTTGACCACGTTGGGCGCGAGCGGTAATAAGGCGACGGGTCCCGCAGGAGCCGCTGCCGAAATTTGCGTCTTCTGCCATACGCCACACGGCGGCAACCAGACCGTGGCACCGTTGTGGAACCGCATCGCGCCGGCCTCCGCTGGGTTTACCCCGTACACATCGACCACGATGAATTACGCCAACGTGAACACGAACATGGGCACGCGCTCGACGATGTGTCTGTCGTGCCACGACGGCGCGACGGCGATGGACACGGTGATCAACGGGCCAGGCTCCGGCCCGACTCTCACCGGCGGCCGGATGACGGGTTATACATGGGCCCCGCAGGCTAACGGCCAGATGCTGGCCGGTGTCTTCGCCCTGTTGGGTACCGACCTGTCGAACGACCATCCGGTCGGCATTCCCTACTGCGGTGGCGCCACCGCAGCGTACGTGCCCGTCAACGGTTCGAACTCGATAGCTGCTTCGCTTTGCAGGGATGTGGACTTCAACCCGTACTTCAAGGATGCCTCCAATGCTTTCTGGGTTGACACGGTGGGAACGGGGTCCCTGACTGTCAAAGACAAGACTGACATGGCCCTGTATGCGAGCGGCATTGCCGGTTTCAACGGCGTGCCGTCGGTCGAGTGTTCGTCATGCCATGAGCCGCACAGCGCCTCTACGACCACGACTTCGTTCCTGCGCACCGCCAATACGGGTAGCAGAATCTGCCTGGCATGCCATAAGAAGTAACGGTTAATCAGTCGGATGCGCGCTCCCGCCGCTGGAGCGGAGCACAATCACTAGCGGGCCAGAGGCAAAGCGTCTGGCCCGCTTTTCCTTTTTTTGAGATGAGAGCAGCTCACATGAATCTGGTTCGAGTAAACGCAGTGCTCGCTATGGTTTGCCTGGCAACCGCCGCTGTGTTCGCCAACGCGGCCGAAGTTGCGAAGGCGCCGTCGCTGGGCGAGGAAGTGCTGGCCACCGTCAACGGCCATGCGATCAGTGCCCGCGACTACATGACCGTGGTGATCAATACCATGCGGGAACGGTTTTATCATGGCAAGGTGCCCGAGGGTCAGGAGCAGGCGATCCGCAAGGAAATGGCCAACCTTGTCGTCGAGCGCATGTTGCTGGCCGAGGAAGCTGCGCGCCGCGGACTTATTGCGGATGCCGTGAAGATCGACGGCGAACTGGCGGCGATCGACAAGAAGAACGCCGCCACGCCGGGCTGGGCCGATGACCGCGAGCGACTCCTTTCATGGATCAGGGGGCAACTGGTTCGGCGCGAACTGGTGGAACAAATTGAGCGTGTGGTGCGCGACGTGCCTGCCGCCACGCCCGAGCAACTGCGTGCCTATTACGAGCGCCATCCGGATCTGTTTACCGCCCCCGAACAGGTGCATTTGTCCGTCATCCTGCTGAAGATTGATCCGTGGCAGCCGGTGGAGTTTCGGGACAAGGTGCTGGACGAGGCGAAAGCCCTGCGGCAGCGCCTGGCGGATGGCACCGATTTCTCGCAACTGGCGCGTGAGCACTCGGGCCATGACAGCGCCAAAAGTGGCGGTGATATGGGCTATGTGCACGCCGACCTGATGGGCGAAGCGGTGCGCGCGCAGATCGACAAGCTGGCGCCCGGCGCCACCTCCGACGCCATTGCCGTACTCGAAGGTGTGGTAATTGTGCGCCTGCACGACCGAAAGCCGGCGCAGGTAGTGGCTTTTGACACGGTTAGGGAGGGCGTGGAGCGTCTCTGGCGCAGCGAGCGTGGCGACGAGTTGTGGTCCGAGTTGAAAGCCAGGCTGAGAAAGTCCGCCGCCATCCAGGTGCTGGACGCGTCGCAATTCCCGCTTGGATCAAGCTAAAAGCGGCTGAGTCCGCTTATTTCTTTGCGCCGGGTTCTCTCTTGACGGCAAACCCTGCGTCTTCGGCCAGTTTTGCCGGGCGGTAGACATCGACTTTGCGGAAATATTGATCCACCACATAGACTCGACCATCGCCGTCAACGGCAATCCCGGCTGGAAGCTTGTACTTTGCCATTGCGTCGGTCTCGCTGCGACTACCCACGATCAAAAGCAACTGCCCCTCGGGGTTGAAAATCTGGAAGTTGCCGAATGCGCTATCGACGACGTACACATTGTTGTCCAGGTCGGTGGCCACTTCTTTGGGGCGCGCAAATTGCCCACCTTGGGCCCCGATTGAACCGAAAGTTTTTACAAAAGTGCCGTTGGTGCGAAATACTTGCACGCGGAAGTTGCCGCTGTCCACCACGTATAGCAGGTCGTTCAGCCCCAGGCTGGCGTCCAGCGGAAAATTGAATTCGCCCGGTCCCTTGCCGCGCTTGCCAATATCCAGCAGATGCGTGCCGCTTCGCGCGTCGAAAACGCGCACCCGGTGGTCCTGCGACGAGACGCCGCCGATATCGACCACATAGACGCGGTTGCCGGGCGCATCGACCGCGATCCCAGTTGGGCGGGAGAGCAAGGTCGGTCCGCCGAACTTACGCAAGAATTTGCCGTCTCTGTCATAAACCTGAACGTGCTTGCTGGTGGCATCGACCACGTACAGGTTGCCTTGGCCATCGATGTCCAGTCCCATCGGCTTGGTCAGCAATCCAGGGTCATCGTGCCCGATCTGGAAGAATCGCTGGCCCGGAATATCAAACACCGCTACCGAGCGCGCCACCGTATCGCTGACATAGACGCGCCCGTGATAGACTGCTACGCCATAGGGCTTCTGCAAACGGACATCCCCCCTGCTTGATTCTTCGCCGGTCAACAGGCGCTGCAGAGTGGCATTTGGGGCTTGTCTTGCGACACCGGCGTTACCGTAGAGCGTGCCTTCATACACAAAACGCGCCTGATCGGGCGGAGCCGGGAACACCGGCCGTTCCTGCACCGGTCGTTCGTCCACGGGTTGCACCGCGCAGCCGCTGAGCCACAGGGCGGCTGCAAGCGGCAGTGCCAACAGCAGCCCAGCCTTGCGCAAATTCGTTCTCTTCATGTGTGTGCGGTCTCTTTCGCTTCTCTTGAATGTTCAGTTTATCCGACAAAACCTGCAATAGTCTTGCGCTAGATCAGGAATAATATGCCCTGCCAAAAAGTAGAATTCACGCAAATTTACAAAAGGTTGCCAGTGCCCCATTCCGTAATGTCAAGTTTAACCATTCCCACAGTGCGCTGAGGATGGCTAACGCGAAGCGTCACAGCGGGCACGCATTCCGGCCTTCAGTCCTGTTGCTGGGGCTGCTGGCTTGCGCGTGGCAGCGCGCGGCTGTGGCCGCGCTGCCACCGCCCTCGGCGGGATCGGAGCCTGCGCCCACCAGCAGCGCACCGCCGTCAGAACGGATGGTTCTGCAACTGCCGTCGTTTCGAATCAGCGGCCGGGTCTCTTACGAAGCCAGGCGTGACATCTGGGCGAACAGCTCGGCCTCGCAGCAAGCGGCGAAGGCGACGCTGAGGGTGCAGGCAGACGCGCCGGTCTGGCAACCATGGTTCGGCAAGTTGACCGGGGCTATTGAGTTCAGTGTGTATCGCTCCAACACCCAGAGCGACGACGCCAGCGCCTCGGGTAGCCTCAGCAGCAAGAATGTGCTGGTGGCGGGGAACGCGCGCTTGACGCTGTTCCCGATGAGCAGATTTCCATTTGAAGCTCACTTCGAAAGGAACGACAGCCGTGCATCAACGGTCCTTTCGGCGCTGGACGGCTACAGCAACCAGACGGTTGGCTTCAGCCAGAACTATCGGTGGGGCCAAGGTAGTGCGATGGTCGGCTGGGATCGCAGGTCGCAAACCAACGCCTTCGACGCCTACCGGCAAGATGCGCTGCAAATGGCGTTGACGCTCAACCCTGCGCCGAATCACAGCGTGCAGGTCAATGCTCAGGGTCTGCGCAACCGGCGCGAAAATAGCGGTGAATTCAGTGAGCAAGACACACTGTACGCGCTGCACAGCTTTAATCCGAATAACACGTTCAACCTGCAAAATACGGCGGACCTTAGCCGTTCGCGCTATCGTCTGGCGCCGCAAGGCCTGCCGCCAAGCAACAGTTCCTGGAGGCAACTGCAGTTAAACAGTTATGGCTCGTGGCGACCGCAAGACAAACCCTATTCAGGGCAGGCTGGCGTGCGCTTGTTGACCTTTACCAGTGGTTGGGACAGCGGTGCAACGAACGCCAGCAACGCCGGCACTCTGATGCGCAACCTTAACCTGAACGCGGCCGGCACATATAGCGTGTCGCCGGCCCTGAATTTGAACGCCAGCGCCAATGTCAACCTGACCAATAGCACTGACACGCAAGAGATAACGACCAGCCAGATGGCAGGCTTCACCTATCAGCCTGCGTCAATCCCCTTCGGCCCGTATCAATATGGCTGGAGTGCGGGCAGCTCGCTGACCAATCGCACCGGCGACGCCGATGCAGGGCAACAACTGATGGTGCATTTGAGTCACAACTTGAGTCGCAACATCGAGGTTGGTCAGGGCTCCAACCTGAGCGCGCAGCTCAGCCAGTTGGGTTCTGCCACGGCCGATTCCGCCCTGGGGTCTACCCGGCAGTTGACGCACAGCGGCCTGCTGTCGTACAGCACTTCAATGGGCAGTGCCACGACACTGCTGCAGCTCAGCGCCCACGACGCGCGTTCCTGGGGGCTGAGCCCGAGTGTTTTCCAGATGGCCAACGCACAGGCCACCGGCAACCTGAGCACTGGCCGCTTCAGTGCCTGGTCTGGCGGCTTGACCATCCAGACAACCCGGCAGCGCTACGGTCTGATGTTTGACCCGAATCGTCCGGACAGCTTCGTCACGATCGATAGCGGTGACGGCTTCGTCACAACATCGAGCGGTTCGCTGAGTTATAGCAACGCACGCGCCTTTGGCGTGCCGCGTCTGACTTTCTTTTCGGACCTCCGGCTAAACGGCCAGGCGTGGTTGCCGTTGCTCGGAGGGCCGCTGGATCAGGAAACTGCGTCTTGGGAAAATAGGCTGGAGTACACGATTGGACGCGTTTTCCTGAGGTTCAATACGCGCGCAGCAAAAGTGGGCGGACAGTTAAACAAGTCTGTGCTGTTCACGCTGACTCGTGACCTTGGGGGCTAGTGATGACATTGTTGGCGTATGCTTTGAAAGGCGAAATCAGATGTTCAAAATACTAAACAGAGGCGCGACACTACAGATGTTTTTGCTGTGCGGCGCCGTGTTGCTGGCTATGCTGTGGCCAGCAACCGAGGCGCGGGCTGAGTTTGGCGACATTGTCATGAATAATTACTCGGAAGCGTCCAATATAGAGCCGGTGGTGTTCCCTCATTGGTTCCATCGCATCCGCTATACCTGCAAGGCCTGCCACTCCGATCTGGGCATCAAGTTCAAGGCCGGCGCCAGCCAGATCAATATGGTCAAGATCATGGACGGTCAGTATTGCGGCGCCTGCCACGACGGCAACATCGCCTGGTCGACAGAGAGTTGCGACCTGTGTCATTCCGGCAAGAAAGGTATGAAAACGTCAACGCCTCATCAACAGCCGCAACCTCAGTCAACGACCAAAAAATAGGAATAGAAAATGAACAGATCATTCTTGCGCAAGACTGTTTTTGTCTTCCTGTGCGCGCTGTCGGTCAACGCGGGTGCAGCCGATGCGCCGAGCGGAAAAGCGATTTACGACGAGGACTGCGCGGTATGCCATAGCAAAGGCTCGGCCAAGACGGGGGATGTTGCGGCTTGGGCGCCGCGGCTCAAACGCGGTCTCAATCAACTCCATGCCAACATCATCAAAGGCTTTGGCACACATGACGCGCGCGGCGGCAACGATAGTTTGACCGACACGCAGGTGCATGCCGCAGTCAATCACATGGTGGCGCTGTCGGGCGGTGCTGCGCTGGTCAAGGCTTATGTTGCGCCAGCGCCATCGGCTGCGCCCGCCAAGCCAGCGCTGACGCAACCCGTGGCGGCTGCACCAGCGGCCGGGTCGGCCATGACCGGCGCCAATTCGTTTAACCGTTTGATGCGGGAAGCGCCAAAGTACAATCTTGCGCCGGCCCAGGATGGCATTCACAATCCGGCCGCCCAGGGCACACTGTCACTGCAGGCGCCGCTGGAAGCGTTTGCCACATTGCCCAAGAGCACCATGGGCAACCGGGTTGACTGGACCAAGGCACTCAACGACAGGGGGATCACTCCGCTGGCCGACCGGCGTGACCCGAACGTCAAGCAAAGGGTGATGGACGAGATCATCGTGCGCGAGGTCAAGGGTTCCATGCCCGACGTTGTCTTCCCGCACAAGACGCATACCCAATGGATGGCGTGCGGCAGTTGCCACCCGGCCATTTTTGCCGCAGAGGTCAACCCCCGCCTCAACCCGATGAGCATGGCGGCCATCTCGTTGGGCCAGTCATGCGGCGTGTGCCACGGGACGGTGGCGTTCCCGGTGGCTGAATGCCGGCGTTGCCATGCCAAGAACAAGGCGGGATGATTGAGTGCGAGCACTAGGCCATGACGTCAAGCCGTACAGTTTTTTGTCTAACGTGCTGGGCGCTGCTGGCCGGTGCCGCGCTGGCGGCACAGCCGTCTTCCGGGGCGGACGCGCCGACGACAACCCGGCCGGCACGATCGGCGCCCGATAACAAGGAGCAGATTGAGCGTCGGCTGGCATCGGTGTCGCTGCTGATCGAAAAGTCCTCGACCGCCAGGCAAATCGAGTCGAGCGCAAACCCGGACGCGCTGGCACTGAGAGACAAGGCGCGGCAACTGCTGGTGCAGGCAGACCAAGCTTATCGTAGCGGCGAACTGGCCAGCGCGTCGCAGTTGTTGACTCAGGCGTCAAAGCTGGTGTATGACGGTGCGCGATTGGCGGCGCCAGCGCAAGTTAACGACGAGAAAAAGCGCAGCGATTTTGAAGCCCGTATGGTGAGCGCCAAGGCCTTGCTTGCGGCGCAACAACGCGTCAGCGCCGACAAAGCCCCGGACGCCAGGCAAGCCGATATCGGGAAAAGAATTGAAAACCAGATACAGCAAGCAAACGCGCTGGCGGCTGCCAATCAACTCGATCAGGCCAACACCTTGCTGGATCAGGCCGGTGCTGAGGCGACGACTGCGCTGGCCGGAATGACCAGCGGTCAGACGAAGACCCGATCGGTGCACTTTGCCAACCCTCAAGAGGAATATCGCTACGAACTTGAGCGCGGTGACGCGAACCTGGCATTGGTCAGCGCGCTGCTCAAGGATAAGCGTGCCAGCGACCCCGGCGTGCAAAGCGCGATGCAACAACATGTGGAGTTGGCAGCACGCTTGCGCAGCGAAGCGGCGGGGGCGGCAGCCAAAGGCGATTACGCGTCCGCCATCAAGCTGCAGGAGAATTCCAACACCGAACTCGTGCGTGCCATTCGCAGTGCCGGTATTGCCATTCCCGGATAGCCGCGATGATGCGTAGGCACTGCGTGCAAATCCTTCGTGCGGGCCGCCTTCGCTGGTGGCTTTTGGTCGTCGCAACTGTGGCCGTCTTGGGGTGCGCTGGTGACCGTCCGGCGCCGCCCAATGACGGCTTGCACGATCCGCTCAATCCTTCCCTTCGTCTGTTGCAGGATCCGTCCACCATCATTGCCCATCTGCCCAAAGACACGGTCGGCACCGGTGTTGACTGGAAAAAAGCGCTGGAGCAGGGGGCGATCAATCCGCGCACCAATATTTGGCCGGACACCCAGATCACGGTGCTGGACCAGGATGTCGTGCGTAAAGGGGGCGGGCCAGGCTGGGTGGTTTTCCCGCATAAACCGCACACGCAATGGCTGGTCTGCAGTAATTGCCACGAGGACTTGTTCAAGTCAAAGGCCGGCGCGACGCCAATGAATATGCTGAATATTTTGAACGGCGAGTCGTGCGGAGTCTGTCATGGCGCGGTTGCTTTTCCGTTGACTGAGTGCAAGCGCTGCCACAGCGTGCAAGCCCAGTAAAGAGCATGGCAGCAATGAATACACAAATGAACTTACGGGAAAAGAAGCGAAATTTGCGCTCCACCAAGGGCGTTGTTGTGCTGTTCGGCCTGTTGCTGGCAGCCGCGCTTGCACATGCTGAATATGGCGATGTGGTGATGAACCAGTTGTCGGAAAAACACGGCGCCCGACCGGTTATTTTTTCACACACTTTTCACCGTATTCGCTTCCGCTGCAAGGTTTGCCACGGGGAGCTCGGCTTTAAAATGAGAGTCGGGGCTAATCAGGTCTTGATGTCCGACATCATTGACGGCAAGTTTTGCGGCATGTGCCACAACGACCAGATCGCCTGGGGTACCGACAAATGCGATTTGTGCCATTCCGGGCTGCCGGGGCTCAAAACCAGGATTATCGGGGGCGCTCTAACCAATGGCCCGGGACGCTGGTAGCCGGATGTTCGGCGACAGAGAAGGAGAGTTCAGGATGAAACGCTTTGAGACACGACGCTTTGCCGTGATGGGCTGGCAGGCGCTGTTTGGCATCAGCCTGCTTCTGACTGGCGCCAGTGCGATTGCCGCCACAGCGGCGCTGCTGACGCTTGGGTCAACGATTGCCGGTGGCCGGATCGAGCCCGCAATCAACATGCAGGCACCGCTGAGCATGCAGGCACCACTGCAACGCAGGCCGGAATTCACCGGTTATGTGGCCTTCATGTCACCCACTGCCATTGGCGGGCGCGGCAGTTTTCTGTACGTTGCGGATTCCGGGCGGCAGCAGATTTTTCGTTATGACTTGGTGCGCCAGACCATGCTGGCGTTTGCCAGTTATCCCGCCGCCAGGGTGACTGGCCTTGTGGTCGCGCCCGACTTGTCGGTTTACGTGGCCGATTCCGGCGCGCAGAAGGTGCTGCACTTTTCTATCGATGGCAAGCTGTTGCAGTCATTTGGCAATGCGCGGGAATTGACGCGCCCGGCGGCCCTGGCGCTGGATAGCAACGGTCAAGTGCTGGTTGCCGATGCTTTGTACAACCAGGTCGTGGTGTTCAATAGCCTGGGCCTGCTGCTCGACATACACAAGCCAGCCGAGGCGCGCAGCATTGCAGCCATGGCGCACGGCCCGGACGGGTTGTATCTGGTCGATCGGATTGGCCACAAGATCGTCGTGCTCGGGCCAGATGGGCAGGAGCGTGATAGCTTCGGGACCGATTCCCTGAAAGATCCTGCCGCGATTGCCGTCGATCGCCATGGCCGGGTGTTTGTCGCAGACAATTTCGATCGCAGCATCAAGGTTTATACCGAGGGTCAACTGACTGCGAGTTTTGGCGGCACCGGCGGCGCGCCGGTTGTATTCAGCCGGATAGGCGGGTTGTGGTTGGAGCAAAGCACCCTGTATGTCACTGATAGTCTGAACGGGCGGGTGCAATCGTTCCAAGTGGCTGCGCCGGAGCAGAGCGGGCCGAAGTAACGGCACGCAACCGGCGCATTCGAAGATTGGCGCTGTTGGTGGCGCCAGGGCGCCAGCGCGCGCAGCGTGCCAGACTACTTGTGCGACCCCAGCAGCGCTTCCTTGAGTTGCCAGTCGGCCGGTGATTTGCCCAGCCAGATGCCCATCAGCGCGTTGAAGAATTCGGGCTCCTTGAATGGCTCGCCCTGCACTTTGCCCTGCACCGTGATGACGGTGCCGACACCGGGCAGCCAGTCGATCTGGAAAGAGTCGCCGGCCAGTAGTTTCTTGTGGTCGAAGAATATCTGCCCCATGCGCAGCAGGCCCGGGACCAGGCGCGAAAGACTGCCCTTGGCGATGTTGTCCTCAACTCCGCGCGTGAACAGCTTGCCCAGTTAGTTGGCGTCTATGTCGCGCAGCATGGTAATGCTCATGCGCTTGGGGCCGGGCGCGTCCATCACCTCGGCTGCGCTGCGCGCCGGCTGGCTCAGATAGAGACCGGCGACGTACACCTTGACGACAAACTTGTAGCGAACGCCGGCGCCATTGAGTTGCAGTTTCCGCCCCTGCATCTCCACGCTGTCCTCCAGTTTGACACCGGCCACGTTCAGGGTAGCCGCTGCGACGTTGGTGCTAAGCCACAAGGCTGCAAGTAAGAAAGGAAGGGCGAGAAATGGCTTCATTGTTGGCCTCGAACTTGATGGAATAATGGTCATTGTCCGCCAAAACTGCACCGTCGTCGCTGACGGTCACGATGACAATTGCCAATGCCGAAGCGGCGATCACCGCTGGCGTGTTTGGTGCCCCAAGTTATTGCATTGACGGCGAGATTTTCCGGGGTCGGGACCGGCTGGATTTTGTCGCACGTAAACTGGACCAACATTGAGGAAATCCACCATGCTGCAACTTCACTACTACCCCGGCACCGCGTCGATGACGCCGCATATTCTGCTGAATGAAATCGGCGTGCCGTTCGAGTTGGTGCTGGTCGATCGCATGGCCGACGCGCACAAGGCGCCGGACTACGTCAAGCTCAACCCGAACGGACTGATTCCGGTGCTGACCGACGGCGAACTGGTGCTGTACGAGACCGCCGCCATCTGCCTGTATCTGTGCGACAAATACCCTGCGGCCGCGCTGGCACCGGCACTGGGCAGCGTGCAAAGGGCGCACTTCTACAAGTGGCTGGTGTGGCTGACCAATACTTTGCAGGCAAGCCTGATCAGCTATTTCTACCCGGAGCGCTGGGTCGATGACGGTGATGCGCCGGCGGCGGCGCAGGTGAAGGCGCAGGCGCAGCGCAGGATCGGCGGCATGCTCGACCAGCTTGACGCTGAGCTGGCTCGTCATGGCGGGCCCTGGCTGCTCGGTGCCGAGTATTCGGCGCTCGATCCTTACGCGATGATGCTGTGCCGCTGGACACGGGGATTTTCCAGCGCACCGGCGCGCGAGCGGCCCCATTTGCGGCCCTATCTGCAAACTGTGTTGGCCCGCCCGGCGGTGCAGCGTGTGTTTGCCGCAGAGCAACTGGCGCAACCCTGGGTCTGAGCCCACTGGCGGCCCTGCATTCGCGGCTAGCGCGCCGAGCGCTCCAGATAGCGTTTGCGCGAGAACACGAGGACCAGGCCGACCGCAATCAGCGCCATCGCGCCCATCGCGAACCAGAAGCCGTTGGACTGGTGCAGAAACGGGATGAACTCAAAGTTCATGCCGAAGATGCCGGCGATCAAATTGAGCGGCAGAAAGACAGCAGTCAGCACCGTCAGCGTGCGCATGATTTCGTTGGCGCGGTGGCTTTGCGCGTTGAAATGCATCTGAACGGCTACCTCGACGCTTTGCTCCAGACGTTGCACGTGATGAACGACGCGCTCGATGTGCTCGAGCACATCACGGCTGCGCACTTGCAGCAAGTCGCGCTCACGCTGCGCGCCCGGTGTGTCGGCATCGGGCCAACTGCTGAGCGCTTCGATCCAGTCCTGGATTGAAGCGCGCTGGTCTTCGCAGATTTCGTCCAGATGGTGCAAGGACAGCCGGGCTTGCAGCAACGCGGTCCAGTTGTTGAAGCGTGTCCGGGGGTCCAGCAGTTCCGCCTGCCAGTGCTCCAGTTGGTGGCTGAGCTCGCGACGAAGTTCGAGGTAGCCATCGACGATCTGGCTGACGATGCGCAGCATCAAGTCGGCCGAATTGCCGGGCAGGTGAACGCTGGCGGCGCGTGAGACCGCCGACGCAGCATTGAGCAGCTTGCTGGCATAAGCATCACGCACCGCGCAATCGGTCGGGTGCACCGTTAGCAGCAGTCGATCAAACAGGGCAAATCCGACCGGGCTGGTGTCGATGCGGCGCAAAATGGTCGGGCCACCGCGCGCCTGCAACGGGATCAGTGGGGCGCCAGGTTGTGCCGGTTCGGTCTGCGCAGTGCCGGCCGCGAGCCGGCGAAATACCAGCAGATCGTATTGGGAGGTGTAGTCATAGTGCGACGGTAAATACCGGTTCAGCAGATCTGAAATATGCAAATCGACCAGTTGCATGCCACACATATCCTGCAGCGTGGCTTGCACCTGCGCCTGCATCAGCTCGAACTCTGCACGCGAACAAGCGATCCACACAAAGCCGCGGTCGGCCAACGGGGCACTGTTCAGTAGCGTCAGGCTGTCGGTCTCGCTTACGCTGGCCGGGCCGATGGTGAAAATTCGCATGCGCCAGGTCTTGCTAACTTTTGAGTAAACGGGCGGCGTCGCGGGCAAAGTAGGTCAATACACCGTCCGCGCCGGCACGTTTGAACGCCAGCAGGCTCTCCATCATGACGGCATCGTGGTCGAGCCAGCCGTTTTGGCTGGCCGCTTTAAGCATGGCGTACTCGCCGCTGACTTGATAGGCAAACGTGGGAATGCTGAATTCGTCTTTGACACGGCGCACGATGTCGAGGTATGGCATGCCGGGCTTGACCATCACCATGTCGGCGCCTTCGGCGATGTCCAGCGCGACTTCCCGCAGCGCCTCATCGGAATTGCCGGGGTCCATCTGGTACACCTTTTTGTTGCTCTTGCCCAGGTTGGAGGCAGACCCGACGGCATCACGAAACGGACCATAAAAGGCACTGGCGTACTTGGCGCTGTAGGCCATGATGCGGGTGTGAACAAAGTGGTTGGCTTCCAGCGCCTGGCGAATGGCGCCAATGCGGCCGTCCATCATGTCGCTCGGCGCCACGATATCGACGCCGGCGCCGGCCTGGTTGAGAGCCTGTTTGACCAGCACGGCGACGGTTTCATCGTTCATGATGTAGCCGTCGGCCGCCGGGTTGGGGTCGGGCAAACCGTCCTGTCCGTGGCTGGTGAAAGGGTCGAGCGCGACATCGGTCATGACGCCCAGCTCGGGGAACTCCTTTTTCAACGCCTGCACCACCCGTGGCACCAGGCCGTCCGGGTTAAGCGCCTCGCGTCCGTCCGGTGTCTTGAGCGCCGGGTCGATCACCGGGAACAAAGCCATGACCGGAATGCCCAACCTGACGCAGTCCTCGGCGACCGGCAACAGCAAATCCAGGCTCAGGCGCTCAACCCCCGGCATTGAGCGCACCGCTTCGCGCTGCTGTTTACCGTTCACAACGAAAACCGGGTAAATCAGGTCGTTGGCAGTCAAAGTGTTTTCCCGCACCAGATTGCGGGTAAAGCTGTCGCGGCGCAGTCGGCGCGGGCGTCCCAGCGGGTACGGAGCGTAGGTTGTCATAATAAAAGTGTAACGAGTGGTGTTATTTGGGCCGGGCATTGAATTGCGCTGCGAAGTTTGCTATATTACACGCAGGCGGTTTACCGCCTCCCGCTTTTCCTCCCTGAGCGGGGCCTTGATGTGTGACAGCAAATAGGCTTACCACCCCAGCCCACGTGCTGGGGTTTTTTTGGCCTAAACTGCACCGCATGTGTTGGCTTAGATCGTTTCCCACAGCCTTTGCCGCCCATTGCGATGCATAAGACTTCAGCCCGGCCGCTTGCGCTGATCTATGCGGGCCTTATTCTTTACGCCAGCCTGTATCCGTTTGCCGGTTGGCGTTCCCAGGGCAACTGGCCGTGGGCGTTCCTGGCTGCCGCGCTACCCAAGTACTGGACCGGGTTTGACGTTGCGATCAACATTCTGGGATACATGCCATTCGGGTATTTATTGGTGCTCGGTGCGTTGCGCAGCGGGCGCGTCCGATACACCGTTGCACTTGCGACGCTGGCGGCCGGTGTTTTGTCGCTGTCGATGGAGTCGCTGCAAAGTTATTTGCCAGCGCGGGTGGCGTCGAATGCCGATCTCGCGCTGAATGTGTTGGGTGCATGGCTTGGTGCCATGGCAGCTTGGGCGTTGGAACAACTGGGCGTCATTGACCGATGGAGCCGATTCCGGGCGCGCTGGTTTGCGCCGGACGCACACGGCGCCCTGGTTTTGCTGGCATTGTGGCCTTTCGCGTTGCTGTTTCCGGCGGCAGTTCCGTTCGGGCTGGGGCAGGTGCTGGAGCGTTTGGAGGCTGCCCTAGTGGACCTGTTTGCGGACACTCCGTTTCTGGACTGGCTGCCGCTGCGGGAAGTGGAACTGCAGCCTATGCTGCCAGGCGCCGAACTGGTCTGCGTCATGCTCGGTATCCTGATACCGTGCCTGCTCGGCTATTGCATCATTCACTCCATTGGGCGGCGCGCCCTGTTTGTGTTGGCGGCTATTTGGCTAGGAATTGGCGCTACGGCACTTTCGGCGGCCTTAAGTTACGGTCCCGAGCATGCGTGGGCCTGGTTCAGCCTGCCGGTCAAGGTCGGCTTGATTGCCGCCATGGTGCTGCTGGTCCCGTCGTTGTGGTTGCCGCCGCGCGCCAGTGCAGCGCTGGTTGTGCTCGCGCTCGGTATTTCCCTCAGCCTGCTCAATCTGGCGCCGGCCAGTTCCTATTTTGCACAAACATTGTCAACCTGGGAGCAGGGGCGTTTCATCCGCTTTCACGGCCTGGCTCAGTGGCTCGGGTGGCTCTGGCCGTATGCGACTTTGGTGTATGTGCTCAATCAACTGGGCGGGCATGGCCTGAAAAACTAGAATCCACCCATGACTGAAAAAACACATGATGAAGAAGTCGATACGCAAGGGGCGACCGGATTGCGGTCTTCCTACTACGAGCGGCATATATTCTTCTGTCTCAACGACCGAAAGAATGAAGAGGAGTGTTGCGCCAGGCACAATGCGCAGCAGGGCTTTGATCGGTGCAAGCTTCAGATCAAGGCCGCCGGCCTGGCCGGACCTGGCCAGGTAAGAGTCAACAAGGCGGGTTGCCTGGACCGGTGCGCCGCCGGCCCGGTTGCGGTGGTCTATCCGGAGGCGGTCTGGTACACCTATGTGGACAACCACGACATTGACGAAATCGTCGAGTCCCATTTGAAGAACGGCAAAGTGGTCGAACGGCTACTGATACCGGACAATGTGGGACGTTAAGCTTATTGCCAACCCGTCACCGATGAATGGGGCTCACCCGGGCCACCTGATCAGTAAATTTCTTTCCTCTCCTGCACGCCGCCGCACTCACTGGCGCACACTCCACCATGAAAAAACTCCTTTTGCTCATTGGCACTTTCTTGTGTCTGTCGGCACCGGCCCAAACACTGCAAGCGCCGGAAATCGCCGCACGCTCCTACCTGTTGCTGGACGTCACGACGAATCAAATGTTGGTGGAAAAAGACGTTGATGTTGCGGTCGAGCCGGCCTCTTTGACAAAGCTGATGACGGCTTATCTGGTTTTTGATGCGCTACGCAGCAAGAAAATTGACATCAGGCAGACGCTGCCAGTCAGTGAGCGGGCCTGGAAAATGCCCGGTTCGCGCATGTTTATCGACCCCAAGATGCAGGTGCCGGTGGAAGACCTGATCAAGGGAATGATTGTGCAAAGCGGCAACGATGCCACCATGGCACTGGCCGAGGGCGTTGGCGGCACTGCGGAACGTTTTGTGCAACTGATGAACGATCAGGCCAAGGCGCTCGGTATGAAGGCCACAAGTTACAAAAACCCTGAGGGGTTGACCGCGGCCGGACACACTACCACGGCACGCGATCTGAGCATTCTTGCGACCCGGTTGATGCGTGATTTTCCGGATTATGTGGTCTATTACTCAATCAAGAAATACCGTTACCCAGGCACCCCGGCGGCCAATGACAGCAACCGAAATCTACTGCTGTTTCGCGATCCTTCGGTCGATGGTTTGAAAACCGGGTACACGGAGGCTGCCGGCTATTGTGTCATTGCCACGGCCAAGCGCGACCTGTCAAGTCTGGGCGCGGCGGGCGCTGCCGCCGGATCGCCGGCGGCGAGCGGCAGCCGGCGCCTGTTGTCAATTGTGCTGGGTGCGACTAGCGAGAATTCGCGGGCCAATGAGTCGCAAAAGTTGTTGAATTGGGGTTTTACGGCGTTTGAGGCGGTCAAGTTGTTCGAGGCCAGCCAGGCGGTCGTATCGCCGCCGGTCTGGAAAGGCAAGAGCTCCGCCGTCAGGCTGGGCCAGCCGCAAGCCATCATTGTGGCGGTGCCGGCCGGATCAGCAGCCAAGCTCAAGACCCAGGTGGTCCGGCAAGATCCACTGGTCGCGCCGTTCACGCTGGGGCAGCAACTGGCAACCTTGAAGGTGTCCATTGGGGAGCAAGCGCTGCTCGATGTACCGTTGGTCGCCCTGGAAGCCGTGGAACAGGCCGGCATTCTGGGCAGGACGTGGGATGCGCTGCGGCTCTGGATCAAATAGCAGAATCGCCCTAAAAGTCAGTACTTGCACACATGGCCCTTTCCCCAAACCTGTCAAACCTTGATTGCAGAAGGTGGGATGACCTGCTATAGTCGAAGGCTTTTCGGAATTCCCGAAGGGATTCACGATTTCGAAGTATTTACAGTTACCAAACGTTGAGGGACGTTTTTCAATGCCAACCATTAATCAACTAGTACGTCAGGGGCGAGCGGTCGAAACGATCAAGTCCAAAAGCCCTGCGATGCAGAATTCTCCACAGCGCCGTGGCGTGTGCACGCGTGTGTACACCACGACTCCCAAAAAACCGAACTCCGCGTTGCGTAAAGTCGCCAAAGTGCGCCTGACCAACGGATTCGAAGTTATTTCCTACATCGGCGGCGAAGGCCACAACCTGCAGGAGCACTCTGTGGTGCTGGTGCGCGGTGGCCGGGTCAAGGATCTGCCCGGTGTGCGTTACCACATCGTGCGCGGTTCGCTCGATTTGCAAGGCGTGAAAGACCGCAAGCAATCGCGTTCAAAGTACGGAGCCAAGAAACCAAAGGCCAAATAAGCCGGGCTCTTGTTCGCAAATCAAGGTGTTGTTTCCCGCGTGGCGCGGTGAGGCAACGTAGTGACCCGCTATTGGGTCGAGTAAGTGAAAACCAGGATGGTTTTCGCGGCATCTGATGAAGATGTCAACTGAAGCAAAGAGGTGAAAAAATGCCACGTCGTCGCGAAGTCCCTAAACGTGAAATCCTGCCGGACCCGAAATTCGGCAATGTAGAGTTGTCCAAATTCATGAACGTGATCATGGAGGGCGGCAAGAAGGCGATCGCTGAACGCATTATTTATGGTGCGCTTGAGCAGATCGAGAAAAAGAACCCTGGCAAAGACCCGGTTGAGGCCTTCACAATGGCCATCAACAATGTCAAGCCGATGGTAGAAGTCAAGTCGCGTCGCGTCGGTGGCGCCAACTACCAGGTGCCAGTTGAAGTGCGTCCGGTGCGCCGGTTGGCGCTGTCGATGCGCTGGATCAAGGAAGCCGCCCGCAAGCGCGGCGAGAAATCGATGGCGTTGCGCCTTGCCAATGAGTTGATGGAGGCCACCGAAGGCCGTGGCGGGGCCATGAAGAAGCGTGATGAAGTTCACCGCATGGCAGAGGCCAATAAGGCCTTCTCCCACTTCCGCTTCTAAGCTCCGGGGCGATTGCGCGACTCAGGGTCACGCTTGCCGGTCACGTCGGACGACCATTGCGCACTGCGGTGCGCTTCAGTTTCCGCCAGCCGTGCCATGAGGTGACAGTCGCTCGCTACGCCCGGCAATATTTGCAGGTTTGCTGCTTTTTAAATTTTCTCTTTTCAGAGGTTCATCATGGCTCGCCATACCCCCATTGAGCGCTACCGTAACATTGGTATTTCGGCTCATATTGACGCAGGTAAAACCACCGCGACTGAGCGTATTCTTTTTTACACCGGTGTCAATCACAAGATTGGTGAAGTGCACGATGGCGCGGCCACCATGGACTGGATGGAGCAGGAGCAGGAGCGTGGCATCACGATTACCTCGGCTGCCACCACCTGTTTCTGGAAGGGCATGGAGAACAACTTCGCAGAGCACCGGATCAACATCATTGACACGCCCGGGCACGTCGATTTCACGATTGAAGTCGAGCGTTCGATGCGGGTGCTTGACGGCGCCTGCATGGTGTACTGCGCGGTCGGCGGCGTGCAGCCGCAGTCAGAGACGGTTTGGCGCCAAGCCAATAAGTACAAGGTGCCGCGTCTGGCCTTTGTGAACAAGATGGACCGTACCGGCGCCAACTTTTTCAAAGTTTACGATCAGATGAAGTTGCGCCTCAAGGCCAGCCCGGTTCCGGTCGTGATCCCTATTGGCGCCGAAGAGCATTTCGTCGGTGTGGTTGACTTGATCAAGATGAAGTCGATCATTTGGGATGAAGCATCGCAGGGCATGAAATTCGAGTACGGCGAAGTTCCCGCCGAATTGCTGGAAATGGCCAAGGAATGGCGCGAAAAAATGGTTGAAGCGGCCGCCGAAGCCAATGAAGAACTGATGAACAAGTACCTGGAAGAAGGTGACTTGACGCACGACGAAATCAAGCTCGGCCTGCGCACGCGCACCATTGCCAGTGAAATCCAGCCGATGTTGTGCGGCACTGCGTTCAAGAACAAGGGCGTGCAACGCATGTTGGACGCCGTGATCGAGTTCATGCCGTCGCCGGTGGACATTCCACCGGTCAAGGGTATGGATGATGATGAACTGCCGGTTGTGCGCAGGGCGGACGACAAGGAGAAGTTTTCGGCGCTGGCATTCAAGTTGATGACCGACCCGTTTGTTGGTCAGCTCACTTTTGTCCGCGTGTACTCCGGCGTGTTGAACAAGGGCGACAGTGTGTACAACCCAATTCGCGGCAAGAAAGAGCGCATCGGTCGGATCGTTCAGATGCACGCGAACAAGCGCGAAGAGGTGAGCGAAATTGTCGCTGGCGATATCGCGGCCTGCGTTGGTTTGAAAGATGTCACCACTGGCGAAACCCTGTGCGACCCGAGCGCCATCATCATGCTCGAGCGCATGGTTTTCCCCGAGCCGGTGATTACCCAGGCGGTCGAGCCCAAGACCAAGGTCGATCAGGAAAAGATGGGCATTGCCTTGCAACGCCTGGCACAGGAGGATCCTTCGTTTCGGGTGAAAACGGACGAAGAATCAGGCCAGACCCTGATTGCCGGTATGGGCGAGCTGCACCTTGAAATTATTGTGGACCGGATGAAGCGCGAATTCGGCGTCGAAGCCAATGTCGGTAAGCCGCAGGTTGCCTATCGGGAAACCATTCGCAAGACCGTGGAAGATTCCGAAGGTAAATTTGTCCGTCAGTCCGGCGGCAAGGGCCAGTACGGCCATGTGGTATTGAAAATTGAGCCCAACGAAGCCGGCAAAGGCATTGAGTTCATCGATGCCATCAAGGGCGGCGTCGTGCCCCGGGAATACATTCCGGCGGTGGAAAAAGGCATCCACGAGGCAGTCACTTCCGGTGTGCTGGCGGGCTACCCCGTGGTGGACGTCAAGGTGACGCTGCACTTTGGTTCATACCACGATGTGGACTCGAACGAAAACGCCTTCAAAATGGCGGCTATCTTTGGTTTCAAGGACGGTTGCCGCAAAGCTGGCCCGGTGATTCTGGAGCCGATGATGGCCGTTGAAGTCGAAACGCCGGAAGACTACGCCGGCAACGTGATGGGTGATTTGTCGTCACGCCGCGGTATGGTGCAGGGCATGGAAGACATGGTCGGTGGTGGCAAGGCGATCAAGGCCGAAGTGCCGCTGTCCGAAATGTTCGGTTATTCGACGACGCTGCGTTCCATGTCGCAAGGCCGTGCGACTTACACGATGGAGTTCAAGCATTACACAGAAGCGCCGCGCAACGTGTCCGAAGCCATTATGGCGGCTAGGGCTAAGTAATATGTTTGGGGACAGATCAAGATTGCGAAGCAATTTGCTCTGTCCTCAACTAAATAGAGTGTTTGGGGACTGATCTTCAGCTCTGTCCCCAACTGTTTGGAAAATGAAGCTGTCTGCGACGGTGTGCCGCCCTGTTCCCGTGCGGGGCGATCCAGCAACATCGTGCAAACATTAAACCTGTACACGGGAACTAGCTCTTTGGAGAATTGAAAATGGGAAAAGAAAAATTTACACGCACCAAGCCGCACGTCAACGTCGGCACCATTGGACACGTGGACCACGGCAAGACCACGCTCACGGCGGCCATCACCAGCGTGATGGCCGCCAAGTACGGTGGCACCGCCAAGGCCTATGACCAGATTGATGCGGCGCCGGAAGAAAAAGCGCGCGGCATCACCATCAACACGGCGCACGTCGAATATGAGACGGCGAACCGCCACTACGCCCACGTTGACTGCCCCGGCCACGCCGACTACATCAA
>JANNUE010000124.1:0-28522 GCA_031394895.1 Betaproteobacteria bacterium
GGACAAACTCCCGAGGGCTTGATCGAGCAAGGCAGCACCGCCAAAGTGGCCGGTCGGATGATGCTCAAGCGCGTCATGGGCAAGGCCAGTTTTGCCACCTTGCAGGACAGCACCGGGCGCATCCAGATTTACATCAAGGGCGAGGACGTCGGAGCCGATCTTTACGCCAGTTTCAAGCATTGGGATCTGGGTGACATCATCGCTGCCGAGGGCCTGGTGTTCAAAACCAGGACCGGGGAGCTCTCGATCCATGCCTCCAACATTCGCCTGCTGACCAAGAGCCTGCGCCCAATGCCTGACAAGTTTCATGGCATGAACGACCAGGAAGTGAAGTACCGCCAACGCTACGTCGATCTGATGACCGACGAACTGGCCCGCAACCGCTTTGTCGCCCGCAGCAAAGCGGTCAGCGGGATTCGCGAGTTCATGGTGGCACACGATTTTCTGGAAGTCGAGACGCCGATGCTGCACCCGATTCCGGGCGGCGCCAACGCCAAGCCTTTCACCACACACCACAATGCGCTGGACCAGCAGATGTTCCTGCGCGTTGCGCCCGAGTTGTACCTGAAGCGACTGATCGTGGGCGGCTTCGAGCGCGTGTTCGAGATCAACCGAAGCTTCCGCAATGAAGGCATCTCGGTACGCCACAACCCCGAGTTCACGATGATGGAATTCTATGCGGCCTACTGGGACTATCAGGACCTGATGACCTTCACCGAGGCACTGATTCGCGACTGCGCGCACAAGGCGATGGGCACGCTGCAGTTGAGCTATGGCGGCAAGCCGGTGGACCTGTCACAACCATTTGAGCGCCTGACGATTATTGAAGCCATCTGCAAATACACCGAGGCCGGCGAAGCAATCGAGGACGGCGCTGGACTGAAGTTGGACAACACAGCCTGGCTCATCAGGGCTCTGCGCAAACTGGGCATGACGGAGGGCAAGCACAAGCTCTCAAGTCGCTCACTGGCCAGCCTGCAAGTGCTGTACTTTGAAGAAACCGTGGAGGAAAAGCTTTGGCAACCCACCTTCATCTGCGAGCACCCGGTTGAGATTTCACCGCTGGCCCGAGCCAGCGACCACAAGCCCGGCGTGACCGAGCGCTTTGAGCTCTACATTACCGGTCGCGAATTTGGCAATGGGTTTTCCGAGCTCAACGACGCCGAAGAGCAGGCCGCCCGCTTCTCTGCCCAAGTGGCCGCCAAAGAAGACGGTGACGACGAAGCCATGTACTACGACCACGACTTCATTCGCGCGCTGGAATACGGCATGCCCCCCACCGGCGGCTGCGGTGTTGGACTGGACCGGCTCATGATGCTGCTAACCGACAGTAGCAGCATCCGCGACGTGATCCTGTTTCCTGCGCTGCGCCGGGAAGCAGAACATTGAACCAGTGGAAATACCTGCAAGGCTATTGCGACGCGACGCTGGCGCAGGTTGAGCCGCTCATCGCCGGCAATCGCATCGGTCAGTGGCTTCGGGAAAAATATCCCGACAGCCACAAGGTTCGATCCGACAAAGCGCTGTTCGACTACTTGCAGCAACTTCGACAACAATTCCTGCGCGGCGCCGAGCCGTTGGCCAAGGCGGCCTTTGACAGCAAGCTGCATGTGGTGAAGCACGCTTTGGGCACGCACACCACCATCTCACGGGTGCAGGGTTCCAGGCTCAAGGCAAAGCGCGAAATCCGCATCGCGGCCCTGTTCAAGGACGCACCACCCGAGTTCCTGAAGATGATCGCCGTGCATGAGTTGGCTCACCTCAAGGAACGTGCCCACGACAAGGCGTTTTACCAGTTGTGCAGTTACATGGAACCGGGCTACCACCAATTGGAGTTTGAACTGCGCCTGTACCTGACACACCTGGAGTTGTTCGGTACCCGGCTGTGGGTTGCAGTGCCTCAGCCACCCGCCAGTTTGACGGCGTAGCCCAGGCCTTGCAGTAGTTCCAGAATGCGCTCACGATGATCGCCCTGGATCTCAATCACGCCGTCCTTGACCGTGCCACCCGAGCCGCAGGCGGTCTTGAGTTGCTTGCCAAGTGCAGCCAGGGCCATCGCGTCAAGCGCCAGCCCGCGCACCAGCGTCACGCCTTTGCCGGCGCGCCCCTTCGTTTCACGGGAGACACGCACGACGCCATCTGACGACGCTTTGGGACGGACGGCGCTGCAACGGCAACTGCTGACAGCTTGACGGCATACCGGGCACATACGCCCGGCGTCGGTGGAATAAACCAGGCCGGTGCTGGTGGGTCTGAACTTCATCCCTGCTACTGTAACCCGGCAGAGTTGCTGCACCTGACCGTGCACCAGGACTGTGTGACAAAATGGGCTGACAACAAAGCACGCGTCAGGAACCCCATCATGTCACAGCCGCAAGTGTGGGCAACCAAGGTCGCCGCCCTGATTCAAGGAGGCAACAGCGCGGCCGCGCTGGCACAAATCAAGGTGGCGCCGACTGTCAAAGACCTGCAACAACTGCGCACCCTGCTTGGCAGCGCCCGGCTCCTCGCAAAGAACCCCAATGTTGAGGCCGCCATCCAGGACATGATCGTGGCCCTGTCCTCGCCCCGGTTGCATCGTTCTCCCTGACGCTGCACGTAGCGGAAGTCGTCAAGGCAGTAACGCCAGTGCGCGCATGTACTGCGACTGCACCATCAACTCATCCCACGGCACGGGCGGCGTTTGCGGCAACAGTGCGTGTCGCCTTTCTTCACTGGCTTCTTGCGGCTGCCAAACGCCCTTGATCTGCGCCTCGGTCAGGCCATCGATCAACTCGTCAACCGCGCGTCCCTGCCCCTCGCTGCTGGAGAGCGACTGGTTGCACAGCAACACCATGTCGCAGCCCGCAGTCAGTGCGGCCACTGCGGCCTGCGTGTAGCTAACCGGTCGGCCGTCGATCACGCGCGCGCCGGCCATTGCCAAGTCATCACTGAAAATGGCGCCGCCAAAGCCGATCTGGCCGCGCAGGATGTCGCCCAGCCACCGGGACGAGAAACCGGCTGGCCGTGCATCCACTTTTGGGTAGATCACATGGGCCGGCATGACGCTGCAAAGCACCGTGTTGAGCCAGCCGTAAGGAGCGGCGTCATCGGCCAAAATGGACTTCAGGCTGCGCTTGTCGGTCGGAATATCGGTGTGAGAATCTGCGGCCACGAATCCGTGACCCGGAAAGTGCTTGCCGCAGTTCGCCATGCCGCTTTGAAGCAGACCATGCATCAGACTTTTGGCCAGCAAGCTGACGATGCGCGGATCTCGCGCAAATGATCGATCCCCGATAACGCTGCTCTCACCATAATCCAGATCAAGCACTGGCGTAAAGCTCAACTCGACACCGCAGGCGCGCAGTTCGGCACCCAGCACAAAGCCGCAGGCAGTGGCCGCATTGGTGGCTTGCATGGCACCGGCACCCGCGCCCAGCTTGCCATCGCGCCACCACATATCGCCGAGAGCCCGCATTGGCGGCAGATGGGTGAAGCCGTCGGTCTTGAAGCGCTGCACGCGACCGCCCTCATGGTCAACACAAATGAGAAGATCGCGGCGCGCGCCCTTGATCTGACGGCACAGCTCGGTCAGTTGTGATCGATCCTGCCAGTT
Source organism: Betaproteobacteria bacterium (assembly GCA_031394895.1). Lineage (GTDB taxonomy): Bacteria > Pseudomonadota > Gammaproteobacteria > Burkholderiales > Burkholderiaceae_C > Rhodoferax. The sequence goes on from JANNUE010000124.1 coordinate 3,596, forward strand.
GCGGGCAAACAGAATCATGCCGCCAACCAGTGGGTGTTTGAGACGCTGGCGATCCGTCTTGCTCAGGCTCAGCCCGGCGATATCAATGATGAGGGGTGCGTGTTGTGACATGACAGTCTCAATCCAATAATTCTTGCTCTACAACGCAGAAGCTCGCTGCGTAATCGGTTTCATCCGTCAGACTGATGTGCGCAGTCAAGTGGCGCGCTTCGAACCACGATTTAAGGCGGCCATGCAACACAATAACCGGCTGGCCACTGGCTAGCTTGCTGATCTCGCAAGCGCGCCAGGTCATCGGCAGCGTCATGCCCAGACCAATCGCCTTGCTGAAAGCCTCTTTGGCACTGAAACGGGTGGCCAGATAGCGCACACCGCGCTCCGGCCAGCGGGCGCTACGGGCTTTCCAGGTGGCAAACTCGGGGGCGCTCAGAATCTTCTTTGCAAAGCGTTCGCCGCGCCGCTCCAGGCTGACCTGGATGCGTCGCACGTCGCAGATATCGGTACCGATGCCGTAGATCACACCAGCCTCTTCAAGAAGCTGCGGCAATGCAGCGCAAGTAATCGATGACGGTGGCGCCGTACCCCAACTCCAGCGCGTCCGAAATCAACGCGTGGCCAATCGAGACCTCGCTGATGCCGGGCACCTGCCGCAGGAACGCGGTGAGGTTGTCACGGTTCAAATCATGCCCGGCGTTGAGCCCCAACCCGGCATCGAGTGCGGCCTGGGCCGCTTGGGCGAAACGGGCCAGTTGCAGCGCCTGTTGCGGTGTGCCCCAGGCTGCGGCATACGGCTCGGTGTACAACTCGACACGGTCAGCACCGACCGCTTTGGCGGCGATCATGGCCAACGGATCTGCATCCATGAACAGACTGACACGCACACCCAGGCTTGTTGCCTCGGCGATCAACGGGCGCAAGCGATCCGCATCGGCCGGAAAATTCCATCCGTGATCGCTGGTGAACTGGCCCTCGGAATCGGGCACAAAGGTGCATTGATGCGGTCGGTATTCACGCACAAAAGTCATCAGGTTTTGTAGCGGGTTGCCTTCGATGTTGAACTCGCGATCCGGCCAGTCCCGCATCAGAGCCGCAAGGTCATGCACATCCTGTGTCCTGATATGGCGTTGGTCGGGCCGCGGATGCACCGTGATGCCGCCGGCCCCGGCCTGCAGACACAAAGTGGCGGCACCCGTCACGCTGGGTATGCCGAGATGGCGCGTGTTACGCACCAGCGCAACCTTGTTCAGGTTGACAGAAAGCGCCGTGCGCGTTGCACGAGTCAAATTTTCTGCCGGGCCGCCCCAAGGCTCACGAAGTGCGGCGGAGCCAAAATTAGTCCCCTCGGGGGGCAGCGCAGTACACGAAGTGACAAGCGTGGGGGTCATATTCATAGGGATTGCAGGTCAATCATCATTTGGCGGGTCCGCAGCGTGCTCACGCCGCAATGGTAATTCAGCAGCGTTCTGAGCTGGGACTTGAGTTCCAGCATTACTTCAGAGCAGGCACGCAAAGTCGCCACAAAGGGCGCGGCCCGGGACAACGATTGCTGCAGCGTGACCCACTGCGCACCGCTGAGACTGGCGCGGTCCGCGCCATTGGTCTGGCGCAGTCCGCCTTCAGGCACCAGGCTGTAATGATTGTGCGGTTCGAGTTCCAGCAGCGTCATGGTTTGGGCGTCGAGCATCGGCAGCAAGCCGATCTCGCGCAGCAGCAGCAATTCGAAAGCGCGCAGCACCGACTGCAACGCCTCGCCATGTTCGCACGCTATCACTTGCACGGCGCTGGTGTAAACGTCAAACAGGGCGGGGTGCGGGTCATCGCGCGCCAACAGAGTCAACAACAGTTCATTGATGTAATAGCCCGACATCAACGCGTCGCCGCTGGGCATCACGTGGCCGCCCTGCCATTCGGCCCCCTTGAGGATACGTATCTCTGCGTCACCGCCAAATGAAACGTGCAGCGGTTGCAGCGGCAGCAAGATCGGGCGAAAACTCGAACTCGGGCGCTTGGCCCCCTTGGCCAGCAACGCAATACGCCCGTAATGACGGGTGAACACCTCCAGAATCAGGCTTGACTCGCTCCAGTCATAGCGATGCAGGACGTACGCAGGCTCGTCAGAAATGCGCTTGGTGGCCACGGGTCAGCGCTCGACAGGGGGCAACGCCCTACTGGTAGCCAAAGGAGCGGACGCGCGCCTCGTCATCGGCCCAGCCAGAACGTACCTTGACCCACAACTCAATGAACACCTTGGCATCGAGCAGTTTCTCCAGTTCAACCCGGGTTTCGGTTCCGATGCGTTTGATGCGTTCGCCCTTGTCACCAATCACCATCGCTTTGTGCGTATCGCGCTCTACGACAATGGTGGCGGCGATCTTGAGCAGACGCTTTTGTTTGCCGCGACCCGCCTCTTCCTCAAACTTGTCGATCACCACAGTCGAGGTGTACGGGAGCTCGTCGCCGGTGAGCCGGAACAATTTCTCGCGCACGGTTTCGCTGGCCAGAAAGCTCTCGTTGCGGTCCGTCAGCTCATCCTGCCCGTACCACCAGGCCTGCTGCGGCAGATATTTTTCGCAAATGCCCAACAGCCGCTCAACGTCCTTGGCGTTCTTGGCCGACATGGGCACAAATTCGGCAAACGCATGGCGCTGCTGCATCTCCTGCAACCATGGGGCGATGTCAGCACGGCGCGTAACCTGATCAAGCTTGTTGGCAACCAGCAGCGCTGGCACACCTTTGCTCAACAGCGCCAGCACCTTGGCGTCGGCCTGATTGAACATGCCCGCCTCCACCACGAACAGTATCAGGTCCACATCGCCCACCGCACCCAGCACGGTCTTGTTCAACGATCGGTTGAGCGCATTGTTGTGTCGCGTCTGAAAACCCGGCGTATCGACAAACACAAACTGGTTTGCGCCCTGCGTGTGCATACCGGTGATACGGTGTCGCGTGGTTTGAGCCTTGCGCGACGTGATGCTGATCTTCTGGCCGACCAGCGCGTTGAGCAAGGTCGATTTGCCGACGTTGGGCTTGCCAACTATCGCGATCAGACCGCAGTGCTGCCCCGCAACTGGTGGGGCGGCGGGCGCTGTGGATTCGGTATCGGTCATGGTTCGGGCCTTGCCTTAAGGGTTTGCAGCATCGCGGCAGCTGCGGCCTGTTCGCCGGCACGACGTGATCCGCCAATTCCACGCTCGGCAAGACTGAGTTCGATAATCTCACACTCGACATCAAATGTCTGCTTGTGGGCGGCGCCCAAGGTCGCGACGATCCGGTACAAGGGAAGGTTCATTTTGCGCCCCTGCAACCACTCCTGCAACTCGGTCTTGGGGTCTTTGCCCATGGCCTGCATTTCCGGATTGATCTCTACCGTCTTGAACAACCGGCGAACCAGGCTTTGCGCTGCGGTGAAACCGCCGTCCAGATAGACAGCGCCGATGACCGCCTCCAACGCGTCGGCCAGGATTGAAGGCCTCTTCTGCCCACCCGAGCGAGCCTCACCCTCGCCCAGGCGGATAAGCTCTGGCACGCCCAAACCTACAGCCAGTTGGTAGAGTGTTTCCTGCTTGACCAGGTTGGCCCGCACGCGCGACAGGTCGCCCTCGGGCAGGGTGCTCAAGCGCTCAAAAAGTAGATCGGCGACCGCCAGGTTCAGCACCGAGTCACCCAGGAATTCCAGGCGTTCATTGTGATCCGCAGAAAAACTGCGGTGCGTGACAGCGCGTGTCAGCAGATTCGGATCGGAAAACTCGTGCTGCAAGCGATGCTGCAGCGTCGTCAATCCTTCACTCACGCTCTGACGTCCCGGCGCTCGTACATTATCTGGAACGTCCGGCGTATTTGAGTGTCAGGTAAGCCGGCCCGACCAGGTGAAATTCACGCTCATAAGCAAAGCTGACGACGATCTTGTCGCCTTCTTTGGTCACCTCGATATCCTTGCCGCTGATGGAGCTGATGTTGTCAACCGCACCAGCCTTGTCGAAAAGACTGCGCACCTGCGCCACTGAATTGCCTTCACTGGCTTTGTTGGCCGCCTTCAGAACCGTCTGGTATTCGACCACGGATGGCAAGACCTGAGCGCCAATGATCACCACAACGGCGAGCAGGCCGCCACCTATGAGGAGCCCCAACAGGGACAAGCCGCGTTGCCGCGATGGGAAATGGGTCATGCAGTACTCCTGATTAGTCACAGCAACTTCAATTAAATGAACCAATGCGCCGCGGGTTGCTGAAATTCATCCAGACAAAAAACGCTTTGCCAACAATGTTCTTGTCAGGAACGAAGCCCCAGTAACGCGAGTCCAGCGAATTATCGCGGTTGTCACCCATCATGAAGTAATGGCCTGCGGGTACTTTGCAGACCACACCTTCAACACTGTAGCGGCAGTTCTGCTTGAAAGCAAAGTCATCTGCGCCGGGGACGAACGCGGGGCGATCGTCATCGGTGAGCAGGCGGTGTTTGTGCTCGCCCAGGGATTCCTCATACTGTTTGAAATAGCGCATCACGTCTTCGTCAAAAAATTCCGGTAACGCCGCCGTGCTCATGACCTTGCCGTTGATGGTCAGCCTCTTGTTCAGATAAGCCACCTCATCGCCCGGCAACCCAACCACCCGCTTGATGTAATCCAGGCTCGGCTTGGGTGGATAGCGAAACACCATGACGTCGCCGCGCTGCGGAGCGTCGCCCTCGGTGAGCTTGGTGTTGCTTACAGGCAGCCGCACACCATAGTGAAACTTGTTGACCAGAATAAGGTCGCCAACCAGCAGGGTTGGAATCATGGAGCCGGACGGAATCTTGAACGGCTCAAACAGGAACGAGCGGAAAATGAAAACGGCAATGATCACCGGAAAGAGCCCGGCAGTCCAGTCCAGCCACCAGGGCTGCGCGAGAATGCGGGACTTCGCTTCGGTCATCGTGTCATCGACCTGGCTGATGCCCCTCTTGTCCAACTCTTCGCGGCGCCGCACGGTCTCGGATTCCAACTGCGTCGCCGCCTTTTGACGCTGCGGCAGGAAGTAAAAACGCTCGAGCAACCAGTAGATGCCGGTAACCACAGTAGCGAGCAACAGCAGCAACGCAAAATTGCCTTCGACCACGCCAAAGTACCAGGCGCCGGCATAACCGACGAAAGTTGCCAGAATCAACGAGGTTAGAACCGGCATCAGGAATCCACCTGCAATATGGCCAAGAACGCCTCTTGCGGCACCTCGACCGAACCAATCTGCTTCATGCGTTTTTTGCCTTCTTTTTGCTTGTCCAGGAGCTTGCGTTTGCGTGAAATATCGCCGCCATAACATTTGGCAATCACGTTCTTGCGCAAGGCTTTGATTGTCTCACGGGCTATGATGTTGGCACCGATGGCGGCCTGAATCGCAACGTCGTACATCTGGCGGGAAATAATCTCCCGCATCTTGGCAACCACTGCGCGCGCCCGGTATTGGGACTGGGATCGATGAACGATGATCGACAAGGCATCGACCTTGTCGCCGTTGAGCAATATATCGACTTTCACCACATCGGCCGCGCGATACTCCTTGAATTCGTAGTCCATCGACGCATAACCACGCGAAACGGATTTGAGCTTGTCAAAGAAATCAAGAACAATTTCGGCCAGTGGCATTTCATAGGTGAGCATCACCTGACGACCGTGGTACGCCATATTCATCTGCACACCACGCTTCTGGTTAGCCAGCGTCATCACGGCGCCGACATACTCTTGCGGCATATACAAATGCACGGTGACAATCGGCTCCCTCACTTCATCAAGCCGCCCCTGATCGGGCATCTTCGACGGGTTCTCAACCATCCTCACGGTGCCATCCACCTGCACCACCTGGTACACCACACTCGGCGCAGTGGTGATCAAGTCCTGGTCAAACTCGCGCTCCAGGCGCTCCTGCACAATTTCCATGTGCAACAGGCCGAGGAAGCCGCAACGAAAACCGAAACCGAGCGCTTGCGAAACTTCGGGCTCATAGCGAAGCGACGAGTCGTTCAGCTTGAGCTTCTCCAGACTGTCGCGCAAGCCTTCATACTGGTTCGCCTCAGTTGGATACAGACCGGCGAACACCTGGGGTTGAATTTCCTTGAAACCCGGTAACGGCTCGGTCGCCGTAAAGGCTGCACCGCCCGTGCCAAGCTTGATCAGCGTGATGGTGTCGCCCACTTTGGCTGCCTGCAATTCGCGAATGCCGGCAATGATGTAACCCACCTCGCCGGCTTCCAATGACTCGCGCGACTCGTTGGCCGGCGTGAACACGCCCAGACTATCGGCGTTGTAGGTCGTGCCAGTGGCCATCATCTTGATCCGCTCGCCCTTTGCCAGGCGCCCGTCAACCACACGCACCAGCATCACCACGCCGACGTAGGTGTCGAACCAGCTATCGACAATCACCGCGCGCAATGGCCCGTTGGGGTTGCCCTTGGGTGGAGGTATTCTGGCGACCACCGCTTCCAGGATCTCGTCAATACCCATTCCAGTTTTCGCGGAACAGGGGATTGCGTGAGTGGCGTCAATTCCAATCACATCTTCAATTTCGAGCTTGGCATTGTCTGGATCGGCGTTTGGCAAATCCATCTTGTTGAGTACCGGCACCACTTCGACACCGAGCTCCAGCGCCGTGTAGCAATTGGCCACCGTTTGCGCCTCCACACCCTGGCTGGCGTCAACAACCAGCAACGCACCTTCACAAGCAGACAAAGAACGACTCACTTCATAAGAGAAGTCCACATGGCCTGGAGTGTCGATCAGGTTCAGGTTGTATATCTGCCCATCGGGCGCCGTATATTTCAACGCAGCGGTCTGCGCTTTGATGGTTATCCCACGCTCTTTCTCGATGTCCATCGAGTCCAAAACCTGTGCCTGCATCTCGCGCTCTTGCAAGCCACCGCAGCGCTGAATCAATCGATCTGCGAGAGTGGATTTGCCATGATCAATGTGAGCAATGATCGAAAAATTTCTGATGTGATTCATCAACGAGAACGCTTAAGTGATTGAATTGAAACGATGAGGCAAGAAAAAAGGGCGCGTCGGATTTTGACGCGCCCTGAACCAACAATCATTGGCAACTGCGAAGGTTGGAACTTTATTGTAGGCAAAAAGCCCGTCACGTACAGCCCCAAAACCCGTCATGAGAAATCGTTGCAGCCCAGCAACAGGAAATTTATACACAGCTTATAAACAATTTTGATGACAACCATCTTGGTAACTTGTGGGTGAACTGTGGATTGCCTGTGTACCTTATCGCATTCATCCCGTATGGTGGACTTCCGTCCCCTCAATATGCTATTAATTAGCAATGACCTGACTCTATTCTAACCAAATTGGCGTCAACTTCATCATTAAGTTAGCAAGTACACACATTAAATTTAATATTCAGTGATCAAAAATATATTTTTATAAATTTGTTTTGTGTCGATTTTTAAGGGGAACTCAAGCCGTCACGGCCTGTTTTCAGCCTGAGACCCCAATTAACACTCAGCGCGTGGGTCGGATCACGACTATTTGAGCCATATCGCTGCGGCGGATGACGACGGCAACAGGCTTGTTCTTTTCGGCCTTTGCCACCGCCGTCTCGAAGTCCTTGAGATTGCTGATCTCGGTGTTGGCAACGGTCACAATAACATCGCCCTCGCGAATACCTGCACGAGCAGCAGCATCGGTGGCGGCATCGACACGCACGCCGCCTTTGACTTTGAGTTCCTTCTTCAGAGCGTCGGTCAATTCGCTCACACTCAAGCCAAGCACCTGCCCGATTGAAGACGCCTTCGGCTTGACTTCTTTGTCTGCAGCTTTCTTGATCGGCTTGTCGGCCTCGATCTCAGCAATGGTGACGACCACATCTTTGTAGCCGCCGCGACGAAATACGGTCATTGAGCTACGGGTGCCAGGTTTTGTTGCACCAACCATGCGCGGCAGATCGCTGGACTTCTCGACTACTTTGCCTTCGAACTTGGTGATGATGTCGCCGGCTTCAATACCGGCTTTTTCTGCCGGCGAGCCACTCTCGACACCGCGCACCAGGGCGCCCAGCGGCTTACCCAATCCAATGGACTCCGCCACTTCCTTGCTCACCTGATCTATCTGCACGCCAATGCGGCCGCGCGACACTCTGCCAGATGCCCGCAGCTGCTCGCTGACCCGAAATGCCTCGTCCATTGGAACCGCAAAGGAGATACCCATGGAGCCGCCGGAGCGGGAATAGATTTGGCTATTGACGCCGACAACCTCACCGCGCATGTTGATCAAGGGCCCGCCCGAATTACCGGGGTTGATGGCGACGTCGGTCTGGATGAATGGCAGGTAATCACCAGTGTCGCGCTGCTTGGCGCTCACAATGCCGGCCGTCACGGTGTTGTCCAAGCCAAAGGGCGAGCCAATGGCCATCACCCACTCTCCCACTTTGAGCCGGCTGACGTCGCCGACTTTGACTGCGGGCAGCCCCGTCGCCTCGATTTTGACGACGGCAATATCGCTGCGCTTGTCAGCGCCAATTATCTTGGCCTTGAATTCGCGCTTGTCGGTAAGAGTGACGATAACTTCATCGGCGCCGTCCACAACATGCGCGTTGGTCATGATGAAACCATCTGCCGTCAATACGAAACCGGAACCAACGCCGCGCGGCTGCTCATCTTCCTGCGGTTGCGGGCGTGGCGGACGCGGTGACGGATGCGGATTGTTCGGCATCGGCAACCCGAAACGACGAAGGAACTCCAGCATCTGCTCATCGATCGCTCCATTGGAGCCACTTGATGCCTGTACTTTCTCCAATGTCCGGATGTTCACTACGGACGGACCCACCTGCTCCACCAAGTCGGTGAAGTCCGGCAAGGTGCGAACCTGAGCCAGAGCCGACGCCGGTTGTACCAGTGCCACGGACGCGGTCACAGCCAGGGCACCAAGCAAAAAAGTGGTGCAGGACTTCTTCCAATCGATTTGAATCATCATCGACCTTTCTTTGAAAAACAAATGGATGACATGGGCATATTGGGTCTCATCTGGAGCGCTCAAGACCCTGGGCAAATACCGTCAGCGTTTGGACCGGCACTTCGCCAACCGCAGTGAGCCACCAGTCGCCGATGCGCCGCGTGAGTGAGTGAGTTGCACCGCTGGCTGAAACGCCAGGCTGGGCACGGCGCCGGGCATCAAATGGCTCAACAAATAGGGATACCGAAGCCAGTCCGTCGGAAAACACCCATTGCAACGTACTGTCAGATGTTGCTCCCCCTGCGGTTTGGACCAACCTCTTGTAACAACTCATAGGCTCAAAGCCTGGCACCAGGGTCTTGAACACCCAGCCCTCGGCCAGGGCGGTAATCTTCACCATTTCCGGCTTCTCAACTCTGTAGCCTTCGGTGTTGCCCATCATCAAGGTCAACTTTTCCATATTGACTGGCACGTCGAGTTGCAACTCCGAGAACGCCGCCTGCTCCAGCACGCGTCCGGCACCGTCGAGCGTTTGCAGTTTGAGTACCAACCCGCTATCTTTTTCGGTCCAGACGCGGTAGCCGTATCGCAGTCTGTCTTGCGGCCACAGTTGCACCTTGTCCGCTTCAATGCCGGCAACGCGCTCACTGCCAGCCACCGTGACGCGGTAATACCGGGCAATGGTCGAATCGTCTGCTTGCAGCAAATAAGGGAACAGCCCGAGTGCTTCACGCTTTTCAGCGATCGCCATCCGGCTCTGCGGCAAAAACGTTACCACTTGATCGTTGCGGCGATACGTGGAGCGCGGAGCGCCGGTCAGGGATTCGATCCGTTCGACCTGCTGCTCGCCGTCACAAACATGCCAGATGCGCGAGCTCGAAATGCTGTCACCGGTGGACACCACAAATGTACCGACATAAGCGCGTCTGCGCGATGCCGTGTGCATTCGTATCAACCATTCATTCACGCTGCGCTGCGCCACGGCACGCTCAGGCGCTGCTGGCGCGGCGCTGGTTGTCGGCTGAGCCGCAAGCAAGGAACTCAACGTCAGCAGCAACAAGCCGGCCAAGCCGGCCAAGCCGCGAGACCGCTTGCCGCGCCCGGTCAAGCAGCGCAACCCGGCAGTGGGGCCGTTACCTGTCATTCCGTGCAAGCCTGTCAACGCGCTGTTCCTTCAAACGTGGCGTTGCGAAGAAAGCCGGCCGGCATTTGAAGTGCCGAGGTTCCGCCCACCTGTCTGTGCGCCGCCAGTAGCGCGTCCAGATGCGCATCGCGAATCATCAATTCGGGCTCCTGGATCTCCCCTGACTGTGGCTGTTGCAAAGCAAAGCCCGGGTTACTTGCTTGAACCGGCACTTGGACAAGTTGGGAACCTCCCACGGCATTGCCGGTAACGCTCAGTCTCTGCCAGCCGATTACCATGACCGCCGCCAGCGATGCCACCGCCGCCAGCAGTTTCCATTGGAAGTAGCGGTCATTGGCTGCCCTGTCCTGCGTACGACTCACGTCACGTGTTGGAGTCGCCCCTTGGCTGGTCAATGGGACATCAGGCGTCTTGACAGACTGCACAATCGCCTGCTCCCGCTCCAAACGACGCGTCAGACGCTGCACAAAAGTGATATCGGCTGCAGCGACCGCCGCTTCACCGGAGCGCAGCACGTCCCCGACCAGATGGTAGGCGTGCCAACACTGCCGGGCGTCTTCCTCGGCGCCCACCCACTGGAGCACAGCGGCGCACTCGTCCGCACCCAACTGCCCATCGACCAACGCCGACACGAGTTCATAGTTCTTCAGATCGTCTTGCTTCATTGTTGCCAGTCTCATTGCACATCGCCACGCCAGCTACCAGCGCTTGCCGGTGTGCTTGTCAAGCATTGGCCTGACTTTGCTTGAAATGGCTTCGCGCGCCCGAAAAATCCGTGACCGAACGGTACCGATCGGGCAATTCATCGCCTCAGAAATGTCCTCATAACTCAAACCTTCAATTTCCCGCAACGTGAGGGCCTGCCGCAAATCCTCAGGCAAAGCCTGCAACGCGGCATTCACGGCCAAGGCCACTTCCTTGGCCGCCAGTATCGACTCGGGCGTTTCATCTGTCGTTGGTTCGCTTCCAGCCCAAGAAGTTTCATCGTTGTCGTCATCTGACTTAACGAAGTTCTCCGACATGGTTGGATCGCGCCTGAGTTCGAGCAGGAACTTCTTCGCCGTATTGACGGCAATGCGGTACAGCCAGGTGTAGAACTGGGACTCGCCGCGAAACTGATGCAGTGCCCGATAGGCGCGAATGAATGTCTCCTGCGCAATGTCCTCCACCAGGGCGGTGTCGCGCACCATCCGGCCAATCAGGCGTTGAATGCGACGCTGGTATTTGATAACAAGCAACTCGTAGGCGCGCTGGTCGCCGGCCACGGCCTGCTGCACCAGCATCACGTCACCATTGTCGGTGCCGGGTGTTGCAGGCACGCGGCCCTGGGGCGGCTCTTCATTCAAGATTTCACCTTGACTGCGGTGGCGTGCCAGGCGCGGAACCAGCGCTCAACGTCTGGCTCCTGGCGCGCCCAGAAAAGACTGCCTGGCGCAACGCGCTCCAATGCATCGCGTCGGTGCTGCGCTGCGGCCATAGCCATATTCGCACGCCGGCATCGGTGCGCAGGCTCAACACAAGCCAGGACTGCAAATCAAGATGAACTGCCATTACACCGAAACTTGACGTGTCTGCGCTGGTCCAGCTCCAGGCCTGTCCGTCCCACAGCAAACGCCCGCCGGGCATGCGTTGCCAGACCAGTAGCGCCACAATAGATGCTGACGCCAGACTCGTGATGAACAGCCACTCCCGCCACCCGCCGGCGTTGGCCTGCTGGTGCCAGACGATACCGACAGCAATGCCGGACAAGGTCGACAACGCGATCAGAATGCCCTGGAAACGCGAACGCCCCACCGGGTAGCTGACCGCTGGGGCGTTGTGCATGTCAGTTTCGACGGCGGGGTCTTGAGCTGGGTATCGTTGGAAATCATGCAACGCGCTTGAACACAAGCGAGCCGTTGGTTCCACCAAACCCGAAGTTATTCTTCAATGCCACGTCAATCTTCATATCGCGCGCAACATTCGCACAGTAGTCCAGATCACACTCTGGATCCTGGTTGAACATGTTGATGGTCGGCGGACACTTCTGATGATGCAGCGCCAGAACGGTAAATATCGATTCAATGCCACCCGCGCCACCGAGCAAGTGCCCGGTCATCGACTTGGTCGAACTGACGACCGTCTTCTTCGCGTGATCCCCCAACGCCGCCTTGATCGCGTTGGATTCATTCAAATCTCCTAACGGCGTCGAGGTCCCGTGAGCGTTCAGATAATCGACCTGATCAGCATTCACCCCGGCATTGCGCAAGGCGTTCAACATGGCGCGGCGCGGGCCATCCAGATTGGGTGCCGTCATATGACCGGCATCTCCACTCATGCCAAAACCTGCCAGTTCGGCGTAAATTCTTGCGCCCCGCGCCCTGGCATGCTCATATTCCTCGAGCACCATGACGCCCGCGCCTTCGCCCAGCACAAAGCCGTCGCGGTCCCGGTCCCATGGACGGGAAGCGGTTTGCGGGTCGTCGTTGCGCGTGCTCAAGGCGCGCATGGCGACAAAACCGCCAATACCCAAAGGAGAGACCGTGGCCTCCGAACCGCCAGCCACCATGACGTCGGCATCGCCATACTCAATCATGCGACCGGCTTCGCCAATGCAATGCAAACCGGTGGTGCAAGCCGACACAATGGCCAAATTCGGGCCCTTGAAACCAAAGCGAATGGCAACGTGGCCGGCAATCATGTTGACGATGGTTGCCGGCACGAAAAATGGTGAAATGCGACGCGCGCCCCGCTTGACAAACTCGATGTGTGTTTCTTCGATCAATGGCAGACCGCCAATGCCGGAGCCAATCAAACAACCAATACGAGTGGATTGCTCGTGCTGCAATGCTTCGCCGAAGGGAAGATTCGCATCCCTGACCGCCTGGCTGGCGGCTGCAACACCAAAATGAATGAAGCTGTCCATCGTACGCGCCTCTTTGGCGCTGATATACGAATCCAGATCAAAGCCCTTTACCTCACCTGCGATCTTGCAGGCAAATGTTGAGGCATCAAACTTGGTAATCAGCCCAATGCCGGACTGGCCGGCAAGCACATTGGCCCAGGCATCCTCCACTGTGTTGCCCACAGGACTGACACAACCCAAACCGGTTACGACAACACGACGACGGGACATAGAAGTTTGCGATCAACAATGGATTCAAATAACGCTGCCCGGCACAGCAAGTGCCTGCGCGGACGACTGGAACAAGCCCCAAAAAACCTAGCCGTGGTACTGACGCCGCTGGTCACGCCTTCTTGTGCGTGTTGGCGTAATCAATCGCGTTTTGCACCGTGGTTATCTTCTCGGCATCTTCGTCCGGAATCTCAATTCCGAATTCATCCTCCAACGCCATGACCAATTCAACGGTATCAAGAGAGTCGGCACCCAGATCGGCCACAAAGGCTTTCTCGCTGGTCACCTGTGACTCCTCCACACCGAGTTGTTCGGCAATAATTTTTTTGACACGTGCTTCGATATCGCTCATGAGTTCTCTCAGTGGGTTGTAAAGGAAAGTGCAATTCTAGCCGGGCTTCGCGGCAAAATGCCACCCGGACTGCCGAGCCGACAAATCGGCTTACATGAACATTCCGCCGTTGACATGCAACTCCTGTCCGGTCACATACGCCGCCTGAGGCGAAGCCAGATAGGCCACTGCGTGTGCAATATCCGACGGCTGGCCCAGATGACCAAGCGGAATTTGTGCCAGCAGCGCTTGCTGCTGCTGAGCCGCAAGACCGGCAGTCATATCGGTTTCAATGAATCCGGGCGCAACGCAATTGACAGTAATGTTGCGCGAACCGAGTTCCCGCGCAAGCGCGCGGGTCATGCCGGCCACGCCGGCCTTGGCCGCCGCGTAATTGGCCTGGCCCGGGTTTCCCGAGGCTCCGACGACCGAGGTGATGTTGATAATGCGCCCATAACGCTGCTTCATCATGGTTCTCATGACCGCCCGGCTCATGCGAAACACGGCCTTGAGGTTGGTATCAAGCACGGCGTCCCACTCGTCGTCCTTCATCCGCATGGCCAGGTTATCGCGCGTGATGCCGGCGTTGTTCACCAGTACGTGCAAGCCGCCATGTTCCTTCACGATGCTATCGATCAGCACTTCCACCGCTGGCGCGTCGTTCACGTTCAGACACCTGCCGCTGCACGCCGGGTAAGCGGCCAAGCCCTGTCCAATCTTCGCCGCCCCCTCATCGGTAGTGGCAGTACCTACCACCTTGAGTCCCCGTTTGGCGAGTTCCAGCGCAATGGCGGCGCCAATGCCACGCGATGCGCCCGTCACCAGCGCAACTTGACCTTCAAACTGAATATCACTCATGCCGTGCCCCCAATAGTTCAGTTTTTATAACAGCCAGGGAGGCCGGATCGAACAGCGCCATGCCAGTCATTTCTGGATCTATGCGCTTGACCAAGCCAGCCAGCACTTTGCCGGGGCCACACTCGACAACCGTGGTCAAGCCCTGGGCCTTGATCGCCTGTATGCACTCCACCCAGCGCACCGGCTTGAAGGCCTGGCGGTACAGAGCGTCACGAATACGATCGGCAGCAAACTCGGCTCTGACATCCACGTTGTTAATGACCATGATCCTTGGCGGCAAGAACTCGATGGACTCCAGTTCTTCCTTCAGTCGTTCGGCCGCCGGCTTCATCAGAGTGCAATGAAATGGCGCCGATACCGGCAATGGCAAAGCGCGCTTGGCGCCATTGGCCTTGAGAACTTCGCAGGCCTTGTCAACGGCCGCCTTGCTCCCGGCAATCACGGTTTGCGACGGATCATTGAAATTCACCGCTTCGACCAGTTCGAGCGAATCCTTATCAAAAGTACTGCTCACTTCGGCGCAACCCGCCACCACTTTGGCGGAGTCCATCCCCATGATGGCGGCCATCGCACCAACACCCACCGGCACTGCATCCTGCATCGCCCGCGCCCGCAGGCGAACCAGTGGAACCGCCTGGGTCAGCGTCAATGCGCCAGCGGCCACCAGCGCCGAATACTCACCCAGCGAATGCCCGGCCACGGCCATCGGCGCCACGCCGGTTTCTGCCATCCAGACCCGATAAGCCGCCACCGCTGCCACCAGCATCACCGGCTGGGTATTGGTCGTCAGCGCCAGGCTCTCCTTCGGACCAAGCCGGATCAGTTGCGCCAGATCTTCGTGCAGTGCGTCAGAAGCCTCCGTAAGTGACTCACTCACCAGCAGATGTTCGCCCCAGGCGTCCAACATGCCGACAGATTGCGAACCTTGACCCGGAAAGACAAAAGCAAAAGATTTCATGCTGCCTTATCTATAGTTGTAATAGCACCGCGCCCCAGGTGAAACCGCCGCCCACCCCTTCTAGCAGCAGCAGTTGCCCGGGCTTGACCTTGCCGGCGCGCACTGCCGTGTCGAGCGCCAGAGGAATGGAAGCAGCGGATGTGTTGCCGTGCTGATCCACCGTCACGATGACTTTGTCCATCGGCAATTTGAGTTTTCTGGCGGTGCTCTGCATGATGCGTATATTGGCCTGGTGTGGAACCAGCCAATCAATATCGGCCGCCACTTTGCCAGCCTTGCTCAAAGCGGCGCGGGCCGCCCCGTCCAGCAGACCGACCGCCAGCTTGAAGACAGCCTGACCATCCATTTTCAGCAACGGGTTGCCCAGCACCGCGCCACCCGACACGTGACCCGGCACGCACAAAATACCAACGTGCTTGCCATCCGCGTGCAAATCACTGGCCAGAATACCCGGCGTCGCCGACGCTTGCAGCACGACGGCACCGGCGCCATCACCAAACAACACGCACGTGGTCCGGTCCTTAAAGTTCAGAATGCGTGAGAAAACCTCGGCGCCTATGACCAGCGCCTTGCTGGCTGCGCCGGACTTGATCATCGCATCGGCAACCGTAAGTGCATAGATAAAACCACTGCACACGGCCTGCACGTCAAAAGCAGCGCAGCCATTGGCACCCAGCTTGTTCTGCAAAATGCAGGCGGTAGAGGGGAACACCATGTCGGGAGTGGACGTGGCAACAATGATCAGATCAATGTCGCTGGCCTGCAGTCCCGCAGCCTGCAACGCGCGCTGCGCCGCCACGACACCGAGGTCGCTGCTGCACACATCCGGCGCCGCAAAGTGTCGTGCCCGAATCCCGGTGCGCTCAACAATCCAGTCGTCGGAAGTCACCACGCCATTGACAGCCAATTCGGCCGCCAAATCGGCGTTGGTCAATCGGCGGGGCGGGAGAAAACTACCAGTTCCGGTAATGCGTGAATAGCGTGTCATTGATCAGGAAGATGCGCCTGCACCGGCCTAAGCGGATGGCTCGACACTCGCCAGCAGCGCTGCGGCGTGAGCAATCCGGGCCCGGACACGGTCAAGCAAGTTGTTTCGGGCTGCATCATACGCTCGCGCCAGCGCGAATCCAAACGCCACATCGTCTGCCGAGCCATGACTCTTGAACACAAGACCACGCAAGCCAAGCAAGGCACCGCCGTTGTAACGACGGTGATCCATCCGGTTTTTGAGCGCAGATATGATCGGATAAGCGGCAATTAACGCCATCTTTGTCAAAATGTTGCGAGAAAACTCGATCTTCAGGAAGTTGACGATCATCGTCGCCAAGCCTTCGCTGGCCTTCAGGGTTACGTTGCCGACAAAGCCATCACAGACGACCAGATCGACCGTTCCCAGAAAAATATCGTTCCCCTCGACGTTGCCAAAGAAATTCAGGTCACCGGCTTTCGCGGCGTCGCGCAGCAGTTCTCCCGCTTTCTTGATGACTTCATTGCCCTTGATGGCTTCCTCGCCAATATTGAGCAGTCCAACCGTCGGGTTGTCGTTGCCACTCATGACGGACACCAGCGCCGATCCCATCATCGCAAACTGCAACAAGTGCTGGGCCGAGCAGTCCACATTGGCACCCATATCCAGCACCGTGGTGGCCTGGCCCTTGCCGTTGGGAATCTGACCGGCAATAGCCGGACGATCAATGCCATCGAGGGTTTTGAGCAAATAGCGCGCAATCGCCATCAGCGCGGCGGTGTTACCAGCCGACACGGCCGCCTGCGCAGTGCCATCTTTCACCTGTTGAATGGCGACACGCATCGATGAATCTTTTTTTCGCCGCAGCGCGACTTCCAGCGGGTCGTCCATATTGACCACCTCGCTGGCCGCAATCGTGACAGCCCGCGGGTGAGAAAACCCAATCAGACTGTCTGGCAACCCCACCAGCAGCAATTGCGCATCCGCGTGGCTGTCCAAAAAACGACGGCAGGCAGGCAAAGTGACGCCAGGGCCGTGGTCGCCCCCCATACAGTCAACTGCGATTGTGATCATGGTCAACTAGGGCCTGTTCACACTATTTTTGCCAGTGCGAATGATATCTGGATACAGACGATTTCAAAAGAAAGGCCCGAGGCTACCAACATAGCAACCTCGGGCCTCGGTTCGGTAACAGCTATCAGGCTTCAGTCTTGGTCTTGAGGACTTTGCGACCGCGGTAAAAACCGGTCGGGCTGATATGGTGGCGCAAATGGGTTTCACCCGTTGTGGATTCAACCGCAATCCCCGGCACCACCAGCGCATTGTGCGAACGGTGCATACCGCGCTTGGACGGTGACTTCTTGTTTTGTTGGACGGCCATGATCGGCTCCTTGGCGTGTACGTTGCGTTGCTGGCAACATAGGGGGTTAGTGAAACACGCGAAATATCTATCCGCGCGAAGCCAGAAATTATAGCGTATTTAGTCAGGCTTTGGCTTCTTCAACTCCGCCAGCACCGCGAACGGGTTGCGCTTTTCAGTCGCCGCCTCCTCAAAACCCGGGTCCGCCACCGCCAGACGAACCTCCACCGGGCAGGTATCGTGGCGCGCAACTACCGGCAGCGCCATCAGCACTTCGTCTTCAATTAAATCCAGCAGTTTGAATTCGCTACTCAGAACCAGCACATCTTCCTGCGCCTCTGGATCTTGCTCCTGGGCAGCCTCTTCGCTGTCAACAAAGCGGAACGACCGGTTCACCGCCACCGCAATGTCCACGGGTGTGAGGCAGCGCTGACAGGTCAGAGGCAAACTCAGGTCCAGCACCAAATGCAGCCACACCTGCTGCGTGCCTGCCTCGTCTCCCCGCAGTTCCCCACGCGCCTGCCAGTTGAGCAAACGATCAGCCCCCAGCCCGTGGCTTTCATCCATCAGGCGCTCATATTTCGACAGCAAATCGCGGCCGCTGATCTCGCTTTGGGTCTGCGCCAGGGCCTTGACATCGATATGAATGGGGGGTGACTCGTGTTTCATGCCCGCAGTGTAAGAGAATCATGCCATGTCCGAAACCAACTGCCGAAAACTCATCCTGGGTTCAAGTTCACCGTACCGCCGCGAACTGCTGGGGCGACTGCGCATACCGTTTGAAGTCGCTGCGCCGCAGGTTGACGAGACCGCGCAGACTGGCGAGACTCCCATGCAACTCGCGTGCCGGCTGGCCATGGCCAAGGCGCGCGAAGTTGCCCGGCAATTCCCGGAATGCGTCGTCATCGGGTCCGATCAGGTTGCCGACCTCAAGGGCGAGGCTCTGGGCAAGCCAGGCCATCACGCGCGTGCCGTTTTGCAACTGCGGCGAATGAGCGGGGAGACCGTGATCTTCCAAACTGCGGTGGCCGTAGTGTGCGTGGCAAGCGGCTTTGCACAAATGGACCTGGCCCAGGTCAAGGTCAAATTCCGCCAACTCAGCGACGATGAAATCGAGACTTATCTGCAGGCCGAGCAACCGTACGACTGCGCCGGCAGCGCCAAAAGCGAAGGCATGGGCATCGCCCTGCTCGAGTCCATCGACAACGACGACCCCACGGCGCTGGTCGGTCTGCCGCTAATTCGCACCTGCCGCATGATTCAGGCCGCCGGCGTCAAGGTGCTGTGAGCATGACAACACCCCCCGCGATCGCTGCGCCCGCCAGACACGGCAAACTGTACCTGGTGCCATGTCCGCTGGATTTCGGTTGCGAGCGCCAGATGGAACTGCAGGATTCGATGCCCCTGGGCACTTTGAGAGTGGCCTCCCGGCTGCAATACTGGATTTGTGAAAACGCCAAGTCGGCCCGTGCCTACCTGAAGCGCGTCAATGAAATCGTGCCGCTTGGTCACGCGCTGCAAAGCCTTCAGATGCAGGAGTTGCCGCGCGACGTGCAAAAGAAGGGCGACCACAATGGCAACTTCGACGCGCGCCCCTTGCTGGCGCCCGCGCTGGACGGGCATGATGTGGGACTGGTCAGCGAGGCCGGCATGCCGGCGGTAGCGGACCCAGGATCATCGGTGGTGCGCGCCGCGCACGAGCTGGAGATTCAGGTGGTACCGCTGACCGGTCCGGTCTCCCTGTTGTTGGCGTTGGCTGCCAGTGGACTCAATGGCCAGAGTTTTGCGTTTGTCGGCTACCTGCCGCAAGACAGCGCGCAGCGCAGTCAACGCGTGCGTGAACTGGAGTCGATTGCCCTGAAAACCGGGCAATCCCAGCTGTTCATCGAAACGCCTTACCGCAACGCAGCGATGCTGCAAACACTGCTGCAAACATTGCAGCACAACACCCGGCTCTCAGTCTCCAGCGGGCTGACGCTCGGCGACGGCATCTGCCGCAGTGACAGTATCAAGAACTGGCGCAAGAAGACTTCTGCGCTGGACAACTCAACGCCGGCCGTGTTTGCGCTCGGTCGTTAACGGCCCAGTTTGCGCAACCATCAGCGCAATGCCGGAATCGTTTTCAGCGCGTGCACCGCGCCTTCGCCAATCGATGCGCCAAAGCGCTTGACCAGCCGTTCAGCCACATTGTCGCGTCGCGTGTAATCGATGATTTCTTCCGCCTTGACCACTTCTCGCGCGACGAAATCAAGATTGCCAAGCTGATCCGCCAGTCCCATTTCAATCGCCTGCTGACCGCTCCAGAACAGGCCACTGAAGGTTTCGGGTGTTTCCTTCAGCCGGGTGCCGCGGCCAGCTTTGACCACGTCAATGAACTGTTTGTGAATCTGGTCCAGCATGGTCTGGGCGAAGTCACGTTGTCTTTCGGTTTGCGGACTGAACGGATCCAGAAACCCTTTGTTGTCTCCGGCCGTCATCAGGCGACGCTCGACGCCGAGCTTGTCCATCAGCCCGGTGAAGCCGAAACCGTCCATCAGCACGCCGATGCTGCCGACGATGCTGGCCTTGTCAACAAAGATCTTGTCTGCCGCGACGGCAATGTAATAGGCAGCGGAGGCGCAGGCCTCCTCAACTACCGCATACACCGGCTTCTTATGCTTGATCTTGAGGCGCTTGATCTCGTCGTTGATGATTCCGGCCTGCACCGGGCTGCCGCCCGGTGAGTTGATCAACAAGACCACGGCCTGCGCGCCTGCGTCTTCAAATGCGCCGCGCAAGGCGGCCACGATCAGCTCCGCGCTGGCTTCCGCCCCGGACGCTATCTCGCCCTTGATCTCGACCACCGCCGTGTGCGGCGCGGAAGGATCGGTCGCCGGGCTATTGCGACTGATCACCAGCCAGGCGATCATGACAAAGAATGCGAGCCAGGCCAGCCGCACAAAGGTGCGCCAGCGCCGCGCCAGACGCTGCTCAGTGAGTGACGCAAAAACCAGTTTTTCGAGTGCCGCGCGTTCCCAGCCGGCGCTCTCCGGCAACGGTGGCGGGTTGACGCCCGGCGGTTCAGTGCCGTTTTCAGGGTTGGAAGGTATGGTCATTTCAATTTGCTACCGGTTTCAAGTTATCAGCAGTATGCCAGTGCACGACGCCACCCTGCTCGGTGACGGCTATGCTGGTCAATCCGCCACGGCACGGGCCCATGCGGCAGGCACCGGTCTGCGGCTGGTACATGGCGCCATGCGTGGCGCACATCAACCAGTGCCCGGTATAGTCAAAAAAGCGGTTCGACTGGTAATCCATCTCCATCGGTATGTGCGCGCAGCGATTCAGGTAGGCAAAAACCTGGTCCTGATAGCGAATGGCAAATGCGCGACAGGCTCTGGATTCAAAGATGACTTCGAACGGCACGGCCTCGGCGCTGTTGATCAATGCGTCTGAATTGCACAAAAAAACTCTTGTCATTTAACTTCTATCCGGATTCTCAGCCATGGGTCAGCAACCAGTCATGCAATTCCCGCACCGAATGAGCCACAAAGCGCGGACTCAGCACAGCAAAGCCATCCGCCTCATGCGCACCGTAGCTGACGCCGACACTGGGGCAACCGGCATTCAAAGCCATTTGCAAGTCATGCGTGGTGTCGCCAATCATGAGAGTACGCTCGGGCGGCACGTCAAACTCGCGCATCAGTTCCTGCAGCATGCGCGGATTGGGCTTGCCGGCGGTCTCGTCCGCCGTACGGGAGCCGTCGAACATATCCTTGAGTTGGGCTGCCTGCAGCGCTTCGTTCAAGCCCTGGCGGCTTTTGCCAGTGGCCACCGTCAGCCAGTGCTGGCGGGTTTTCAACTCCGTCAGCATTGCCGGAATTCCGTCAAACAGGCTGATGTCATGCTGGCTGGCAAGGTAATGGTAGCGGTAGCGGGCACCGAGCTCGGGGTACCGATCCTTGGGCACATCGGGCGCGGCATGCGCCAGCGCCTGCATCAAACCCATGCCGATAACGTAAGCGGCGTCGCGATCACTTGGTATGGCGCCGCCGACATCGCCCACCGCGTTCTGGATGCAGCGCGTGATCAGCGCGGTGGAATCAAACAGTGTGCCGTCCCAGTCGAAGGCGATCAGGTCAAACTGGCGCGCGCGCGCAGCCTCATACAGGGAGATTTTGGGCATGGTTCACAAACGCTTCAAGTTCAGGGGGCAGGGGCGCCAGCAGTTCCACGCGCTCGCCGCTGACCGGATGGTCAAACTGCAAGCGCCAGGCATGCAAGAACATCCGTTTCAGTGCGTGCGGCGGGGCTGAGCGCAGCAGCGCCTTGTTCAGTTCGAAATCACCGTATTTGTCGTCGCCAACAATCGGGTGGCCTTCACTGGCAAGATGAACCCGGATCTGATGGGTGCGCCCGGTCTTGATCGTAACTTCCAGCAAGCTGTAGCCCTCCTTCTTGCCGGGCGCCGCCAGCGCTTGCGGCAGATGGCGTACCACCTTCACCAGCGTGACCGAACGCATCCCGTTCGGATCGTCAGCCGACACCACCTTGACGCGGCGCTCACCGGCGCTGGCGCCGCCGTCGACACTGTCGAGCAAGTATTTATGCAGAGGCTTGTCCAGCACCTTCTTGTTCGCCGGCCAGCGCCCGGCGACCAGAGCCAGATAAGTCTTGCCGGTCTCGCGTTCCCGAAACTGGTTCTGCAGCTTGGTCAGCGCGCTTCTCTTCTTGGCAACCAGCAAGATGCCGCTGGTGTCCCGGTCCAGCCGGTGCACCAGTTCCAGAAATTTGGCCTGCGGCCTGGCCATGCGCAACTACTCGATCACGCCAAAACTGACGCCGGAGCCGCCATGCACCGCCACGCCGGCCGGTTTGTCAATGGCCAGCATGCAGTCATCTTCCAACAACGTCACAAACTGGCGCGGCACAAACCCGTGCGCCCCGCCAACGGCCAAAGCCTGCGCCTTTTCTGCTACCCGCTCGGAAATGCGCACCGGCGGCAGGCGCACCGTGTCCCCTGCGGCGATGCGCGAATCAGCGCTGGCGCGCGCCTTGTTCACCCGCACTTCGCCACTGCGGATGATGCGGTAAACATGGGTTTTGGGCACGCCCTTGAGCTGGCGCAGCAGGAAGTTGTCCAGCCGCTGGCCGGCAGAGTCCTCATCCACGAGCACGGTTTTAACCTGGGGCACCTGCGGGGCCGGATTGGCCCCTATAATGTGTTTCACTAGCGCAGTGCTGTAAGTGGTTGATTTAATGATAAGTTAACTCACAGTTTAGGTGGAGTTTAGTCCACCCACCAGCTCCACTGCGACTGGTAAGTCATACCGCCGGCCGCATGTGCCCGCAAACCACAAGCCAAATGCTGGTGGTGGCCCGCAACACGGACGGTCAAGACGACGCATTGAAACAACGATACGGAATACCCCAAGTTCACAGGCCGACTGGCTGTGAACGGAATGAAGCGAGATGTTTGTGTTGATGAGCCTGATTCAAATTTGCCTGCGGTGCGTTTTCGCGCCGTTTGTCGGCATTGATCGGCCATCGGCGTCCCTCAAGCGGGCGCACCCAGTTGCCAATCTGGCAGCACTTCCACAACCCAGACTCCTCGCATCCCTCCACGCGCCAACGCCGCGACTTATTACTTAAGTCGCGGTTCTCCGGCAATTCCTCCTAGGTTCAAAGCGTCAGTTCCGGTATCAATCGCTCGTCAAGAGCATGTTGGTTATTTGAATTGAAGGAACGCACACCATGAAACGGATGCTGATTAACGCCACGCAGGCAGAAGAACGCCGCCTGGCCATTGTCGATGGGCAAAAACTGCTCGACTACGAAATCGAGATTGAAGGACGCGAGCAACGCAAGGGCAACATCTACAAGGCGGTCGTCACTCGCGTCGAACCCTCGCTGGAAGCCTGCTTTGTCGATTACGGCGAAGACCGCCACGGCTTCCTGCCGTTCAAGGAAATTTCGCGCCAATACTTCCAGTCTGGCGTAGCCGTCAGCCAGGCCCGCATTCAGGACGTGATCCGTGAAGGCCAGGAACTGCTGGTGCAGGTGGAAAAAGAAGAACGCGGCAACAAGGGCGCGGCGCTGACCACCTTCGTGTCGCTGGCCGGGCGCTACGTGGTGCTGATGCCCAACAACCCGCGCGGCGGTGGTGTGTCGCGCCGCATCGAAGGCGAAGACCGGGCCGACCTGAAAGAGGCGCTGGATCAGCTCGAATATCCCAACGGCATGAGCATCATCGCGCGCACCGCCGGCATTGGCCGCGCTGCGCCGGAACTCCAGTGGGACCTGAATTACCTGCTTAAATTGTGGGTGCCATTGACGGTGCCGCTACCGGTGGCAAGGGCGCCTATCTGATTTACCAGGAATCGTCGCTGGTGATTCGGGCCATCCGCGACTACTTCAACAACGACATCGGCGACATCCTGATCGACACCGACGACGTCTATGAGCAGGCGCAGCAGTTCATGGCTCACGTGATGCCGGAACACGCTGCGCGCGTCAAGCGCTACCGCGACGACGCGCCGCTGTTCAGCCGGTTCCAGATCGAGCACCAGATTGAGTCGGCCTACGCCCGCACCGTGCAACTGCCCAGCGGTGGCGCCATCGTGATTGACCACACCGAAGCGCTGGTGTCGATCGACGTCAACTCGGCACGCGCCATCAAGGGCGGCGATATCGAAGAAACCGCTACCCGCACCAACCTCGAAGCGGCAGAAGAAGTGGCGCGCCAGATGCGCCTGCGCGACCTTGGCGGCCTGATCGTGATCGACTTTATCGACATGGAAGAAAGCCGCAACCGGCGCGACGTCGAAAACCGCCTGCGCGACGCGCTGCGGCAAGACCGCGCGCGGGTTCAGTTCGGCACCATCAGCAAATTTGGCCTGATGGAAATGAGCCGCCAGCGGCTGCGCCCGGCGCTGAGCGAAGGCGCCTCCATCCCGTGCCCGCGTTGCGGCGGTTCCGGCCACATCCGCGACACCGAATCGAGCGCGCTGCAGATTCTGCGCATCATCCAGGAAGAGTCGCTCAAGGACAACACGGCCTCGGTGCTGTGCCAGGTGCCGGTCGAAGTCGCCTCCTTCCTGCTCAATGAAAAGCGCACCGAGATCGCCAAGATCGAGCTCAAGCAGCGCATCAATGTGCTGATGGTGCCCAACAAGACGCTGGAAACGCCAAACTACAAGCTCGAACGCCTCAAGCACGACGACCCGCGGCTGGACAATCTCGAAGCCAGCTACAAGATGGCCGAAGAGCTGGAAGACACGACCGGCGTGAC
>JANNUE010000130.1:0-2308 GCA_031394895.1 Betaproteobacteria bacterium
CCTGGCCGACAGCGTGCAGGTGGACTCAGCCGGCACCCACGGTTACCACAGCGGCGAAGCGCCGGACCCACGCGCCATCCGCCACGCGGCCGAGCGTGGATACGACATCGCCGGGCTGCAGGCGCGGCCGGTGGACCCGGCCGACTTCACACGCTTTGACCGGCTGCTGGCGATGGACGAAGCCAACCTCGCCTGGCTGCAAAAGCGTCTACCCCCCGGGGCCCCCGTGCGCGCCGAACTGCTGATGAGCTACGCGCGCCACCTGGCCGGGCAGACCGAGGTGCCCGACCCCTACTACGGTGGCCCGGCGGGTTTCGAGCGGGTGCTGGATTTGGTGGAAGACGCCTGCGACGGCTTCGTCGCCCGGCTGCTGGCCGATGGCCTGCTGCGCCCAGGGCCAGGCTGAGGGCGAGGGCAGCCGGCGGATCCGGTTCTTGTATACTTGACCTTATTAGTCGGAAACAAAGCAAACCGCTGACAAATCTGTGCTGCGATGCAGCATCCCGGTCCACCCATCCGCCGTACTGCAAGGCGCCAAGCGCCAGGAGAACACCCCATGAGACTCACCACCAAAGGCCGTTTCGCGGTGACCGCGATGATCGACTTGGCGTTGCGCTCTGGCGCCGGCCCCGTGGCGCTGGCGGCCATCAGCCAACGGCAGCAGATTTCGCTGTCCTACCTGGAGCAGCTGTTCGGCAAGCTGCGCCGCCACGAACTGGTGGAAAGCACGCGCGGCCCCGGCGGCGGTTATTCGCTGGGCAGGGGTGCCGGCGAGATCACCGTGGCCGACATCATCGTTGCCGTGGACGAGCCCATCGACGCCACCGGCTGCAGCGGCAAGGAAGGTTGCATGGGCGAGGACACAGGCAAGTGCATGACGCACGACCTGTGGACCAGCCTGAACACCCGGATGATCGAATACCTCGATTCCATCTCGCTCAAGAAGCTGGTCGACGAACAACTCGCCAAGGGCGTGTCCATCGACGAAGCGCCCGTCAAGCGGGCGATCTCAAGTGTGCCGGTGGTCAAGCCCATCAAGATCACGGCGCCCAATTCGGTCTTTGCCCTCGGCAACGCCTTCAGCAAGTAAACGTTGCCCCTTTCCAAACCCGCATCTCCAGGCCCCCAGATGACCCCGCATTTCCCCATCTACATGGACTATGGCGCCACGACGCCTTGCGACCCGCGCGTGGTGGACGCCATGATTCCCTGGTTGCGCGAGCACTTCGGCAACCCCGCTTCACGCAGCCACGCCTGGGGCTGGGAAGCCGAGGCGGTGGTGGAAAAATCACGCGGCCAGGTGGCCAGCCTGATCAACGCCGACCCGCGCGAGATCGTCTGGACCAGTGGCGCCACCGAATCGATCAACCTGGCGCTCAAGGGCGCGGCGCATTTCTACGGCAGCCGGGGCAAGCACCTGATCACGCTCAAGACCGAGCACAAGGCCACGCTCGACACCCTGCGTGAGCTGGAGCGCCAGGGTTTCGAGGTGACCTACCTGGACGTGCAGGAAAACGGCCTGCTCGATCTGGACCGGTTCAAGCAGGCGCTGCGCAAGGACACCATCGTGGTGTCGGTGCTGCTGGTCAACAACGAAATCGGTGTCATCCAGGACATCCCCACCATCGGCGCGATGTGCCGTGAGCGCGGCATCATCCTGCACGTTGACGCCGCACAGGCCACGGGCAAGGTAGGCATCGACATGAACGTTTTGCCCGTGGACTTGATGAGCCTGACCTCGCACAAGACCTACGGCCCCAAGGGCATCGGTGCCTTGTACGTGCGCCGCAAGCCCCGGGTGCGGCTTGAGGCCCAGATGCATGGCGGAGGCCATGAGCGCGGCATGCGCAGCGGCACGCTGCCCACCCACCAGTGCGTGGGCATGGGCACGGCATTCGCCATCGCGCAGGCCGAGATGGGTGCCGAGACCGAACGTGTGCGCATGTTGCAAAGGCGCTTGCTGGACGGCATCTCCACCATCGAGCAAGTGTTCATCAACGGGGATCTCGCCCAGCGGGTGCCGCACAACGTCAACGCCAGTTTCAACTTCGTCGAAGGCGAGTCGCTGATCATGGGCGTCAAGGGCATTGCCGTGTCTTCGGGCTCGGCCCGCACCAGTGCCAGCCTGGAGCCGAGTTATGTGCTGCGGGCGCTGGGGCGCAGTGACGAACTGGCGCATTCGAGCCTGCGCATGACCATCGGCCGCTTCACCACCGAGGCCGAGATCGACTATGCCGTGGCCCCGCTGAAGGAGCGCGTGGCCAAGCAGCGCGAAAACACGCCCCAGTGGGACATGTACCGCGAAGGC
>JANNUE010000139.1:0-5068 GCA_031394895.1 Betaproteobacteria bacterium
TCGGACATGGCAACACGTCATCAGATGATGGAAAAGCGCATGGAAATGATGGAGGCCATGATGCAAATGATGATGGACCGTCTGCCCGTAGCACCCGCGAAGTAAAAGAGCGAGCAGCGCGCCCATTTCTTTGGCGCGCTGCCGTTCCTGCTGGTGCTGGCGCGCCCAGGCCTGTGCCAGCGCATCGGCCAGACTCTGCGTGTGCGCCGACAAGGTGAGCATGATTGCTTTGCATGCCCGACTTGTAGATGACATCACCGTTTCAAGTTTGTAATCTTGTGCAGGACAAGTATTTCCGGCGGCAACAGTTTGCTGACCAATTCGTAACTTCATCGTCACGTCCCTGTGGGGTTCAGGCTTCTACAGTTCACTCATATCGCAATGTGGCGATGAGAGCTGGACAGGACGGTACACGATGACGACCGACCCGCCCGGAAATGTTTAACAACCTTTGAAAGGAATCATCATGAAAGCCAATTTTGCAACCACCGCGCTAATCCTCGCCAGCGCAGCGATCATGGCCAGCCCCTCGTTCGCCGGCGACACGCGGGAACAGGTCAAAGCCGAACTGACCCGCGCCACTCGTTACGGCGAGATCGTGGTCAACAGTGAGACCGGCCTCAAGGGCAACGAGATGAACCCGGGTCTTTATCCGGCCAAGTCGGTGCAAGCCAGCGCGACGCGCGAGCAGGTCAAGTCCGAACTTGCCCAAGCCACCCGTAGCGGCAACTACATGCTGATGGGGGAACTTGACGGCCTATGCAACGAGCTGCATCCGAACATGCATCCGGCGATGTAAGCCGGACCCGGCGCTGTTGCAAAAAAATCCCGCCCTGGTGGCGGGATTTTTTGTCACCCGCAATAGCGTGCGCCCATTGGCGGACTGGCCAAAGACATTGACAACGGCAGGAAGGAATCGCCCGCGTACGCTTGCAACTGCTTCAATTGCTTGCGCCTGGCGTGACCGTTTTTGTCACAGCGGTCTGCGCATTTTCGTCCACTTTCGCGCTGATTGCCGGCGCATGTGCGCTGGAATGCGCTGGCTGCGCAGTTGCGCCATGATCCATTGCTGGCATCTTGCCACCCGTCATAAACAACATCATGACAACACCCACGATCATCAATGCACCCATCACACTCTCCTTCGGTTAGTGTTGAACCCGGATTAGGCTCAACGGTTAAAAAACCAGAAACTCTCCTGCGAATGCTGATCCGCTTTGGCCACCAGCAGACGCTCCCGTGGCTGTTGGCCCCAGCGCCAGGCCCAGCGCCACAAGCGATGCGGATATCTCAAAGCGATTGATTGAGTCCATGACGACGCTCCTTTTGCCAAGAGTGTTGCCACCCCGGTGCAACGCTTGAATGGGGCAAGATTTCGTGCCTTTCCAAGCAGGTGCAGCGCCTCGCTGTATTCGTTGCAGTCTAGAAAGTGAAGGTGAGCGCCAAGATGACGCCCCCATTACATCGACGCAATGTTGACCAGGCCTCTCGCATCTGCCACTCCACGTAGTAAGCCCGCATGCACGCCAAGATGTGCGGATGATGTGCAGCCCATCAAGGTCCGCCTCGGCGCTGGTATTGTCTGCAAGGCGCGCAAAGCTCAGCGCGTCATTGGTGATGGTCCTTGAACATGCAACGTGGCTGCCATACTGCGCTGCTTGGGCGCCGATGCAGCGCAGATAACAGGAATGTAATCTTCCGGTCAGCATTTTGCTGGTGGTGAATCTGCACACTTTGGTCATCAGTTGCCCGGGGCTTGCTTCCTGCCTGCCCTTGGCGTTTTGTCGGCTAATTTCCCCCTGTTTATTTTTCACCGTTGGAGAATCGATGTCGCTAAGGATCAAAGAGGCTTGCTTGCCTGGCATCGTGCTGGTGCTGGTGCTGGCCGCAGGCGGCACCTGGGCGCAAGCAGCGCCGCTGGGCGGCGCTGCGGCGCCTGTCAGCGTGCCGACGACGCTGAAACAAGCCTTTCTTGCGGCCTGGTTGCGCCAACCCGAAGCGCAGTCACGCCAGGCGCGCCAGGACGGCGCCACCGCGCACAGGCAGGCCGCCAACAGCTGGACTCCCGAGCCTGCCAGTCTGGCGTTGTCGATCAAGAGCGATCGCCTGCAGCAGAACCAGGGCAGTCGCGAGGACGCCGTTGAACTGGCTGTTCCCTTGTGGCTGCCGGGCGAGCGTGCGCGCAGCGGCGCCTTGGCCGACGCCGAGGTCCGTGCCGTAGCGAGCCGGGTGCTGGCGGCGCAGTTGCGCAGCGCGGCCAGTGTGCGCGAAGCCTATTGGCAGTGGCAGCGTGCCGGCAGCGAGCAGGAGCTGGCGCGCGAGCGCCTGAACAATGCGCAGCAGTTCGCGGCCGACGTCGCCAAAAGGGTCAAGGCCGGCGACCTGGCGCGCTCTGATCAGCATCAGGCCGATGGCGCCTTGGCGAGCGCGGAGCTGGGACTGGCCGAGGCGCTCAGCGGTTTGGTCAGCGCGGCGCAACAACTGCGCAGCCTGACCGGTAGCGCGCCGCAGCCGAGCGCCGTTGCCGCGCTCGACGCCGGTGCTTTGAGTGAGCCGGTGCCCGATCTGACCGTCGATCTCGCGGCCCTCGATACCCGCCACCCGGCAGTGACCGAACTGATGGACCGGGCCGACGTCGCACGCCGCGCCACTGAGTTGGCCCGGGTGCAGACCCGCAGCAACCCCGAGCTGAGCCTGGCCACGGCCCGCGACCGCAGTGTCTCCGGCGAGCCCTATCAGCAGAGCATCACGCTGGGCCTTCGCATCCCCTTTGGCTCTGACAGTCGCAACCGGGCCAGGGTTGCAACCGCACAAGCCGAGCTGATTGAAGCGCAGGCGCTGCATGACCTGGAGCGGGATCGCGTGCGGTCGGAACTCGAAGCGGCCCGCGCCCGGCTCGACTCGGTCCAGGCGCAGGTGACTGCTGCCGACAGGCGCGCGCAACTCGCCCGCGAGTTGCGCGGCTTCTTGCGCAAGTCGTTTCAAATGGGCGAAACCGATTTGCCGACCCGCTTGCGCATCGAGCTCGAAGCGGCTGAGGCCGAGCGCCAG
This sequence comes from Betaproteobacteria bacterium, assembly GCA_031394895.1. Lineage (GTDB taxonomy): Bacteria > Pseudomonadota > Gammaproteobacteria > Burkholderiales > Burkholderiaceae_C > Rhodoferax. The sequence goes on from JANNUE010000139.1 coordinate 3,052, forward strand.
GCCAGCCGCACGCGCATCGATCGCGCGCAAGCGGTGTCAAACCTGCGCCAGGCCCTGGGGCTGCTTCCCGAATAAGGGAGGTGGACGATACCGATGTACCTTTTTCCGTCATTGCGACTGCCGCGTCGCGCTGCTCCTCGCAGTGACGGCCAGCGCGGCAATCCAGGGGTTCATGGATTGCCGCGTCGCTGTGCTCCTCGCAATGACCAGTGGGTGGTACTTTCGCAATTGCCAACTCCCTAAGATCCCGGCGACCCGAACAAACTTGAGAAATTCCATCATGACCATTTTGAAAAGGCTCAACGCCTTCTGCCTGGCGACGCTCGTTGTTGCAACACCGATTGCGAGCTGGGCCGACGCCGGCCACGATCACGGCGCGCCGGCCGCTGCTGCGCCCGGCTCAGGCGCGCCACGCTTCAGCGCCGTCTCCGAGACTTTCGAGCTGGTCGGGGTGCTCAGCGGAAAACAACTCGCCCTTTACCTGGACCGCGCGGACGACAACAGCCCGGTCAAGGCGGCCCAGCTTGAGCTTGAATTGGGCGGCGTGAAGCTGGCCGTCAAGCCCCATGGCGAGGGCCAATTTGAAGCGACGCTCGCGCAGGAACTCAAACCCGGCGTCACCAGCGTGGCCGCGACCGTCATCGCGGGCCAGGAGACCGATCTGCTGGCCGGTGAGTGGGAGATCCGCGCAGACAGCCGCTCCGATGCAGCCGCCGTCAGCCTGCCATGGAAGAAATACGGCAGCTGGCTGCTGGCCGGGCTGTTCACACTGGCCCTGCTGGTCTTGGGCCTGAGGCGCGTGCGCCGCCATCGAATCAACCGAGTTGGAGGTGCAGCATGATGCCGCGTTTTCTGAAGTCCGCCGCTTGGGCCGCTTGCTGTGCGGCACTGCTGAGCTTGACGGCGCCGGTCTGGGCCGGACCCGGCCACGACGGTGGCCACGAGGGTGCGGACGGCGACCCGGCGGCCACTGGCAGCGGGCCCAAGCGCCTGCCCGATGGCAGCGTCTTCCTGCCCAAACCGGCTCAGCGCCAGATCGGCGTGCGCACGCTGGTCGGCGAGAGCAAGCAGTTGCCGCGCTCGACCGAACTGTCGGGCAAGGTCGTGATGGACCCCAACGCGGGCGGCAAGGTACAGGCCCTGGTGGCAGGCCGGCTGCAAGCCGGTCCGCGCGGCCTGCCCTCAGTCGGGCAGGCCGTGCGCAAGGGCGAGGTGCTGGCCTATGTGCTGCCGGCTGCGGCGGCGATCGAGCGCTCGAACCAGGCCGCGCAACTGGCCGAGCTGGCTGCCGGGCGCAGCCTGGCCAGCAAACGCCTGGCGCGTTTGCAGGAACTGGCCGATACCGTGCCGCGCAAGGATATTGAGGCGGCCGAAAGTGAAGTCGCCAGCCTGACTGCACGCCACGCCGCAGTCGCGGGCGGGCTGTCCGCGCGCGACGCGCTGGTCGCGCCGGTGACGGGGGTCATTGCCTCGGCCAACGCCGTGGCCGGCCAGGTGGTCGATGCGCGCGAACTGGTGTTCGAGGTCGTCGATCCTTCGCGCCTGCGCATCGAGGCGTTGACCTTCGACGTCAAGGTGGCACGCGACATCGCGGGGGCCTTCCTCGACATCGACGGGCAGAAGCTGCCGCTGGTCTTCGTCGGCGCATCGCGCTCGCTACGCGAACAGGCGCTGCCGCTGGCCTTTCGTGCCGAAGGACCGGCGCTGGCGGCGCTGTCCGTCGGCCAGCCGGTACAGGTGGTGGTGCAGACGCGCAGCCTGGTCGCGGGCGTGCCCGTGCCGGCTGCATCACTGATGAAAAACCCGGCCAACCAGGCCATCGTCTGGGTCAAGACCGCGCCGGAGCGCTTCGAGCCACGCGTGGTGAGCTTCGAGCCACTCGACGGCGCGACCGTTGCAGTGACGTCAGGCCTGAAGGCCGGTGATCGGGTCGCCACCCAGGGTGCGACCTTGATCAACCAGATCCGCTAGGAGCCGCCATGTTCAAGTGGCTCCTCGACAGCAGCCTGGCCAACCG
>JANNUE010000141.1:0-2331 GCA_031394895.1 Betaproteobacteria bacterium
GGATATTGGTGTCGAGTGCAACTCTCACCTGTCGTCAACTCTCATACAACTCATCGCGCGTCCAGTTCCTCTCTCCCGAGGCCTTGTGCTGCCGCAGGCGCTCAAGCAGACAAAGCCTGGCGGCTTGGCGCTGAGCGTCCCCGCTGCGCACCGGGGACATGGTGGCAACAGGCTTGCCGCGAGACAGGACAGTAACGACCTTGCCACTTGCAACATCACGCAGCAAACTGGAGAAGTGGCGGTTAGCATCGCCAGCCGATATTGTTTTCATCTCAAATCCATGAATGTAGTGTTCAGCACTACATTGTCCATGACCGACAGCATTCGTCAACACCTTTCAGCGCAAACCGCCCTACCCCCGTCATCGCCAGGCTGCAGGCCGTGGCGATCCATAGCCGTTATTCCTCCGCCACCACAGGTTCCCCCCGCGCAATGCGCTGCTCGCCCTGCTCCACAAACTTGGCGTAGTTCAGCGCCCGTAGGTCGGGTTAGCGCAGCGTAACCCGACAATGCCTCTGAAGGCTCGTCACTTCGCTGCCAACCGCATCACCGCTGCCAGCACCCGGCAAGTCTTGCCAATTTCAGCCTGCGTCAGCGTCAGTTGCACCAAGAACAGCAGAGCGGCACACCCTCGGGCGCTGCAGGTCTTTCCTTCAATTAATTGGAGTCTGACCCCAATTACCCCAATTACCGCCAATTACCCACTGATGGAGTATTTGCTGCTGGGCAAGCTCTGATCTTTGCGGTCATTGCGCGGATACGCCCCCTACTGCTCCCTCGTTCTCCTGCTCCAGGTACACCCAGTCCACCACATCGTCGGCCGGCTGGTAGCCCGGTACCTGTTGTTGCAGCATGTCCTTGATCACCGGCACGTCGTTCACCGTCACCGCCAGTTGCAGCGCTTTCAACCTTGGCTCCAGCGCCAGCCAGGGCAGGCATTCTTCGTGGGCTTTCATGATTCGGACGTGCTGGGTCGGCCCGGGGTTGTCGCTAATCAGCAGCTCTTCGTAAAGTTTCTCACCCGGGCGCAGGCCGGTGATCTCGATGCTAATGTCGCCGTTCGGGTGCAACTCGTCGCGCAGCGCCAGGCCGCTTAGCTCCACCATGCGCCGCGCCAGATCGTAGATGCGCACCGGCTGGCCCATGTCCAGCACAAACACGTCGCCGCCAACGGCCATGGCACCGGCCTGAATGACCAGTAGCGCCGCTTCGGGAATGGTCATGAAGTAGCGCGTAATGTCCAAGTGGGTGAGCGTGATCGGGCCGCCGTTTTTGATCTGCTCGCGAAACAGCGGCACCACCGAGCCACTGGAGCCCAGCACATTTCCAAAGCGCACCATCGAAAAGCAGGTTCGTTCGGAGGCGTGCGACGTGGCCATGCCTTGCAGTACCAACTCCGCCAGACGCTTGCTGGCGCCCATGATGTTGGTTGGACGCACCGCCTTGTCGGTGCTGACAAGCACAAAGTTCTGCACCCCATGGCGGGCCGCAGCCTCGGCGCAAACCCAGGTGCCCCACACGTTGTTGCGCACGCCCTCGGCCGGGTTGTGCTCCACCATTGGCACGTGCTTGTAGGCAGCGGCGTGGTACAGCGTGTGCGGATTCCAGGTGTCCATGATCTCGTGCATGCGCTCCTCGTGGCTGACCGAGGCCAGCAGGGGCACTATCTCGGGACCGTCGTCGCCGTGCAATGACTTGCCCCTCTTAAGCAACTCGTGGTGAATCTGGTAAAGGGCAAACTCGCTGATGTCCACCAGCAGCAGCACCTTGGGCTGGCATTGCACAATTTGACGGCACAGCTCGCTGCCTATGCTGCCACCGGCGCCGGTCACAAGCACCACTTTGCCAAAGATATTGCGGTTGAGCAGCAGGCCATTGGGCACCACCGGCTCGCGGCCCAGCAAATCTTCAATCTCCAGTTCCTGCAAATCACTCAGGCTGACCCGCCCCGATGCCAGGTTGGCCAAACCAGGCAGCGTGCGCACGTGCACCGCAAAGTCTCGCAGCGTGTCCAGCACCTGCAGCCGGCGTTGACGCGAAACCGACGGCAGCGCCAGCAACACCTCATGCGCGCCCAGTTGCGGGATCAGCCGGCCCAGCTCAGCCGGGTTATAGACCCGTCGCCCGTCCATGCTGTTGCCCCACAGGCGCTGATCGTCGTCCAGAAAGCCCAGCAACCGGTACTCACGGCCACCGGCCAACGCGGACGCAAGTTGGCGCCCGGCCGAGCCGGCGCCGTAAATCAGCACGCCGGGCCGGCTTTGCTGCTGCAAGGCCGAGCGATACAACCCGCCCAGCCAATAGTGAACCAGCACGCGGCTGCCGCCCGCT
>JANNUE010000151.1:0-15554 GCA_031394895.1 Betaproteobacteria bacterium
CGCTCAGTGCAGCTCGTAGGTCGGATTAGCGCAGCGTAATCCGACATGATCGCGGTGACTGTCGGCTTACGCCCTTCGGGCTAAGCCGACCTACAAGCTGCGTCGCGAGCCACAAATGCAGGAGCAATCCGGTGCGGCGCTCAGTGCGGCGCATCAACGGAGAAACGCGAAGGATGGAGAAGACATGGATTGCCGCGCTGCGCTCGCAATGACGATACTTGTGTCGTCATTGCGAGGAACGTAGTGACGTGGCAATCCAGGAAGTCTGGGGCCGCGGCGCGGAACTGAGTGCCGTGGCGGAGTGCTCCGGTTTACAGCAGACAACTCCGGGGTGCAGCGAAGTGCTCCGGATTACCGAAGGAGTGCTCCGGGTTACGGCCAGGGCGCTCCCGCCCACACAGCGCCACTTGCCTGAATCCCCAAACGCCAAACCCCACTACATTCCCCGAAACAACCCGGCGTAGCTGCGGCTGACTTCGAGCTTTTCGTTATGGCCGCGCACACTCACCAGTTGGCGACCGCGCTCGTCGCGGCTGACGCCGGCAATCGCCTTCGTGTTGACCAGGGTCGAGCGGTGGATTTGCCAGAACAGGTTCATGTCGATCTCTTCCACCAGTTCCTTGATCGGCTTGCGGATCAGCGCTTCCATCGTCGCGGTCTGGACCCGCGTGTATTTGTCATCGGAGATGAAGAACAGAATGTCTTGCAGCGGGATCATCTGGATGGTCTGGCGCACCGTGGCCTGAATCCATTGCAGCTTGGGAGCAGCGTTCGGATTGATTTGCGCCGCCAGCCTTTGCAACAACTGCTGCATGTCCGGCGTGTGCGCCGCCAGCGGTGGCGCCTGCTCGCCGTCACCCGGCTCGCCAGCGCGCTCGGTCATGCGCTGCTGGATGCGCTGCACCGTCAGCCGCAAGCGGCTCGGTTCGGCCGGCTTGAGCACGTAGTCAACCACCCCCTGCTCGAACGCCTGCACGGCGTACTGGTCGTAGGCGGTGATGAAGACGATCTCGCAGCCGGGCCAGCCGTCGGCTTCCTCAAAGGTGGGAAGCTGGGCGATCTGGCGCGCCGCATCCACCCCCGTGAGCAGCGGCATGCGGATGTCGAGAAACACGACGTCGGGATGCAACTGCGCGGTCAGTTCCAGCGCCTGCTGGCCGTTTTTCGCCTCCGCCACAATCTCCAATTCGGGCCAGACCTCGGTCAGGCGGGCGCGCAACTGCTCGCGCATCAGGCGTTCATCGTCGGCAATCAGGGCACGTGGCATGTCAGGTCTGGGCACTGGTGTGCGCAATATATGGAACGGTAATGGTGACCGAGGTGCCGCCGCCGGCCGGCTCGCTCACCGCCAGGCTGGCCTTGTTGCCATACAACAGCGCCAGCCGCTCCCGGATATTACTCAAACCAATGCCGGTACCGGCGGTGGCCGCCTTGCCAAAGCCGACGCCGGTGTCGGTCACGTTGACCGCCAGATTGCCGTGCACGATCTCGGCACGCACTGTCAACTGGCCGCCATCGGCCTTGGGCTCCAACCCGTGCTTGATCGCGTTCTCGACCAGGCTTTGCAGCATCATCGGCGGAAACTCGGCGGACAACAGGCCATCGCTCACCAGCACCTCGGTCTGCAAACGCTCCTCCATGCGCACCTTCAAGATCTCCAGATAGGGCCGGATCACCGCGAGCTCACGCCCCAGGTCGCGCACCGTCTTGGCGTTGGCCTCGCGCATCGACGGCATGGTGGCGCGCAGCAAATCAATCAGGTTTCTTTGCATGCGCCCGGCACGCGGCGGGTCGGTCTCTATCAGGTGCTCGATGCTGGCCAGGGTGTTGAACAGAAAGTGCGGCTCAATCTGCGCCTGCATCGCCGCCATGCGCGCTTCCATCACCTGGCGTTTAAGGGACTCGGACTCGGCCACTTCGGTTGCCTGGGCCGCTTTGGCTTCGGCCTGCACCTTGCCTTTGTAAGTGATCTTGATGATGATGGAAATCAGGATGAACCACATCGTCAGCGGCATCAGCGGGTCGCCGTAGCGGTGCGTGATGATGCGCGGGCCCTCCTCCTCACCAATCGCGTCGAGCGCCTCCTGTTTGGCCTCTTCCACCGCGGCCAAAAGCTCCTGACGCGCTTCTTCCATTGACTCCTTGACTTCCTTCGCATCGGCGTCGGACGGCAAAGTGATGGTCAGCCCGGCACCGCCCGCCGCCGATGCCGGCAGCGGCGCCCCGGAAGCAGCGGGCGCAGCCGACTTGGCGCGGGTGGTGATATGAACACCGTTGTCGTTAATCGAAATATCGACCGACTCGCCAATGCCCTTGAGCTTCTTGAGTGCGTCCAGCTTGAGTTTCATGCTCTTGCGGCTCTTGTGTGCGGACGTTGCGGCATCGGTCGGTACCGCTTCGATATAGGTCCAACTCAAGGGCGGCACGTCATGAAGAATGGCCATCGCAATGATCAGCAGCAGCGACATGCCAAAGAACCGCTTCCAGCTGATGCTGACCAGCCAGCCGGCATAGGCGTGAAAGGTCCTGATGCAGGCGTTGAAAATGCGTGCCCACCAGCCGTCGCTGACGGCCGAATGACTGGTTTGCTGATCCATCGCTGGTTTCCGTTCGGTTTCGAGTTGCTACAGGGCGACTGTACGCAAAACCGTGACCAACGCGCCAGTCCAACGCGACGCACTGCAAAAATGACGGACAAACTGCGCTTGGCTCTGCTTTACCCAACTTTTGCAGCGAAAAGCGGAGCTTCGTGACAGTTGTGCCAAGCGCGTTGAAGTATGCTTACGCTTCGCCCCTTGCGCATCTTCAGACCGGATACATGGCCCTCATGAACGCTTCTCTACTTCTTTGCTCCATCGCCGTTGGACTGGCTGCGGCTGCGCTGCCGGGTTGCAGTGCCAAGACCGACGTGGCAACGCCGCAAACCGGTGCCAGCACGCCGGTCGCCCCAACTGCGAGCACGCCGGCCGCCCCGGCGTCGGCAGCAACCGGGGCACCGGTCAGCGTGACCACGGTGCGCGCGCAAAAGCGCGATCTGCCGGTATTGCTCAAAGCCTCCGGCACGGTGGCACCGCTCAACAGCGTCGATATCAGGGCGCAAGTGACCAGCGCCATCGCCAAGGTTCATATCCGCGAAGGGCAGTTCGTCAGGGCCGGCGAGTTGCTGTTCACGCTCGATGCGCGCAGCGACGAAGCCAATGTCGCGAAAGCACGCGCGCAGCTCGCCAAGGACAGCGCTGCGCTGGCCGACGCGCAGCGCCAGTTCGCGCGCTCGCAACAACTCTTTTCGCAGAATTTCATCTCTCAGGGCGCGCTCGACACTTCGCAGGCGCAGGTCGAGGCGCAAACTGCCGTCATTGCCGCCGATCAGGCGGCGATCGACGCCAGCCGGGTCGCCCTGTCCTACGCGCGCATCACGGCGCCGCATGCCGGGCGCGCCGGGGCCATCAATGTCTTTCCCGGCAGCACGGTGCAGGCCAATCTGACCGCGCTGGTGACAATCACCCAGCTCGACCCGATCACGGTGGCCTTCAACCTGCCGCAACGCAATCTGGGCGACGCGCTGGCGGCGCTGAAAGACGGCGGTGCGCCGGTGACGGCCAGTCTGGCGGGTGGTGGCGGCACTTTTGACGGGCGCTTGAGATTTGTCGATAACGCAATCGATGCCAGTTCTGGCACGGTCAAGGCGAAGGCGGTATTTGACAACCGCGAAGGCAAGCTCTGGCCCGGAGCCTTTGTCGAGGTATCGCAGACCGTCAGCACGCTCAAGGACGCGGTGGTGGTGCCGCTGGCGGCCGTTGTCCTGAGCGCGCGCGGCAACATTGTCTATGTCGTGGCCGACGGCAAGGCGCTGCTCAAACCGGTGCAGGTCCTGTATGCGCAGGGCAATGATGCGGCGGTCTCGGGGGTCAAGGCAGGCGAAGTCGTGGTGCTCGACGGCAAGCAGAACCTGCGCCCTGGCAACCCGGTGGTGGAACGCAGCAAGGGCGCCGACGCTGATGCGCCGGCGCCGAGCCGCAGCGCAAAGCCATGAACCTGTCCGAAGTATTCATCCGCCGTCCGGTGATGACGGTCCTGCTGAATCTGGCTGTGGTACTGGCCGGTGTGATCGGCTTTCGCAGCATTCCGGTGGCGGCGCTGCCAAGTTACGACACCCCGGTGATCAATGTGTTTGCGGCGCTGGCCGGCGCCAACCCTGAAACCATGGCGAGCTCGGTCGCACTGCCGCTGGAGAAACAGTTTCAGACCGTGCCCGGCCTCAAGACCATCAGTTCCACCAGCACGCTGGGCAGTACCTCGCTCACACTGGAATTCGAGGAAGGCCGCAACATTGATGCGGCGGCGGTCGATGTGCAGGCGGCGCTGTTGCGCGCGCAGCGCGCCTTGCCGGCCGACATGACGGCGACGCCGGCCTACCGCAAGGTCAATCCGGCCGATGCACCGGTGCTGTTGATTGCGTTGACCTCGCCGTCGCTCAACCCGTCTGATTTGCAGGATTACGCACAGCATCTGATTTCGCCCACTCTGTCAACCATCGATGGCGTGGCCCAGGTCAACATCTTCGGCTCGAAACGCTATGCCGTGCGGGTGCGGGTTCAGCCCCAAGCGCTGGCAGCACGCAATATCGGGCTCGATGAACTCAGCGCCGCGTTGCGCGCCGCCAATGTCAACACCCCGGTCGGGACGCTGGAGGGATCGCACCAGACTTTGACACTGCAGGCGAACCGGCAACTCAAAAACGCAGCCGACTTCGCGGATCTGATCGTCAGCACGCGCGCTGGCAGCCCGGTGCGGCTGCGCGACGTGGCTCAGGTTGAAGACAGTCTGGAAACACTCAAGAGCTGGGCCACCCTCAACGGCGAGAATTCCATCACCATCGCCATTCAACGCCAGCCCGGCGCCAACACGGTGCGCGTGGTCGATGCGGTGCGCGCGGCACTGCCGCTGCTCAAGAGCCAACTGCCGCAGTCGGTCGCCATGACGGCCGTCAACGATCGGTCCGTTTCGGTGCGCGCCGCGCTGCATGACGTGACTCTCACACTACTGGGCACGATTGCACTGGTGGTGCTGGTGATCTTCCTGTTTCTGCGGCGCTTTGTCGCCACTGTGATTCCGACCCTGTCGCTGCCGATTTCCCTGATGGGTGCGGTGGCGCTGCTGTGGGGCCTCTCCTACAGCCTGGACAATATCTCGCTGCTGGGACTGACGCTGGCGGTCGGCCTGGTGGTCGATGACGCCATTGTGGTGCTGGAAAACATCATTCGCCACGTCGAAAACGGCGTTCCGCCTTTCCAGGCGGCACTGCGCGGTGCGCGCGAAGTCGGCTTCACGATCATCGCCATCTCAACCTCTTTGATTGCGGTTTTCATTCCCATTTTCTTCATGCCGGGCGTGATCGGGCTGCTGTTCCATGAATTCGCGGTGGTCGTCGGTCTCGCCATTGTCGTTTCCGCCTTTGTGTCACTGACGCTGGTGCCGATGCTGGCCAGCCGGTTTCTGACCGATGAGTCGCACAAGAAGCCGCCCGGCGCGGTGGTGCACCTGTTTGAGCGCGGCTTTGACGCCATGCTGGCGCTTTATACCCGGCAGCTCGACGTGGCGCTAAGACACCGCAAACTGGTGCTGGCGCTGGCGCTGGCGACTTTTGTCGCCACCGCCTGGCTGATGACGTTGATTCCAAAAGGGTTTTTTCCAGAAGAAGATATCGGTCAGATCACGGTCTCAACCGAAGCCGCCGAGGACACCTCGTTCCCGGCGATGGTCAAGTTGCAGGAGCGCGCCGCCGAGATCATCCGCGGCGACCCCAATGTGGCGACCGTCAGCTCATTCAACGGCGGCGGTGGTGCGCAAAACACCGGGCGCATGTTCATCAACCTGAAGCCGCGCGGCGAGCGCCAGCAAATGAGCAAAGTCATTGAAGGACTGCGCCGCAAATTGCGCGACGTCGCCGGCATCACCGTCTTCATGCGCCCGATTCAAAACCTGCAGCTCGGTGGACGCCAGAGCAAGGCCCAGTACCAGTACATTTTGCAAAGCGTGCGCGCCGACGAACTCAATGGCTGGGCCGTCAAGCTGCAGGAACGGTTGCGCACCGACCCGATTTTCCGTGATGTCACCAGCGATGTGCAGTTGCGTGGCTTGCAGGCGCAACTCAAGATCGACCGCGACCGCGCCAACACGCTGGGCGTGTCGATCGAGGCCGTGCGCACCGCGCTGTTCAATGCGTTCGGCGAGCGCCAGGTATCGACCATTTATTTGCCGACCGACAGCTACCAGGTGATCATGGAAGTGGCACCCGAGGCCAAGCAGGATGAGGGCGCGCTAGGCGGCATCTACGTGCGCTCGTCCAGTGGCGCGCTGGTGCCGCTGTCGAGCTTCACGACGGTGGAGCGCACGGTCGGCCCGATGTCGATCAACCACGTCGGCCAGTTGCAGGCGGTCACCGTTTCGTTCAACCTGGCGCCGGGCACCGCGCTGGGTGACGCCACGGCCAAGATCGACGCGGCCCGCAACGCCATCCGGATGCCGACCTCGGTGATTGCCAGCTACGGCGGCGACGCTGCCGTGTTCAAGAGTTCGCAAGGCAGCCAGGCGATATTGATCATCGCGGCACTGCTGGTGATCTATGTGCTGCTCGGCGTGCTGTACGAGAGCTACATCCACCCGATCACGATTCTGGCCGGCCTGCCCTCTGCCGCAGTCGGCGCGCTGGCGACGCTGATGCTGTTTGGGCAGGACCTGACGCTGATCGCCACCATCGGCATCGTGCTGTTGATCGGCATTGTGAAGAAGAACGCGATCATGATGATCGACTTTGCACTTGACGCCCAGCGCCATCAGGGATTGACACCGGCTGTAGCGATTCGCGAAGCCTGCATTTTGCGGTTCCGTCCGATCATGATGACGACCCTGGCGGCGCTGATGGGCGCGATCCCGATCGCGATCGGCTTCGGGGCCGGCGCCGAATTGCGCCAGCCGCTCGGCCTGGCCGTGGTCGGTGGCCTCGTGTTCTCGCAGGCCATCACGCTGTTTATCACGCCGGTCATCTATCTGGCACTGGAGCGCTTTAGCGGCCACGGTCCCATCACGGTTGCCGAAACGCCGGCGCTGGCCCCTTAGGCCAGGCAGCCAGGTGTAAGGGAAGTGGCATATCCCAATGTCTCTATTCCCGTCATTGCGACTGCCGCGTCGCTCTGCTCCTCGCAGTGACGGCCAGCGTGGCAATCCATGACTTCCGGGTGCATGGATTGCCACGTCGCTGCGCTCCTCGCAATGACGAGTGAGTGGTATTTTCGCGATTTCTGAGCCCCTAATTGAATGCAGAATCGGTCAACGTCGGCAAAGGCGCTGCGTTGTAGGTGCAAGCCGGAGCTTTATCCGGCCTGCTCGAGATGGTCGGAGTTCACGCGACTGTCACCTTTAAAGACTATTTACCCATGAAGACTATCAAGAACCTGTTCGCCGCTGTGTTGATCTCCGGTCTGGCTGCTGCATCCTTTGCGCAAGCGCCTGCCGCTGCACCGAAACCAGTTGGCACCCCCGCCAGCGCCGACATGAGCGCTCCTGCAACCGCCAAAGCCAAGGCGCCGGCCGTCAAGAAAGCCAAAGCCACCACGGCGAAGAAAGCCCGTCACTCGAAGGCCAAGAGGACCAAGATCACCAAGCCGGCAGCCAACTAAACCGGCAGCCGACCAAGCTGGACCAGGTCAACGCAGCCATTGGCTCTGTGCCGGGCTGGCTCGGCGCCGCTGCGCTGACGGCCGTGTTGATCATCAAGCTGGGGCTGGAAGAAGTTCTGCTGCTGCAGAAATACGCCGAATATGACGCCTACCGCGCGCGCACCTGGCGGCTGCTGCCGGGGCTGTTTTGACGGCCGGCGCAGCGCTTACGGTTGCTCCGAAATGAGCGCCAGCGCGAGTTGATCAACCAGCCCGGCCCAATCGGCGTCCTGCGCAATCTGCTCGCGCAAGAAGGTCGCTTGCGCCGGGCTCCAGAACGGCGCGTCGGGCAGCGCCGTCGATCGCTCGCGCAGCCGGTGCGTCTGCAGGAACTGCTGAATTGAATCGTCGTCAGCCGGCAGGCCGAGCTGCGTGAAGAGATCGCGAAAGTGATGAATCGTATTTCCCATGTCTATCCTTTGGACAGTCGCGCCGCCAGCGCACGCGCTGGCTGGGGCATCTGCTGCCACAGCGCCATTGTGCAGCGCTGGCGTCGCATCGGCGGCGCCGTACCGAGTGTCCCTGTTGACTGCCCAGCCTTCGCCCACCTGGACCGACCAGTGTTGCACGCGACCGCCCGCTGGTCTTTAACTTAGAAACCAGCCGGGTCTGTGCGCGTCGTGTCAGGCGACGCCAACGTGTCGCCGGCGCGCATTTCGTTGGCGGCCGTCGCGCGGGCTTCGTCCATCTCGGCCAGCACGCGGTGCGGATCGGTCGGTTGCAGCATCGCCTCGGACTCGGGATCGTGTCGATCCTTGACCATCGGCATGTCACGGCGCAACTCCTCGAACAAATTGATCAGCTTGGTCGTCTTTTGCTCGGTAAGCAGGTTGACCTGCAGGTCAAGCTGCACCCGCCGCTCCTCCAGTTTGGCGAGTCGCTCCTGGCGTATCAACACGACGGTCGTGGTCAACACCGCCAGCAGGCTGACAATGCCCTGCAACCAGAAGAACGGCGGCGGGTCGAACACTCCCATGTGCAGCAAGCCGGCGCCAACGTTGACGAGAATCCACACCGTCACAAACGAAACCAGACCGACCAGGAACACCGGTCTGGCGGCCACGTTGCTGACGCGTTCCACGACGCGCTGCAGCACACTGATCTTCATGTGTTCGCGCGTATAGAACGCGGTGATCGAATCAATATTCTGCGTGATCGGATCGGGTGGCGTGGCGTTTTGGTTCATTCGGTTCCCGTGTCATGGCTGTGTCTGCAAAGTTGCGGCTGGCGCCCACGCCACGGCCAGTCTTGCGGGCTCAGTCAGACAGCTTGCCCTGATGCCGTGCCCGTCCAGTGCGATCGCGCTGGTTGGACGCTGGAAGATCGGCGTTTTCTGACGACCGCGTCATGCTTGCTTCAGACAGCAAGCATCAGCATCGCAGTTTGTCACGATCGATCAATCGATTCCGTTCGGTAGCGAACGCAGATGTTGCGTTCGACGGCCCGGCCTGTGCAGCACGTTACCGTCGGAGTGCAGTTCGATTACGCCTGACCTGACAGTCGGCAGTTTTGCGCCGGTTCGCTACAATCTGACCGCATAGCACCACCTAGACACGCTACCCGACGAAGAATAGGGAGCAATTGTTTTGAACGCGAGGGGGGGCCCGGTTAGCAGCCGGGCGACAAAATGAAAGCACCGGCTGACCAGGTCCGAATCCAGATTGCACTGGTGGCAGCTGCATTGGTGCTGGTGATCACCGGCCTGACCGCCTCATTTGCCCAGCACAGCTGGAAACAGTCGCGGGAGCGCGCCAACGATGTCGCGCACGATGTTGTGCAACTGCTGGAGCGGCAAATTGGTCAGACCTTTACCAAGGTGGACGTGTCGCTACAGACCGTTGCCATGGAAGTGCAGCGCGAGATGGACCATGCAGGTGGAGCGAGTTCCAGTCAAATCACTGCGCTGCTGGCGAAGCAGCAGGAATTGCTGCCAGAGGTTGATTTCTATCTGGCCAGCGATGCTCAGGGCACGCTGCGCTACGGGCTCGGCATTCCACGCGATGTGGCTGTGAATATTGAAAACAGGGACTACTTTCGCCGACTGCGTGACGATCCAAAAGCCGGGTCGGTTGTGTTCGGGCCGCTGCGCAACAGGATCAGCAAACATTGGACCATTGGGTTGGCCCGCGCACTGCATGGCCCGGACGGCGCTTTCGCCGGCGTGCTGCTGGCGACACTGCAGGTTGAGCGTTTTCAGGCCATTCTTTCGACCCTCAACCTTGGAAGCAACGGCTCTGCATCGTTGCGCATGAGCGATTCGGCGCTGATCGCGAGGGTGCCGGCGCCGCCAGACGACGCCGCGCTGGGGGTCGGGTCGCGCACCGTCGCGCCGGAGCGAGTGGCGCATATTGCCGCAAATCCCATTTCAGGCACCTTCACCGCCGTCACAGCGGCCGATCAGATCGAGCGCACCAACCTGTACATACAGGTTGGCCATTACCCCATGGTTGTCACCGTTGGCTTTGCCACCGATGACACGCGCTCCGAATGGCGACAGGAGTTTGCCGGCAATTTGTCACTGGCGCTGATTGCTGTTGTGGTTACTGTGCTGGCGGCCGCGCTGCTGGCCCAGGCATGGAAGACGCAGCAGCAGACGAGCGATCAGATAAGCCAAAGCGAGGAACGTTTTCGCACCCTGTTCGGGAACAACCTGTGCATCATGCTGGTGATTGACCCGAGCGACGGACGCGTAGTCGATGCGAATCAGGCGGCGTCCAATTTCTACGGGCATAGCGTGCAAACCCTGCGCGCCATGAAGATCGATGCCATCAACACCATGGCGCCAGACAAGGTGGCGCTGGCGTGTGCCGCAGCGGCACGTCAGGCGCACAACGTGTTCCACTTCAAGCATCGGCTGGCATCGGGCGAGATCAGGGATGTGGAGGTTTACGCGACTCCCGTCAAAGTCAATGACGTCACCCTGTTGTTTTCGATCATCCACGATATCAGCGACCGGATTCGGTCCGAGGCGGCGCTGCGTGACAGCGAAACGCGTTACGCGCGGGTCATTGACGGCAGCGACCAGGGCTTTTGGGACTGGAACAT
Source organism: Betaproteobacteria bacterium (assembly GCA_031394895.1). GTDB lineage: Bacteria > Pseudomonadota > Gammaproteobacteria > Burkholderiales > Burkholderiaceae_C > Rhodoferax. The sequence continues at coordinate 10,764 of JANNUE010000151.1, forward strand.
GGCGACGGACAAAGTCACGGTGAGTCCGCGCTTCGAGACCATGCTGGGCTATGCGTCGGGTGAGTGGGCTCAGGTGCCGGGCGACTACTGGAGCCACATCGCCGCCGACGATGTGGCCGCGGCGAAGACGGCCTTGCGCTCGCACCTGGCCGGTACAACACCGCTGATTGACACCGAATTCCGCATGAGAACCAAGACCGGTGACTGGCGCTGGATCCAGGCGCGCGGCAAAGTCGCGACCCGTGGCGAAGGGGGCCGCCCGGCGCTGCTGGCTGGCACGCACACCGACATTACCGAACGCAAGTCGATCGAGGTCGCGTTGAAGACCATGAACAAGGACTTTGTCTCGTTGCTTGAGTCAAGTTCGGACTTCATCTATTTCAAGGACAAAGACAGTCGGTTCCGCTATTGCAGTCAGACCATGGCCGATGTCACCGGCCACCAGAGCTGGCGCGACATGATCGGCAAGCACGACCTGGAGGTGTTCCCGGCCGAGGTGGCCGAGATTTACCACCGCGAAGAATTCCCCGTATTCAACGAAGGGGCTGCACTATTGAACAAGATCGACCCCTACTTCAAGCAAGACGGGACACCTGGATGGATCAGCACCAACAAGTGGCCCATGTTCGACGATGATGGCAAGACGGTGATTGGCCTCTTTGGCATCAGTCGCGATGTGACGCAGACCGTGCTGCGCGAAAACGAGTTGCGCGAGATCGCCACGACCGATTTCCTGACCGGGGTCGCGACGCGACGCGACTTCATTGCCACCGCCCGCCATGAACTCGACATCATGCAGCGCAAACCCAGTCACTGCTGTGCGCTGCTGATGCTCGATCTGGATCACTTCAAGAAGATCAACGACAGCTTTGGCCACGCCGCCGGCGACGCTGTCCTGAAGCACGTCACCAAGCTCACAGCAGGCGAGATTCGTCGGGTCGACCGCATCGGGCGCTTGGGCGGCGAGGAGTTTGCAATTTTGATGCCCGCCAGCGATATGGCAGCGGCACAGACTTTCGCCGAACGACTGCGTCAAACGGTGGCCGACACCGCGTTGGCGCTTGCCGGCAACTCGATCAGCGTAACCGTGTCGATCGGACTGAGCGCCCTGCTGAGTTCGGACAAGGGTCCCGAACAAGCGATCGCTCGCGCCGACAAGGCGATGTATCAGGCCAAGAACGCGGGGCGAAACAGGGTTGAACTTGACGAAGCAGTGTCGTAACCGGGCCTGCGCGCCCGATAGCGGACCCCAGAAACAGACCCGCCAGCCTTTTCACGGGCTGGCGGTGTGGTGGGAATCCCGGGTCAGCTAGTCAGTCTGACGCGTCTGGGGACGTTCCCATCCGTCTTGCTGCCGAGCATCAAGACCAGGTTCAATTGCTTGAACCCCCCACTTCGTGCCCTTGTCGGTCGGTTTACACAGACGCCGAAGAACACGGTTTCACTCTAGTCATTTGCGGCGCCTGTTTCTTGCGAATTCTCAATCATCGTTTCAATCTGAAGGCCGCCTTTCAATTCGTCCCCCAAAACGTCCGGCGCCTTGATGTTTCGCAATGCAAGACCGACGCACCGCATTAGGCTGCACCGGTGAACCGGGTGTTGTTACTGCGAGGAGCAATCATGAAGAGCGATTCAGACCTGAAACAAAACGTGCTCAAGGAGTTGATGTGGGACCCGCTGGTGCCTGAGGCACGCATCGGTGTTGCGCTCACCAAAGGTGTGGTGACGCTCAGCGGTCAGGTCGATAGCTACGCGCAAAAGGTGGCAGCCAGGCAGGCGGCAGAACGCGTGCTGGGCGTTAGGGCCATTGCGCTGGAGCTGGAGGTCATCCCGCCGGGGGCGCACCATCACAGCGACACCGAAATTGCGGCTGCCGCGCTGCACGCGCTGAACTGGGACGCATCGGTGCCGGCCGAGCGCGTCCAGGTGACGGTGGAAAACGGCCTGGTGACGCTGGAAGGAGAGGTTGACTGGAATTACCAGCGCCGTGAACTGGAGCGCCTGATTCATCCGCTCAAGGGCGTGGTCGGCATCAACAACAACATCCGGCTCAAGACGATGCCATTGCCGGCTGACCTCTCGCAGCGGATCAAGGAGGCGCTGACGCGACAGGCCAGGCGCGAGGCCAAACACATCGAAGTCAGCCTGGACGGCAGCGTGGTCACGCTGCGCGGCCACGTGCACTCGTGGGCCGAGCGTACGGCCGCTGAAGGCACAACCTGGTCAGCGCCCGGTGTCAGCCGCGTCAACAACCAGCTCACGGTGGAAGCCTGAGCGGACCCGGTCAATGACCCGCAAAGCGCCATTGCAGCCGCCCCAGATAGCGCCCGATGGCGCTGGTTCTGGCGAGCGTGGGCAACGGCGATGGCCGGCCAAGCCGATAACTTGTCTGTCTGGAGATACTGACAACGAACGAGCGCTGAACGCGGGAACTATTGAGAAGCAACATGGACATCACTCCAGGAATTGACCGATTTTTACTTGACCGGTTTGCGCACGTTAGCGGCCGGTGCAGCCGGAGTCCGTCTGCTACCGAACGTAACTCCCGCAAACACCGCTCACGCCGGCACTCAGGTCCCGGCAATCCACCCATGTGAGGCAGCCCGTGCCAGCGCTTCAGACCCCGTTTCAAAACCACCCGCTGGCGGCCTTGCCGGCGGCCGACCTGCGGCACATCCTGGGTGCGTCCAGCCCTGATTAAGCCCGTGCTATTTGGTAAAAAAGACGGCCCGGACCGTCCCGCCGCCGCCGAGCTGACACTCGCCCTCGCCGCCACCGGACATGCCGATGGTAGGTTCAGCCAGGTGAAAGCGGCAGCGCATGTGCTGCTCGGGCGGCGCCTCCAGCGTGGCGACCACTTTGCCGGAGTAGTGTGTGATGAACTGCGTGGCGGGATACGGCGCTCCCATCGGGTAACCCCAATACGGCCAGTCATACCAGCCATGGCGCCAGCGCATCCACAACGGGCTCAGCAGCTCGGTGCGCGTTTGCTGCGTGATCTGGAAGAACCGCCCCAGGTAGGTCACGCCGGAAACGCTCGCTGTCATCGTGCCGGACATGCCACCGTCGCTGCTGGTCCAGTTGAACGCGACCGGCTCATCCGGCGCGCCGGCGCCCAGCAACTGCCCGCCGCCGGTTCCGGTCGTGGTGCAGGCCACAAGCGCCCAGGCCAGACAGAACAGCCCGATCAGCAGCCTTGTGATCTTCATGATGCTGTGCACGATAGCTCCTTTCACGGTTTTAAAAACCAATCAAGCGCCAGCAAGCGCCCGACGCAACCGGGTCTGTCCGGTTGACCGGACGCCAGCCCAGTCTAGATGCGCTCGCATCGAAGGCGTTGATTTTTCGCAAGCGACCGCGCAGACCACCGGCATGGCAAGCTGGGCCTGACACTACCGACAGCAGGGTTTCTACGTTGGCGATGAAGTAGATGCGCGGCGCGCCCGGAGCAGCATAGGCCGACTCCCGCCGGCGCCGGGCCGCTCCCAAGCGGCCTGATTCCCGTCGCAGGACGCGAGCGCAACGAGCCAGGGTCCGTCGATTCAGAGTTTGGGCCGCGCTGCTTCGCGTGCCGCGCTGACGCCCTCGATCTCGGCCACGCAGCGGGCCCCGCCCGCAATGGCGTGGTTGGGGTTCGCCAGCTCGACCCGTGCGACGAAGGTGCTGCTCGCCGCATCGATCAGCTTATCGACCAGTTTGACCGACGCGGCGTAGCGCACGCTGCCGCCCTGCGGCACCACACTGGCCTTCATGCCCGGCTTGACTTGCCCGAACACGCCGCCGGGCAACACGATATCGACACGCAATGGGTCGATCTGCGCCACCTTCAACACCGGCTTGCGCCCCGACCCCGACTCAGCCAGATCGCCCGGGTTGAGCATGCGATCGACCACCACGCCGTGGAACGGACTGGACATCGTACGCAAGGCGAGTTGCTCGACGGCGCGTCGGTGTTCGATCTTCGCCAGCTCGCGGTTTTCGGTCGCCGCCTGCAGCTCCGACTCGGCCAGCCGCCGCTCGGCCTCGGCCTCGTCTCGGGACTGCGCCGAGGCGTAGTTCTGAAGTTGCAGGTCGGTGGCGCGTGCCAGCTTCTTGGTCGCGTAATCGACCCGGTTGCGGGCCGAAGAAATCTGGCCCTCCATCACCGATCGGTAGCGCGCCGACTCGACCGCTAAGCGCTCGGCGGCCGAACTCAACTCGACCAATGCCTGGCCCTTGCGCACCACGTCGCCGCGCTGCACGTGCACGTTGGCGATCATGCCATCGACCGACGAGCGGATCTCGACCACCTGCGAGGCCTCGATCAGGCATTCAAAGCCCGCTGCATGGCCCAGCGACGGCAGCGTCGCAGCGCATATCAAACCCATCAATATCTTCATTCGCCTCTCCCGGAAAAAGCCAAGACCTGCGCCAGGCGCCGGTCGTGTTTGAGTGTGCCTTCGCGCGCGTCGCGGTTGCGTCGCTCGGCCGCGCCCTGTGCCAACCAACGCAGCAGCATGATCTCGAATGCCGACACCGTGCCGCCCTTCCCGGCACGCCGCGCCAGCCAGCCTGCGACGCGCGGCACCTGGGCGACGAACAGGTCGTCGTCGAAGGCAACGATGGTTTCACCGCTGCCCGGATCGCCCTGGCGCGCGCTGCGGCCGAACAACTGCCGGTCGATGCGGCCCGAGTCATGGAGTTCGGTCGCGATGACGTGCAAGCCGCCACTGCCCGATATACCGAGTGCGAGCTTGATGTCCGTGCCCCGCCCCGCCATGTTCGTCGCTACCGTTATGCATTTCGCGTGGC
>JANNUE010000152.1:0-1960 GCA_031394895.1 Betaproteobacteria bacterium
GTATGTAGATTGGTTCCGGTCACGGACGGTTGCACATTTTGGTGAGATGTTCTTCCCGTTGGAAAGATTTGTCATGCACGGAGCGCGACCGGGCCTGCGGCGGGTTGTTGCCATCGGACCAATCCGACCTGGAGGCTCATCATGAGTAGTAACTTGGCTGTGCTTGACCCACGCGCCGCATTCGTCGATGTCGGTAGCGAACAGATGTACGTCTCGATTGCCGGCGGCCCGCCCGAGGTGTTTGGCACCGTCACCTCGCAACTGCATACGCTGCGCGATTGGCTGCTGGCGCGCGAGGTGCGTTCGGTAGCGATGGAGGCCACTGGCGTGTACTGGCTACCGCTGTACGGCGTGCTGGAGGCCGCTGACCTGGAAGTGTTGATGGTCAACGGCCGCCAAACGCGCAACTTGCCCGGGCGCAAGACCGACATGAAGGACTGCCAGTGGGGCGCGACGCTGCACGCGCACGGACTGCTGCGCGCGGGCTTCGTACCGCCGGCGCACATTCGGCGCTTGCAGGACTATCTGCGCCTGCGTGCCGACCACATCGGCTTGGCTGCCGCGCATGTGCAGCACATGCAGAAAGCGCTGGAGCGCATGAATGTCAAGCTGCACGACGTCATCAGCTCGCTCACTGGCACGAGCGGACTGGCGGTTGTGCGGGCCATTCTTGACGGTGAACGCGATCCTGAGCGTCTGCTGGCGTTGTGCGAGACCCAGATCCGGCGCGCCAAAGCCGGGCGCGTGAAGGAATCGTTGCGCGGCACCTGGGCCGAAGAGCACCTGTTCGCGCTCAGGCAGGCCCTGCAGAGTTGGGAGCACTACCAGCGCCAAATCACCGAGTGCGACCGGCAGGTGCAAGCTTTGCTGCAAGACATCCATGGCGAGGGTGAGCGGCCCCGGAGCGCCGAGACGCCCAAGCCCCGCAAGCGCCCAGGGGTCAATGCGCCACAGATCGCCAACCTGCGCGGCATCCTCACGCAGATGTGCGGCGGCAATGACCTGACCACATTGCCTGCGCACACCGAATACAGTGTCTTGCAGATCGTCGGCGAGGTCGGCACCGATCTGAACAAATGGGCCACGGAGAAGCACTTCACCGCGTGGATGGGGCTGGCGCCGGGCAGTCATCAGAGCGGCAAGCGCAAGGGTTCGGCCAAGCGCAGCCGCAATCGCGCCGGACGGCTGTTCTGCGTGATTGCGCGTTCGCTGGCGCGCAGCAAGGACATCGCGCTGGGTGGCTTTTATCGGCGCATGGCCGCGCGTCGCGGCGGACTGGTCGCCAACATCGCGCTGGCGCGTAAGTTGGCCGTCCTGTTCTGGCGCGTGATGGTCAAGGGCATGAACTACGTTGAGCACGGGCTTGCGCAGTACGAGGCCAAAGTGCTGCAGACCAAACAGCGCGCCCTGCGCCGGCTCGCGCGGCAACTCGGCCAGCAGATCGTGCCTATGCCAACTACTGCATAAGAGACAGCGGTTCATGGAAAGGGCCGCGAGGATTACCCTCTGGTGGCTTTCTCAACCCATGAGAGAAGGCGACCAGAAGATGAACCCCACGACCCATGCAACGGACGGTAGCGCAGCGGCGCTGGTGTTGTACATGGCGCTGGAGCTGAGCAACAGGAGCTGGCGGCTGGCGTTCGGCGACGGCGCCAGGCACCGCCAGGTGTCGGTGCCGGCGGCGGATCTGGCGGCACTCGGCTGCGCGGTGGCCAAGGCGAAGGAGCGCTTCAAGCTGCCCGCTTCGGCCCGGGTGCTGAGCTGCGACGAGGCGGGCCGGGACGGCTTCTGGCTGCACCGGCACCTGGTGCGCATTGGGATCGAGAACCAGGTGGTGGACGCCGCCAGCATCGAGGTGAGCAGGCGGCTGCGGCACGTGAAGACCGATCGGCTCGACGGCGATCGGCTGCTCGCCAAGCTGATCCGGCATCACGCGGGCGAGCGCGGCGGCTGGAGCGTG
>JANNUE010000156.1:0-14020 GCA_031394895.1 Betaproteobacteria bacterium
CGTATAGCCGACGTTCTCCAGATCGTTGTGCTTGCCGCCGGCGCGCAAGCAGGCCTGCACTGACGCGGCGCGCACATAGGAGCGCTTGTCGGTGCCCAGGAACACGTCCTTGAACTGGACCATGCCCGAGTTGGTGAACATCAGCGTCGGGTCGTTGCCGGGAACCAGCGGACTGCTGGCCACCATCGTGTGGCCCTTGGCGGCAAAGAAGTCAAGAAAGATGGTGCGAATGTCGGCGACACTCATTGTGGGCGTGGTCATGGCAAATATTTCTTCGAACAGGAGTGACAGATTTCTGGTGGCCCGGGGGCCGGGGGCCGGCGGCGCTGCCGGCTTGACGCGCCATTATCGCCGGGGCTTGCCCGGCGCCATCGCCCGACACGCTGACACCTTGGCTGGCGGCAATTGCACCGCACGCGCGAGAACCGACGCTGTGGGCCAGTTGCCCGCGCCAGATTAGAGCGTGAGGGACTTGCGCCCCCGCTCTGCGAAGTCCTCAAGATGGCGGAAGATCATCGTTGACAGGTCCGACTCGAAGTCGAGCTTCTTCGAGACCAGCTTCAGCTTCGTCAATGATGCCGTGAGCAACTGATGCATCTCGCTGGTCATATAGCCGGCCGGCTGCTTGATGCATTCTGCGACGTCATCGGAAATGAATCCGGCGCAGACCAGCGGGCGGATCGGATAAATCTGGCAGCCGCCTTGCTGTCCCACGAAAGCGCACCGAATTTTCAACTTGAAATACCCGTTTGACATGACGCTTTGCTGTTCAGGACTGCCACTTGCATAGCCGTCATAGATCACGTTCAGAACCGCCTGCGCCGGACCATCCGCCGTGCGGCGAACGTAATTGACCAGGAATTCCTCCAGAATGGCCGGGTTGTTGATCAGGTGAACCGTGATGGTTTCGAGTTCCAGCGCCGTCACCTTGAACAGGTGGGTGCATCAATGAGTGCAACCTGAGCGGCAGACATGAGGGGCCTTGCTGGCCATGCTGGTCAAGGTCCGGTCCGACTTCGCGATCAGTTCCTCTGCGCTGCGCAGTTTCCTGAGCCTGGGACTGCCAAGTGCATTGTTCAGGCAGTAACGTTGGCCGGTGGCCTTGCTGATCAGTTCGTGGCGCAGTGCCGCACCGTTTTCGCCGCTGTACCTGTTGACGGACGGTTCGTCGCTCGATGCCATTTCGTACTCCATGTCTCTTTGTAATTGTCGCTGGTGCGGCCTGGTTCAGGCGAGCGGCGATCTGTTGTTCGGTGAAGTGGGCCGACACGCTCTATGCCATTCCTTTCTGACCCGGCATCCGCCGGCAGTATCAGGCGACATCTCTCGCAATTTGCAATTTATAGCAAACAGCGATAAACTACACGTGATGCAACTGATCTCCAACAAGGCACTGCGTGCCTTTGCAACGAGTCACCCCGATGCCGATTCGCCTTTGCGGTCCTTTCGCATCAAAGTCGAAAAAGGCCACTTTGCCAATTTTGCAGCGCTGCGGGCGACATTTAAAGGGGTGGACAAGGTAGGTGAGCGTTTTGTCTTCAACATTGGCGGCAACAAGTACCGGCTGGTTGCCAGCATTGCATTTTCGGTGCAACGTTTATGGATCAAGGCGGTGCTGACCCACGCTGAATATGACAAAGGAGAATGGAAATGACAATGGCTGAAGTTATCGCCCCCTGGCTGGCGCTGCACGACGCGCTGGGTGTCGCAGCCCCGATTGCCGACGAGGCGCAATATGCAGCGATGGTTACTTTTGCCGAGTCGCTGGCTGATTCCTTACCCGATGACGCAAGCGATCCGCGCTGGGGTCTGGTCAATTTACTAACCGAACGAATCCGAGCCTATGAAGATCACGCTCACCCGTGGCCCGACCTTGCGCCGCATGAACTCTTAAAAGAACTGATGATCGAACATGGGCTGAGTCAAAAAGACCTGCCCGAGGTGGGAACGCAGTCGGTGATCTCTGAGTTGCTGGCTGGCAAGCGCCAGCTCAATCTGCGTCAGGTCAAGGCATTGGCACTGCGCTTTCGGGTGCCGATGGATGCGTTTGTGGCGGAGGCATAGCACGTCCATGATGTTTCCACCGCTAATTGGAATTACCGCGGCGCCAGCAGGCAGGCGAGTGCGATCGAATTGACTTTGGCCTGCGCGGCGGCAAAGGCCGCGCGCAGCGGGCCGCGCTGGCTCGCCTGCTGCACCAACTGTGTCAACGTCGTCAACGTCGTGATTGCCAGTCGCTCAGTAAGTCTGCGCCGTCTCTTGGCCCGACAACACGCGCAGCGCGCCGGCTGCCAGCGAGGGCAGTTCGTCCTCGCCCGCCAGCACCACAACCGGCGCAATAAAGCGCACGCGATCCGACACATCGGCGACGATGCGCGCCGAGTGCGCCATGCCGCCGGTCAGTACGATGCGGTCCACTGCGCCGCACAGCACCGTCGCCATCGCGCCAATCTCTTTGGCAATCTGGTAGCTCATGGCTTGCAGCACCAGTTCGGACGGTGCATGCCCCTCGCTCGCCTGTCGCTCTGCCTGGCGGATATCGCGCGTTCCAAGATAGGCAAACATCCCGCCCGCGCCGGTGATGCGCGCCAGCATTTCAGCCTCAAGGTACTTGCCCGAGTAGCACAGCTTGACCAGCTTGCGCGCCGGCAGCCCACCGCTGCGCTCGGCCGAAAACGGTCCCTCCTCCTGCGCATTGTTGACGTCGATCATCCGGCCGTGGCGGTGCGGCGCGACCGATATGCCGCTGCCCAGATGCGCCACCACCAGATTGACGTCTTCATAGCGCCGGCCGATTTGCGCTGCAACGCGGCGCGCGACGGCCTTGCTGTTGAGGGCGTGCGACAGGCTGTCGCGCGGCAATTCGGGCAGCCCGGACAGCCGTGCTTCGGGCTCCATCTCATCAACCGACACGGGATCGACGACAAACGCCGGGATGCCAAATTGCTGCGCCAGCATGTCGGCCAGAATCGCGCCCAGGTTCGACGCGTGCTCGCCGCGTGCGCCGGCCCTGAGATCCGCCAGCATCGCCTCGTTGACGCGGTAGGTGCCGCTGACCAGCGGCTTGAGCAGACCGCCACGCGCGACCAGCGCCTGCAGACTGGCGGGCGCAATCGAAGCCTGTTCCAGCGCCGCGACGATCAGGCCGAGCCGGTAATCGGCCTGGTCGCAGACGTGCGCAAAGCCCTGCAGTTCGCCCGCGTGGTGCTCCACAGTGCTTAGCAGGATCGCCGTGTCGTCGTCAAAAACGGCAAATTTGGTGGAAGTCGCGCCCGGATTGATCGCCAGCACACGGGTCATGCAGCGTGTTCCAGTTCGGCAACGACGCTTCGCCCGGCCGTGAACGCGCGCCGGTTGAGTTCGACCATTTCCGGCTTGCGCTGGCCAAAGCGGCGCACGATGGCGTCGAGCAGCACCTCAGGCCCAAACGGCAGGTGGTCCGCCATCGCGCCGAGCATGACGCTGTTGCCCAGCCGCAGGTCGCCCAATTGCCGGGCAATGGCCATCGCGTCGAACGCATCGACGTTGACTCCGCGCGCGCGAATCTCGGCGGCCGCATCCGTCGGGTATTGGTACAGGCCGCAGCTCACTACCGGCGGCACCAGCTGCGCCGTGTTCATCAGCAGCAGCGCACCGGGTTTGAGGTAATGGCACCAGCGCAAGGCTTCGGCCGACTCGAAGCCGACCAGGATATCGGCCTCGCCCGGCGCAATCTTGGGCGACAGCACCTTGGGTCCAAAGCGAAGGTGCGAAGTGACGACGCCGCCGCGCTGCGACATGCCGGCCATCTCGGTTTTCTTGACGTCGTGGCCGAGCGAAATCGCCGCTTCGGCCAGAATCTCGGTGGCTGTCATGACGCCCTGGCCGCCAACGCCGACGACCAGAATATTGGTAACCTGGGTGTTCATCAGCAGCTCCCGCTAAAGTTGACTACTTGCGCCGGCAGGTACGGCAGAATGGCGTCCGGCGCGCACGACTGCGGGCACAGGCCGCAGCCGGTGCAGGCCGCCACTTCGATCGTCGTGTAGCGCAACACCACTTCCTTGCCGGACGGCCGCTTGAGCCTTTCGCGGCGCTGCACGCTTATAGCCGGGCAGCCAACCGCTATGCAGGCGCCGCAGCCGGTGCATTTGTCCAGATCGACCTGGAACGGTTGCGTACGCCTGAAGTCACCGATCAGCACGCAGGGACGGTCGGCGATGATGACCGACGGCTCATTGATCCTGGTTTCATCGCGCAACGTTTTGTACAGCACCGGCAACAGGTAGGGATCGACCGTGTGGATGCGCTCAGGCTTGACGCCCAGCGCTTCGCAGATCTTGACGAAATCGACCTTGGGCGCGGCGGCGCCGTTAATGTCGCGCCCGCTGGCCGGGTTTTCCTGGCCGCCGGTCATGCCGGTCGTGCGGTTGTCCAGAATCAGCACGGTGACGTTGCCGCCGTGATACGTGATGTCGAGCAAGCCCTGCATGCCCATGTGCATGAAGGTCGAGTCGCCGATGACTGCAACAACCTTCTTGTTCTGATCGACTGCGGCGCGCCCCTTGTCCATGCCGAGCGCCATGCCCATCGAAGCGCCCATGCTGATGACGGCGTCGAGCGCGTTCCACGGATGCCCGGCGCCCAGCGTGTAGCAGCCGATGTCGCCAGCGACCATCACGTTCGACAGCTTGGCCAGCGTGTAGTTGATGCCCAGATGCGGGCAGCCGACGCACAGCGTGGGCGGGCGTGGAAAGACTTCGGCCGCAACGTCCGCCACGTCGGTCGGCGCCAGCGGCGCGTGCGGGTCAAGCAGCCGCGCTATCGCGGGTCTGAGCAACTCCGGCGGCAACCCGCCGACGCGCGGCAGCAGATCCTTGCCGTGGCAGGCAATGCCGGCCGCTTTCAATTCGTTCTCTAGCAGCGGTTCAAGTTCCTCGACTACCACCAGACGCTCGACCGTCTTGGCGAAGGCGCGGATCTTCTCGATCGGCGCCGGGCACGAGAACCCAAGCTTGAGTGCCGGCGCGTCGGGGAACGCCTCCTGCACATGCATCCAGGCCGGACCCGACGTGACAAAACCGACGCGCCGGTCGCGCCCGGCAACCACGTAATTGAGGGGCGATATCTCGGCGGCCTCGCGCAGCCGGTCTTCGCGCTCATACAGCAGCGGCACGCGTAGTCTGGCGTTGCCCGGCGCCATCACCCAGCGCTTGACGTCTTTGACAAAACCGGCTGAATCGTGCGCCGTGCGCTCACCCACCGTGACCAGCGCCTTGACGTGGCAGACGCGAGTCGTCAAACGCAGCAGCACCGGTGTCTGAAACTGCTCGGACAGCGCGTAGCCGGCGAGCACCATGTCGTAGGCTTCCTGCGAGTCGGACGGCTCGAACACTGGCAGGTGCGCAAAGCGGCCCCAGTAGCGCGAGTCCTGCTCATTTTGCGACGACGACATGCCGACATCGTCGGCCACCGCGATCACCATGGCGCCAGCGCTGCCAGTCACCGTCAGCGTCATCAGCGCGTCCGACGCAACGTTCAGGCCGACATGCTTCATCGCACAAAACGAGCGCGAGCCGGCAATCGAGGCGCCGATCGCCACCTCCAGCGCCACCTTCTCGTTGACCGACCACTCGGCATACAGATCGGGGTAGCGCGTAAGGTTTTCCAGCATCTCGGTGGCCGGTGTGCCGGGGTAGGCCGATGCCACCTTGACGCCCGACTCCCAGACGGCGCGTGCAACCGCCTCGTTGCCTGAGAGAAGCATGCGTGCCGGCGCTTGCTGCGCTTGAATTCCCGTCATCGTCGTCACCTCAATGTATTGTTGTGTTGGACCAGTCTGCGCGCTCGCCGTTGCTGCCTGTGAGCAGCAAAAGGCAAGCGCCTGACGGGGAAAATGTTAGCCCGCAATGTGCGCATTTTGTGAGCAATATGCTGGGAGATGTCGCTAGAATATGCACAACGTGTGCACAAAACAATAACTTATCGGGACTTATGAGCAATATCACCGTTGACCAGCACGATCTGGCGCTACTCGCCGCCTTGCAGCGCGACGGTCGCGCGACCAATAGCGCGCTGGGAGATCTCATTCACTTGTCAACGTCGCAGGTCAGCCGGCGCGTGCAGCGGCTGACGGACGCCGGCATCATCGACCACTTCGCCGCCGTGCTGGACCCGGCGGTGATCGGACTCGGCGTGATGGCCTTTACCTACGTCGTGCTGCACCGGCATGGCGACGCCTATGCGGAGAAGTTCGAGCGCGAGGTGATCGACTTGCCGCAGGTGCTGGAATGCTTTTCCGTGACCGGCGAGTCGGACTACATTTTGCGCATCGTCACGCACGATCTGGCCGAGTTGTCGGACTTCATGATGAAGCACCTGTTGCGCCTACCCGGCGTGGCCAACGTCAAGTCGAGCATCGCGCTGCACCAGATCAAACGCACCGCTGTCCTGCCGCTCGATCACATCATGCGTCCGCAGCAGTCCAGGCAGCGCATCCGGTTTTCGTTTGACCGCGATGCCAGTGGCAATTAGAAAACGCAACCACGGTGGACACGCTTTTCATACTGGCCGTCGTGGCCGTCGTCATCGTGCTGCTGTTCGACTACACGAACGGTTTTCATGACGCCGCCAACATCGTCGCTACGGTGATCGCCTCACGCGCGATGACGCCGGCGCAGGCTGTCGTCGTCGTCGGCGTGTTCGAATTTCTCGGGCCGCTGCTCGGCGGCACGGCAGTGGCCAACACCATCGGCAAGTTCGTCACTCTCGGCGACGTGGCGCCGGTGCTGTCGCTCGCAGTGCTGGTGTGCGGGCTGATCGGCGCCATCGCGTGGAATCTGGCGACCTGGTGGAGGGGTATTCCGTCATCGTCGTCGCACGCGCTGGTCGGCGGCCTGATCGGCGCCGTGGTGGTGGCAGTCGGCCCCGACCACGTCGCATGGGGTTTCACAGAGCTGCTGCAGCACGGCAAGTTCAACGGCATCACCAAGGTGCTGCTGGCGTTGGTGCTGTCGCCGTTGATCGGCTTCTGGGCCGGCTTCCTGATGCACCGGCTGCTGCTCGGCCTGCTGCGCGCGGCGCGGCCGTCGGTCAACCGCTATCTGCGGCTGGCGCAATTCGGCACCGCCGCCGGCCTGGCTTTTTCGCACGGCGCCAACGACGCGCAAAAGAGTATGGGCATCCTGACGCTGGTGCTGCTGCTGGGCGGTTTCATCCCGTCGTTCGAGGTGCCGTTCTGGGTCATGCTGGCGTGCGCCAGCGCGATTACCCTTGGCGTTCTGTCCGGTGGCTGGCGCATTGTCCGCACTCTGGGCTTCGCGATCTACCGCGTGCGCCCGGTGCACGCGCTCGGCTCGCAACTGACTTCGGCGCTGGTGATTCTGATGGCCTCTGTGCTCGGCGCGCCAGTTTCGACCACACACGTCGTCGCGACCTCGATCATGGGCATAGGCGCATCCGAGCGGCCACGCGCGGTGCGCTGGGCCAAGGCCAAAGAGATCGCCACCACCTGGGTCATTACCATTCCCGGCTCGGCCTTGGTCGGTGCCGCCCTGGTCATCGCCTTGCGTTTTTTCCTTTAGGGAGATCCTTCATGTCTGACACCAACGACAACCCACCGATCTTTCGCCGCCTGTTTGACCGCGTGTTCCCCAAGACCGCAGATTTCTTCGGCCTGCTTGCGAACCAGTGCGTGCATGTCGGGCACACGGCCAACCTGCTGGTCGGATTCATGGAGAGCGGCGACCCGGAGATCGGCAAACAGATCAAGCTCGACGAGCATGAGGGCGACAACATCAAGGCCAGCAATCTGCACGCCTTGAATGAAGCCTTTTCGACGCCGATCGATCGCGAGGATATTTACCGCGCGATCCACGATCTCGACGAGATCGTCAACTACTGCAAGAGCACGGTCAACGAAATGGACGTGCTCGGCCTCAAACCCGACAAGTACGACCTGGAGATGGCGCAACGCCTGCAGGACGGCGTCGCGTCGCTGATAAATGGCTTTGCGCGCCTGAAGACCGCCCCGGCAGCGGCAGCGGCGGATGCCGATCTGGCGCGCAAGGAAGAGCGCCGGGTCGAGAAAATCTACCGCAAGGCAATTGCCGAACTGTTTGTTGGCGACGACTACATCACGATGTTCAAGCGGCGCGAAATCTACCGCCATCTCTCCAACGCGGCCGACCGCATGGCGCACTGTGCCAATACGCTGCACGACATCGTCGTGAAGATGTGCTAGCACGCACCTGTACGGAACGCAACGTTGAGCACACCAGGCGCGTGCTGGTGCAGCAAACTGGCAACGACTTCTGGCTTAACATGCGCGCAGCGCCGAGTTCTCGGGACTGGTCAGCAAATGCAGGCCGAACTGGACAGCAATCGCTGGCTTGGCAGTGAACCTGAAAAACGCCTGAATCGCAAAGGAGACAAGACCATGACAGACAAGCAAACCATGCGCCGGCGCACCATGCTGGGCGCCGCTGCCGCCCTGGGTGCGATCGCACTGCCGGGACTGGCACAGAGCAAGACCGTGCTGCGCATCTCGACGCCGGCCGTGCCGGATGACTGGCACGCCAAGATGTGGACGGTGTTCAAGGAATCGCTGGAAAAAAGTGCGCCGGGCGAATTCGACGTGCAGATCAACCTCAATGCCGCGCTGTTCAAGCAGGGCACCGAGCCGGCGGCGATGGCGCGCGGCAACCTGGAGCTGGCGTCGATTTCGGCCTTTGACATTGCCAAACTGGTGCCAGAGTTTTCGGTCTTCACCGCCGGCTACGTGATCCGCGACCCGCAGCAGCAACAGCACGTCTTCAACGGTCCGATTGGGGCGGAGCTGTTCAAGACGGTGTCGGAGAAGATGGAAGTCACACCGCTGGCCACCGTTTATCTTGGCACGCGCCAGCTCAATCTGCGCGAGCTCAAAAACGTCAAGACACCGGCCGATCTGAAAGGCGTCAAGCTGCGCATGCCAGGCTCCAGGGAATGGCTGTTCCTGGGCGAAGCGCTGGGTGCTACCGCAACGCCGCTGGCCTTTGGCGAAGTCTATCTGGGGCTCAAGACCGGCACCATCGACGGCCAGGACAATCCCTTGCCGAGCGTGCGGGCTGCCAAGTTTTATGAGGTCACCAAACAGCTGGTGATGACCGGCCACCTGGTGGACAGTCTGTTCATTACCATCTCGAACAAAAGCTTCAATGCGCTGAACGCCACGCAAAAGCAGAAGGTGACGGCGGCAGCACAGGCGGCGGCCGCCTACAACAACGAGAACCGGATCAAGGAAGAGTCACAACTGGTCGAGTTCTTCAAGAAAGAAGGCCTGCAGGTCACCACCCCCGACTTGGAGGCGTTTCGCAAAGCTGTACAAACCACCTACCAGAATTCGGACTACGCCAAGGTCTGGCCGAAAGGTTTGCTGGAACGTATTAACGCGACCAAATGAGCGTGACTGCCTGGTTAAGGAAAGCTGCCAACGCCATCGGCGGAGGCTTGTTTCTGACGCTGTTCGTCGTCTTCATTATCCAGATCACGGCGCGTTTCGGCTTTAACAAGCCGCTGCCCTGGACCGATGAAGCGGCCGTGATTCTCTACGTCTGGGTCATTTTGTGGGCGGCCGCGACCATCGTGCCGGAGCGCGAGCACGTGGTGTTCGATCTGGTGTGGAACAGCGTTGGCCAGCGCGGCCGCCAATTAATGCGCATTGCCGGCAATTTGCTGATCGGCGGCCTGGCGCTGGTCGGCTTGCCGGCCAGTTGGGACTATGTGCACTTCATGGCGCGCGAGGGCTCGCCGGTGCTCAATATTTCTTTCATGTGGATCTACCTGCCGTTTGTGCTGCTGCTGGCCGCGCTGGTGGCACGTAGCGCCTGGGCAATCTGGAACACAGTGCGCGGCATCGGCCCGGACGCCGAGCTGCGCCTGTGACAGCGCGCGTACCCAACCGACAAAGGCTGACTACATGACGCTTGGAATCACCGTTCTGGTCTGCGTGCTGGTTGCCAGCATGCTGCTGCGCATGCCGATCGGTTTCTCGATGCTTGCCGCCGGCATTGCCTACTTGCTGGTCAAGCGGCAAGACCTGGGGCTGGTCGCAGAGCAGGTCTGCAACGGCTTGTACAACAGCTATGTGCTGCTGGCGGTGCCGCTGTTTGTGTTTGCCGCCAACATCATGAACGCCGGCACCGTCAGCGAGCGCATTTTCGATTTTTGCCGCATTCTCGTCGGTCGCCTGCGCGGCGGCCTGGCGCAGGTCGATATTCTGGTCAGCGTGATCTTTTCCGGCATGAGCGGCAGCGCCATTGCCGACGCTGCCGGCCCCGGCCTGGTGACGATTCGCCAGATGCTGAAAAAGCCCGAATACTCGCGCGGTTTTGCCGCTGCAGTGGTCGTGGCCAGCGCGACGCTTGGCCCGATCATTCCGCCGTCAATTCCGATGGTGATTTACGCAATGGTGTCGGGCGCCTCGGTTGGTGCGCTGTTTCTGGGCGGCGTCGTGCCGGGCTTTTTGATGGCGGCGCTAATGATGATCGTGGTGCAGGTGATCGCCGTCAAGCGCAATATGCCGCGCGATGACCCGGTGCCGCGCTCCGAATGGGCCGCTCTGATATTTCGTGGCGCGCTGCCGTTGTCGATGCCGATCGTGTTGCTGGGCGGCATTTATTCCGGCATCTTCACGCCGACCGAAGCGGCCGCAGTGGCCGCACTGCATGCGCTGATTCTGGCAGCGCTGGTGTTTCGGGCCTTGAGCTGGCGCAGCTTCTGGAGCGTGGTGATGGAGTCAACGCGCGGCAGTGCCGTCATCACGCTGATTCTGGCCGGCTCCTTCATGCTCAACTATGCGTTCACGTCCGAGGGTGTGCCACAGGCGATGGCGCTGTGGGTTGACGGCATGCATCTGTCGCAAGTGAAATTTTTGCTGCTGGTCAACGTGATGTTCCTGGTGCTCGGCTGCTTTCTCGATGTGTCGGTGCTGCTGCTGGTGTTTGTGCCGATGCTGCTGCCGGCCGCCAAGTTGTTGGGTGTCGATCTGGTGCATTTCGGCGTGCTGGTGGTGCTCAACATGATGATCGGCCTCATTCACCCGCCGTTTGGCATGCTGCTGTTCGTGACCAAGGCTCTCACCGGCATACCGATCGGCGAGATGATGAAAGAGGGCTGGCCGTTTCTCATCATGCTGCTGCTGTTGCTGCTGGCAATGACGCTGTTTCCGCAAATCGTCCTGTGGCTGCCGCAAACCATGGGCTACGCAACGCACTAAAGATTCCCCAGCTCCACTCAACAACGAGGTCCAACGGATGCAACTCAACGCCCAAAACAATCTCCCCATCGACGGAACTGCCGGTGCACTGGCCGCGCGAATCTGGCGCCCCGATGTCGCCGGCCCGTCGGTCGTCGCCCTGCGCGGCCGCGACGTGATCGACATCTCGCAAAGTTTTCCGACGATGCGCGATTTGTGCGAAGCCACTGAGCCGGCACAGGCGCTGCAACGGGCCAGCGGCGAACGCGTGGCAAGCATTGACGAGCTGTTCACCAACACTTCGGCCGACACGCGCGACCCGACGCGACCCTGGTTATTGGCGCCGGTCGATCTGCAGGTCATCAAGGCCGCCGGCGTGACGTTTGCGATCTCGATGCTGGAGCGCGTGATTGAGGAAAAGGCGCGCGGCAACCCGGCGGCGGCGGCCGCCATCCGGACCCAGATCGTGACCCTGGTGGGTGATGACCTGTCGAAACTGAAGCCCGGCTCGGCACCCGCGATGGCGCTAAAAGATGTGCTGATCGCGCAAGGCGTCTGGAGCCAGTATCTGGAGGTTGGCATCGGGCCGGACGCCGAGATATTCACCAAGGCGGCGCCGATGTCGGCCGTTGGCAGCGGTGACTACGCCGGCCTGCACCCGTCGTCCAGCTGGAACAACCCGGAGCCCGAAATGGTGCTGGCGGTCAACTCGCGCGGGCAGATCGTCGGTGCCACGCTGGGCAATGATGTCAACCTGCGCGATATCGAGGGCCGCTCGGCCCTGTTGCTGGGCAAAGCCAAGGACAACAATGCCGCGGCCGCCATCGGTCCGGTGCTGCGCTTTTTTGACGCCTCTTTTTCGCTCGCCGACGTGCGCCAGACGACGATCTCACTCAATATCAGCGGCACCGATGGCTTCACGCTGGACGGCGTGTCGCAGATGTCGCAGATCAGCCGTGACCCGCTCGAACTAGTGGCGCAGATGATGGGCACACACCACCAGTACCCGGATGGCGCGATGCTGTTTCTGGGCTGCGGCTTTGCCCCGGTGAAAGACCGGCATTCGGTGGGCGGCGGTTTTACCCACGTGGACGGCGACACAGTCAGCATTTCGGCCCCCAAGCTCGGCACGCTGGTGAACCGGATGAAGCGCAGCGACCAATGCCCGCCCTGGACCTTTGGCACGTCGCACCTGATGCGCAATCTGGCGCAGCGGGGGCTACTGGACGGACGCTCCTGATGCGCCGGCATCGCTCTGGCGAAGTGCTGAACTGACGACTCCAATCGAGCTATAGCACGCCGCCGTCACGCAAAGCCGCAATGGCTGCACCGTCCAGCCCCATCTCCGTCAACACCTCAACGCTGTGCTCGCCCAGCAACGGCGGCGCGCGCCGCAACACCGGCGGTGTGGCCATCAGGCGCATCGGGCTGGCGACACTGGCGATCGAGGCAATCGCGGTTTGCACCGTCGCTTCGGCAGCCAAGGGCTGACGCACGACCAGGCTGCGGGCCTTGACCTGCGCATCGTCAAATGCCTGCGCAATATCGTTGATCGCTCCGCACGGAACCGCCCTGCTCTCCAGCAGTGCAATCCATTGCGTCGTGGTCTTTGTGACCGCTAATGCCTGCATCGCCGGAATCAATTGTTCGCGGTGCTTGACGCGCAGCGTGTTGCTGGCAAAACGCGCATCAACCGCCCAGTCAGATCGCTCTACCGCAGCGCAAAAGCGCGCAAACTGGCCGTCATTGCCAATCGCCAGCAGCATGGCGCCGTCCGCTGTTGCGAAATCCTGATACGGCACCAGGCTCGGGTGGCTGTTGCCCTGGCGCTGCGGCACCTGACCGCTGTTCAAAAATCCGGCCGCCTGGTTGGCCAGAATCGCCATGCCAACGTCGAGCAGCGCCATGTCGATAAACTGGCCTGCACCAGTGCGATGGCGCACTTCGATTGCCGCCAGAATCGCGCTGCAGGCATAGATGCCGGTAAACAGATCGATCACCGCCACGCCGACGCGCAAGGGACCGCCGCCGGCCACTTCGTCCGAGCGGCCGGTGATGCTCATCAGCCCGCTCATGGCCTGGATCATCAGGTCGTACCCGGCGCGCTCGGCGTACGGGCCGTCCTGGCCAAAACCGGTGACAGAGCAGTAGATCAGACGCGGATTCAGCGCTTTCAGGCTCGCGTAATCCAGCCCGTAATTGGCCAGACCACCGACCTTGAAGTTCTCCACCAGAATGTCGCTGCTCAGCGCCATCTGGCGGATCAGCGCCTGCCCTTCGGGCTTGGCCATGTCGATGGTGATGGAGCGTTTGTTGCGGTTGCAGGCGGTGAAATAGCTGGCCTGGTTCGTGTCGGCGCCGTGAGCGTCTTTCAGGAACGGTGGCCCCCAATGACGTGTGTCGTCGCCGAAGCCCGGGCGCTCGACCTTGACCACGTCGGCGCCCAGGTCAGCCAACATCTGCGTGCACCACGGGCCGGCCAGCACGCGAGACAGGTCGAGCACTTTGAGATGGGACAGGGCTGCTTGCGGTTCGGTCATGAAATTCCTATGGCGTGTCAGTCGTAGGTCGGGTTAGCCGCAGGCGTAACCCGACAATGCGTGGTCCACATGTCGGATTACGCTGCGCCAATCCGACCTACGAACTCATCAACCGTCAATTCGCAAACGCCGCAATCCCCGTCTGCGCCCGACCCAGAATCAGCGCATGGATGTCGTGCGTGCCTTCGTAGGTGTTCACCACTTCGAGATTGACCAGATGGCGCGCAACACCGAATTCATCGGAGATGCCGTTGCCGCCCATCAT
>JANNUE010000177.1:0-3440 GCA_031394895.1 Betaproteobacteria bacterium
GGGAGCGGGTGCATGGATTGCCGCGCTGCGCTCGCAATGACGATATGGCCGTCATTGCGAGGAGCGAAGCGACGTGGCAATCCAGGAAGGTCGGAAGTCATGGATTGCCGCGCTTCGCTCGCAATGACGGGGAGCGGGTGCATGGATTGCCGCGCTGCGCTCGCAATGACGGGGCACCGAGTCTTGTAGGTCGGGTTAGCCCGCAGGGCGTAACCCGACATTAGCCGGGAGCTTGTCGGATTACGCCTGCGGCTAATCCGACCTACGGGGCTGGTATTACGCCTGCGGCTAATCCGACCTACGGGGCTGGTATTACGCCTGCGGCTAATCCGACCTACTGGGCTGGTTCTGGAGGCGTTCAAAAGATGCTTTCTTTGACGTAGATGACGTCGTTGGGTAGCACCGGGTCGGTGAGTTGGGGCTCTAGTTGTTGCTGGCTGCCGTCGGCGGCTTTGCGGTGCAGGCGCAGGCGCTTTTCGGAGCCGCGCACTGTGGGGCCGCCGCCTTGCGCCAGCGCTTGCATGACGGTCATGTCGCGCTCGATGCGAAAGGCGCCGGGGCGTTGCGCTTCGCCGTAGATGTAGAACACGGGGGCGCGGTGCACATAGACGGTGTCGCCGCCTTGCAGCACGATGTCGTCGGCCTGCCGGTCGGCCAGAAAGATGGACGGGATGTCGATCTGCTTGCGAAAGTGCTGACCGGCGCGCACACCGGTGACGATGACGATGTCGTCGCCGCCGGGTGTGGCGCCACCGGCATTGGCCAGCATGTCGCTCAGGCGCGTGTTGGCGGTCTCCAGCGGAAAGCGCCCGGGGCGCGCTACCTGGCCCAGCACCGAGATCTGGTTGCCCCTGATTTGCAACAGCGTGATGTTGACCTGGGGCTTTTGCAGAAAGCCGCCTTTTTGCAGCGCGTCGGCAATTTTCTTCTCGGCAGCGGCTATTGAGATGTTGCCAATATCAACGGCGCCCACCAGCGGGTAGGTGATGGAGCCGTTCTCGCTGACGCGGGTTTCGATGGTGAGGTCGGGGTTTTGGAACACCTGCACGCGGATGGCGTCACCGGCGCCCAGCGGATAGTCGGGCTTGGCTTGCGCCAGCGCCGCGCCGCACAGCAGGCAGCACAGGCAAAGTGCCAGCAAGCGCGGCAAAGAGAAGATGAATGAGCGGTGTTTCATGCTGATTGGCTGCGGGTTATTTCAACCCGGCCACTCCTTTTTCTATAGCCGTCTGGCCTGATTTTATGGGTGTTGCCACTGCTGTGGCGGTCTTGTCCGGCGTGCCGGCAGGGGCCGCAAATTCGCCCATGTAGGTGACCTTGGTGTCGGCGCGCAACTGCTTGAGCCGCGCCGCAACGGCCTCTGCGGCGCGCTGGTTGCCCAGGAACTGTTCTATGCGCGGCAGCGCTGCTGCCTCGGTTACCGGCGCTGCTTGCGAAGACACCAGATGCACTACGGTGACGCCCTGCGCCGACTCAAGCACGGCCGACTGACCGTCTTTGAGCGCGTGCAATTTGGGCAGCATCTCCAGCGGAATCTGCTCTGCCGCGCGGGTGGCGGCGCCGCCCTTGAAGTCAATCGATTTGGCCTTGAGCCAACTGGCTATTTCTTCCATCGGCTTGCCAGCGGCGGCAAAGCCGCGCAACGCGTCGAGCACTGCAGCGCCGGCGGGCAACATGATTTCTTGCACGTTGAAAATGCGGCGCTCGGAAAACAGTTGCGGGTGTTCGGTGAAATATTTCTTGCTCTCTTGCGCGGTTGGTTTGGGCAGGCCGGCGGTCAGTCTCTGGATATAGGCGCGCGCCAGAATGTCGCGCCGCGCGAACTCAATCTGGCTCACCACTTCGGCCGAGCGGTGCAGCTTGCTGTCCATTGCCTGGTCGATGGCGAGTTGCTGGTCGATCAGTTTTTCAAGCACTTCGCGGCTCATCACTTGTGCCGCCTGCGGTGACGCGCCGGCTGCGTTGCTGCGGCTGAGCACCTGGTTGATCTGGTGCACCGAGATCTCTTCAGAGCCCACTTTGGCGGCGACCTGGGTGGCAGTCTTCTTGTCGTCCTTGTTGCCGCAGCCACTCAGGCCCAGCGCCAGGGCGGCGGCCAGCAAGCTGATGTGCAAGGTGCGGTTCAAGCAGTGTGTAGTGAGGTGCATGGTGCATGGATCTCAGTAACTGTAGTTGGCAGAGAAGGTGGCCAGCGTGCTGTCAAAGTCCAGCCCCGCCAGAGTGGAGCTGCGGGCCAGCCGTTGCAGCGCGGCGCTCAGCGTGAGCGCCTGGTACGGCTGCCACAGGACGGACAGAGTGGTGTCGCTGGTGGTGTCGCGCCGCTGGCTTGGCGCTAGCGCAGAGGGCGTGCCAAGGTAGTCGGTCTGCGCCCAACTGTGGCTCAGGCTCAGCAACGTCTTGGCGCTAATTTGCCAAGTGGGGCCGAGTGTGATGCGGTCGGTCTGCGTGTAGTTGCTGTTGGCGGTTTGGTAAGCGCCCAGCTCGTGCGCATAAGACGCGCTCAAGCCGGTTTTGCCGCTGAGCGACCAGTTCAGGCTGGCGCCGCTGGCAAAGCCCGAGTAGTCGCGCGTGGGGTAGTTGGGGTGGCTGCGCTGCAGGTGCGTGAGGTTGAACTCGGCCGTGCTGTTGCCGCTGATGACCCAGTGCACGCGCAGGTCGTTGTCCAGTTGCGTGAAGGCGTTGTCGTAAAGGCTGGATGCAGACAGGGCGCGGTTGAGGTAGCTGCCATTGTGCCGGCGCGCGCTGTAGCTGACGTTGCTGCCCGAGCCCAGCACGTGGCGCACGCCCACGTCGGTACTGGTGGTGGTGTAGTCCCAGCCGGACACGAGCACTTGCTGGTTGACCTGGCGCGCGCTGGACAGCCCGGCCACCAGTTGCCACGGGCCGTCAAGCTGGTAGTTGGCGTCGAGCCGGGTGTGGCTGTCGGTGCGCTGGTTGCGCAGGTTGTAGCCGGTGTAGTCGGCATAGCTGTTGAGCACCTCTTTGCGTGTGCTGGTGAGGTTGCCGCGCAGCTTGGGCGTGAAGGCCCAGCGCCAGGCGGCGTCGTAATTGGTGGCAGTGCTGTTGAGGTAGCTGAAGTTCTGGTAGCGGTAGTTCACCAGGTTGACGTCAAGCGCAAAGTTCTGCAGGCTTTGCGTGGTGTTGAAGCTCAGCCCCACGCTGCTGATGCCAATGCGCTCGTCGCGGCTGGCCGTGCCCAGCAGCGCCTGTGTGTTGGCACCGGCCGGCAGGCGGAACAGGTTGGCGTCGGCTTGCACCGCGTAGCTAATCTTGAGCTTGAGGCCAGGCTCCGTCTGCGCCGCCGCCGCCGTTGCCTGCGCCGCCGCCGTTGCCGCCGTTGCCGCACCAAGCGCCAGCACCGTCGTGACGATTCCCACTCTCGTCATTGCAAGGAGCGAAGCGACGCGGCAATCCAGGAAGTTCGGGTTCATGGATTGCCG
>JANNUE010000178.1:0-5218 GCA_031394895.1 Betaproteobacteria bacterium
GGCGGCGCGCTGGTCGATATCAATGGCAATCTGTTGGGCATCAATTCCGCGATCTATTCACGCTCCGGCGGCAGCATGGGTATTGGCTTTGCGATACCGGTATCTACCGCCAAATCGGTGATGGAGGCCATTGTGCAGGACGGACGGGTGTTGCGCGGCTGGATTGGCGTCGAGCCCAACGAGTTATCGGCTGAACTGGCCGAGACCTTTGCGGTGAAGGTCTCGACAGGCGTCATCATCACCGGCGTATTGCAAAATGGCCCGGCAGCGCAGGCCGGTATCCGCCCTGGAGATGTGATCACGCAGGTGGCGAACAAGCCAATCAACAACGTGCCGGAATTGCTGGCCAGCGTTGCCGCCTTGAAACCAGGCGCTGCGTCGAAGTTCAGCGTACTGCGTCGCGACCAGCAGATCGAGCTGAATGTGACGCCCGGAGTTCGGCCCAAACCCCGCAAACAGCCCGAGTAGCTCTCACGTTTTTTCGGTTTGGGCGTCAGCCTCGGGCGCCTGCGTGTGCTTGATGAATAACTGGGCCGCCAGAATGCCGACTTCGTACAGCAGATACATCGGGACCAGCAAGGCGATCATGGACACCGGATCGGGTGGGGTCACCAGACCGGCAACCGCCGCCGCGCCAACCACGAAGTAGGACCGAAAGGTCTTCAGTTGCACGATCGTCACCATGCCCATGCGGGCCAGGATCACCACGACGATGGGAACTTCAAACGCCACCCCGAAGGCAATGAACATGGTAATGACAAAGTCCAGATAGGCCTCGATATCAGGGCTGACAGCCACCGACATCGGCGCCATCTTCTGGATCGCCGGGAAGGCCTGGCCGAAGACAAAGAAATAACAAAACGCCGCTCCCGTATAAAACAGGATGGTGCTGGCCGCCACCAGCGGCAGCACCAGCTTCTTCTCATGCCGGTACAGGCCGGGCGCCACAAAAGCCCAAACCTGATAAAGAATCCATGGTAGCGACACGCCTATCGCCGCCAGCACAGAGACCTTGATCGGAACCAGAAACGGCGACACCACGCCGACGGCAATCATGTGCGAACCCTCCGGCAAGGCCCTGACCAGCGGCATCGCCAGCAGATCATAGAGTCGGGAAGGTCCGGGGTAGAACAGCAAAACAATCAGCGCCACCACAATGCCATAGATGGAGCGCAGCAGCCGGTCGCGCAACTCGAACAGATGCTGAACGAAAGGCTGCTCGGTGCCGGCCAGCTCGTCGTCTTTGGGAGCGGGATCAGTCATGGGTTCATCACTTTGGGAGGCCGAAAGCGCGCCACCCGGGCAGCGCCGGACAAAGCCTTGGTGCGCGTGCCGGTGCGTGCCTTGTACCAGTTGGGCGTAGCCCCGAGCTTGAGACGCCAGTTCTTCTTCGGATGACGGTACTGCGCGGGGGGATCGAGGAGTTCGCTATGGACACTGGAGGCCGCCGTGCTGGTCTCGGCCCAGTTTTTTTCGAAATCGCTGGCGCTGGTCTGAATCGTGTTGTCAATGTCGCGCGCTGCGCTTTCCACCGTGTCCTTCATCTTCTTGAGCTCGTCGAGCTCCATCGACCGATTGACTTCCTCTTTCACGTCGGCCACATAGCGGCGCGCCCGTCCCAGCAAGGTCCCCGCCGTTTTGGCCAGTCCCGGCAGCTTCTCGGGGCCAATAACCAATAGTGCGATCGCGCCAATGATGGCGATCTTGGTAACCCCAATATCAATCACGCTTTGGTCTTGGCTTCAACGTCAATGGTTTCTTTGCTGGCCACCGGTGCGCCAGTGCTGACCTGCTGAACCGGCGCTGCAGCGCCAGCGTCAGCCGGTTTGTCGGCGCCGTCTTTCATGCCGTCCTTGAACCCCTTCACCGCACCGCCCAGGTCGGACCCGATGTTGCGCAGCTTCTTGGTGCCAAAAATCACCACGATGATGATCAAGAAAATAATCAGGTGTGTAGTCGATAGTCCCATCAGTCTCTCCTAAGGAATTGCGTCAATTTTAGACGGCCGGGCGGCGCCGTGCGCAATTCGTGCAAATGGGCGCTGCAGCTCAACCCTTGAGCCAGGGCCTGGGGCCGCCCATCACATGAATATGCAGATGATGCACTTCCTGGCGCCCTTCTGCTCCGTTGTTACACAAAAGGCGAAAGCCCCCTTGCGGGTGCGGGTTGCAACCCTGCTCCAGCGCCAGTTGTGGCGCCAGCACCATCATGCGCCCGAGCAAGCCGACGTGCTCGGCGCCCACCTGCGCCATCGACGGGATGTGTACCTTTGGAATCATCAGGAAATGCACCGGTGCCCACGGATTGATATCGTGAAAGACAAATATGTCCTGATCCTGATAAACCACTTTGGAGGGGATCTTGCCGGCGGCGATCTTGCAAAACAGGCAATCCGGATCGCTGTTAACAATGCTTTCAATCATGGCGCAAGCTCCATCGCAAGACCCTGGTTCATGCGCACCAAGCCGCGCACGATGCGGTACAGAAACCAGATCGAAATGAGGGTCCAGGCGATCCAGCCCGGTACAAACAGCAAGAACCACAGGGGCGCGGTGACGACATACAGCAGCGCCGCAATGATCACGGTACGAATGCGCCAGCGAAAATGCGAAGCGTGCCAGGTTCCCTCGGCATCCTGGCGTTTGACCAGATCGATGATCAGGGCCAGCAACAGCAACAGCGTGCCAAACTGCCCGCCCGGAATGACGGCGCCAACCGCCACAATCAAATGCAGGATGTAACTGATGGTGCCAATAGTGTTGAGTGACTGCAGTTTTTGCAGCGTTGCGCGGTCGCCATCGGGGGCGGCTATCGGGTTGGAGTAATCCTGTGTCATGAGCTTTGCCCTTCCCGCGATGTCGCCTTGCGCAACGCCTTTTCTTCTATACCGCTGGTGCCGGCACGGCGCTCGAGTTCGCCCAGCACATCGGCCGGCGTCAAGCCGTAGTGCGCCAGTGCGATCATGCAGTGAAACCACAGATCAGCCACTTCCGAGACGATTTTCGACTTGTCACCGCCAAAGTCTGCGTCTTTGGCAGCCATCACGACCTCGGTGGCTTCTTCGCCGATCTTCTTCAGGAACGCGTCCGGCCCCTTGTGCAGCAGACGCGCGACATAACTGGCATCCGGATCGCCGCCGTTTTGCGGCAACCGGCTCTCAATTACGCGGGCCAAAGCTGCAAGTGAATCGGCTGAGGAAAGTTGGACGGACATAGTGGCTTACTTGTAGATGGTTTGCGGGTCTTTCAAGACCGGATCGACAACTTTCCAGACGCCGTTGTCGTAAACGTTGAAAAAACAGCTGTGGCGTCCAGTATGGCAGGCAATGCCGGGCGAATGCCCCAACTGGCTGACCTTGAGCAGGATCACGTCCTGGTCACAATCGAGCCGGATTTCATGCACCGTCTGGACATGGCCGGATTCTTCGCCCTTGAACCACAGCTTGCCGCGCGAACGGCTGAAGTACACGGCCCGACCCAACTCCGCCGTTTTTTGCAGTGCCTCGCGGTTCATCCAGGCGAACATCAGCACATCGCCCGAGGTCGCCTCCTGCGCAATCACCGGCACCAAGCCGTGCGCGTCCCAGTTAATACGATCAAGCCAGTTCATTAATCAGTTGAGGACAGAGCTAAAGGTCTGCCCCGCAAGGTTACTCCATTCGTACCGCAATACCTCGCTCGGCCATTCTCTGCTTGGCTTGCCCAACGGTGAATTCCCCGTAATGGAAAATGCTCGCCGCCAGTACCGCGTCAGCGCCGCCAAGCACGATGCCGTCCGCCAAATCATCCAGCGTGCCAACACCGCCGGAGGCGATGACGGGCACGCTGACGGCGTCGCTGACGGCGCGCGTCAGCGCCAGATCGAAGCCCGACTTCGTGCCGTCGCGGTCCATGCTGGTGAGCAAAATCTCGCCAGCCCCGCACTCGGTCATATAGCGTGCCCATGTCACTGCGTCGAGCCCGGTGTTCCTGCGCCCGCCGTGACTGTAAACATCCCAGCCGGGGCCGATCTCCAGTCCTTCGCCTGTCACACGCCTGGCATCGAGCTCGGTGCGGCGCTTGGCATCAATCGCCACCACAATGCACTGGGCGCCGTATTTTCTGGATGCATCGCGGATTACCTGCGGATTGGCCAACGCGGCCGAATTGAAGCTGGTCTTGTCGGCTCCGGCGTTAAGCAGTCGGCGCACATCTTCCACCGTGCGAACACCGCCGCCAACCGTCAACGGAATGAACACCTGGGACGCGACGGCCTCGATGATGTGCAGGATCAGGTCACGCTCATCGCTGGTGGCAGTGATGTCGAGAAAAGTGAGTTCGTCCGCGCCCTGTTCGTTGTAGCGCGCCGCGATTTCCACCGGATCACCGGCGTCACGCAGTTCGACAAAGTTGACCCCTTTGACGACCCGGCCACCGGTGACATCCAGACAGGGAATGATGCGTTTAGCTAACACGTTATTCGCAGCAACGAGAAGGTTTTGCCGCTGGGCCGCCCCAAGGCAAAACGCGGCCCCCCCCAGGGGGCAGGGAACCACATGAAATGGGTGACCGTGGGGGTCATATCAGCCGTTAAGCTCGTCCGCCAGTTCTTGGGCAGCGGCAAAATCGAGATCGCCGCTGTAGATTGCGCGGCCACAAATGACGCCTTCGATTCCTTCTTCTTCCACCGCGCACAGGGCCTCGATGTCGGCCATATTGGACAGCCCGCCGGAGGCGATGACCGGAATCGTCAAGGCCTGTGCCAGCTTGACGGTCGCCTCCACGTTGATGCCGCCCAGCATGCCGTCGCGCCCAATGTCGGTATAGATGATGGATTCGACACCGAAGTCTTCAAACTTCTTGCCGAGGTCGATCACGTCATGGCGCGTCAGTTTGCTCCAGCCATCGGTTGCCACCTTGCCATCGCGCGCGTCCAGTCCGACGATGATGTGGCCGCCAAATGCGGTGCAGGCATCCTGCAGAAAACCAGGGTTGCGGATTGCTGCCGTGCCAATGATGACGTAGCGCAGACCGGCGTCGAGGTAGCGCTCAATGGTGTCAAGATCACGGATGCCGCCGCCGAGCTGCACATCGACTTCGCTGCCCACTTCCTTGAGGATCTTGCGAATCGCCATCTCGTTTTTCGGGTGACCGGCAAACGCGCCATTCAGGTCCACCAGATGCAGCCGCCGCGCGCCTTTGGCAACCCAGCTGCGGGCCATCACCGCCGGGTCCTCGCC
>JANNUE010000245.1:0-11228 GCA_031394895.1 Betaproteobacteria bacterium
TCCTTGGCCTCATCGGTCGTCACGGTCAATATCTCGTCCACTTCAGACGGCTTCCACAGCGGAGGCACAAACCCAATGCCTACCCCTTCGATCTTGTGCGAGCCCGATGGTCTGCCGGAAAGCACGGCCGATTCCGCCGGCTCGACGGCAATCACACGAATCTGCGGGTTGTACTTGCGAAGTGCGTGCGCTGTGCCATGTATTGAATGCGCCGTGCTCACGATCTGCACAAATGCGTCAACGCGCTCACCGGCCTGTCGCCAGATTTCATCACCCAGCGAGAGGTAGCCGAGCTCTCCGTCTTGATTGTTGAGCTGGTCGCACCACCAATGACCGGGCTGGTGACTGATCTCGGCCGAAGTCGCGATCATCTTCCGTATGAGCTGTTCGGTTATCTGCTTGCTGTCGCTAACAACATCCGTGATTTCGGCGCCATAGGCACGCATGGTGTAGCGCTTTTCGTCGCTGAATGCGTCCGAGAAAACGAAGTGCGCCTTGTAGCCCAGCGCTGCGCAAACCAGCGCCAGCGAGATTCCAGTTGTGCCGGCGGTGTACTCCACAACCGTCCCGCCGGGCTTGAGTCGGCCGTCGCGTGCGGCACACTCGACCAGAGCCTTTGCCAGGCGATCTTTCATGCTGCCGGTTGGGTTGGAAGACTCCAGCTTCATGACGACGCGGGCCGACCCCTTTGGAACAAGCCGCTGCAGCTCGACCAGGGGCGTGTTTCCGATGGCGTCCAGAACGTTCTTTTGAGTGCGCATGTTGGAGCTGTTGCCTGAGTAAAACAACTGTATGCGCAACGAGAAACCTTGTTGCCAATGATGCCAAGGCAGCTAACATAGCTTGCCGCAGACGAAACACACCGACCGTCGAACGCCACCTTTTTCCCATTGAACACGGATGGAGTTACCCATGAAGAAAATAGCTTTGGTCACCGGCGCCGGAACCGGCATTGGGCGCGCCTGCGCGCTGGCGCTGATGCAGGAAGACTGGCAGGTGGTACTGACCGGCCGGCGACTGGAGCCACTGCAAGCAACCATTGAGGCCGCCGGCTCGGCCAGCGCCAACGGCACTGCGATCCCCGCTGATGTGAGCCAGGACGCAGACGTGGCGGCGCTGTTTGCGCGCATCCGCCAGCAGTTCGGGCGGCTCGATTTGTTGTTCAACAACGCCGGCATTTTTCTGCCCTACCAGTTGCCGGGTGATGTGTCGGCGCAGGACTGGCGTCGCGCGGTCGATATCAACCTGAACGGCGCTTTTTATTGTCTGTCGCAGGCCTTCAAGCTGATGCAGGAGCAGCAACCGCAAGGCGGGCGCATCATCAACAACGGATCGATTTCAGCGCACGTGCCGCGGCCCGGCTCGATTGCCTATGCGGCTACCAAACATGCAGTTAGCGGCCTGACGCGCGCCGCGTCGCTGGACGGGCGCGCGTTTGGCATCGCGGTCGGCCAGATCGACATTGGCAATGTGCAGTCCGACATGACGGCGCAGATGACACACGGCGTGCGCCAGGCCGACGGCAGCATGCGGCCCGAGCCGTGCATGGACATGTCTGCGGTGGTCAGCACGTTCATGGGCATGGCGCGCCTGCCCCTGTCGGCCAACGTCATGTTCACCACCGTGATGGCAACCAACATGCCGTATGCGGGACGTGGCTAACGTGAAACAGCTTGAAGCCCAGAGCCTTCAAATCAAGCCGTTATAAATCTTGTCATTGCGAGGAGCGAAGCGACGCGGCAATCCAGGAAGTCGGGGTCATGGATCGCCACGGCCTGCGGCCTCGCGATGACGGATTATTCAAGGGTCGGGGTGCTCCCCACTGCCGCACAAAAGTTAGCTCTCGCCCTGGTTCTCGATCCCGTCAAGCACCATTCCATCGTCGCTGCCAACCAGCAAAATATCCGACGCGACGCGCACAAAGCGCTGGCCGGATGGCGGAACACCGAGCCGCACGACAAAGGCCGGCGGCAGGCTGTAGTACATGAGATCGCGCGGCAACGGCTGGCCGACTGCCCAATGGCGCGCCTGCCCGGGTGGCATGCAACCGTCGTTCGTCCTGGCCAGGCCGGGCGGGCAGCGGCCAGCGCGGTACTGCGCGTTGTAGTAGTTGCGCACCAGCGTGCGGTGGTGTGCGTCAAAGTGCCCGCTAAACCTGTCGCGCCTGCCAGGCGATTCGTTCGGTTGGCTTAGCCGCTGTTCAGCCTGGTTCGGCTTGCTGTCTTTGCCGGCGCCGGCTCCCTGCGGTTTTGCGGCCAGTGCAACGGCGCTGACCAGCAGACCAGCAACCAGCAGCAGCGGGACATGCCGCGTTGCGAACTGGATGCTTTTCATGCTGGCCTGCCCTTCTTCGCTGACCTTAAGGGAACGTGAAGTTGGTTGGCACCGTCACACCCGCCGTCAGCGGTGTCAGCACGGTTGTCTTCTCCAGCAGACCCAGATTGGCCTTGAGTGTGTACTTGCCAGCTGCGGTTGTGTCAGCGGTAAACACCAGCACGCCCGGAGCCGCAACATAAGGCGCGACCATCGGGGCGTTGACCACCAAGGCATAGCTGTAGTTGCCGGTTGTGTCGTGAACATAACGGTTGGCAACTTCGATCGTCGGCCCAGCCGTCAGCAACTGCAGTGCGCGCACCTGCGTATCGACTGGCGCGTTGCCGTTGGCCGTTGCAAACAGCGATGCGGCCGGATTAAACGCGGTACCTGATGCGTTGACCGAAGTCACCAGCTCGGTGGCTACCGTGACGCCGGTCACGACGGTGGTCGTGCGCCCGGGCGCGGTCAATACCAGCGCGTAGCTCCCAGGTACCACCGGTTGCAGCAGGAACCTGCCGTTGCTGTCCGGCGTGGTGGCCTTGACGACTGCACCGCTGCTTTGCTGCAATGACACAGTGGTACCGCCAGCGATCAGGCTCGCATCGACGTAACCGCTGACGCCCGAAATGTAACGAGGAATCACTGTGAGCTGCGGCTTGAGGTTGTATTTGCCAGATCCAGTCGCCACGATCGATTTGCAGGCGTCAAAGTCGACCACAAAATTAGCCAACTGGTTGGCGGCGATGGTGACATTGAACTGCTTGGCCTTGACGCCCGATTGCTGGCCACTCGGGGTCTTGAGCGCAACCACGCTCTTGTCGCTGCTTAGCACTACCGAATTGGCCAGCAGTGGCGCGCTGGCGTCGTTTTCCGCCAGCACCAGCCGCATCTGGTTGTAGCTGCCGGCGGGCAGGGTGACCTGGCCGAGTTCTGCCAGCGCACCATTTTGCAGCTTCAGCAAATCCACGCGCAGGGGAGCCGGGGAGAGCACGATTTCGGACCAGCCGCTAGGATCATCGGGATTAGCGCTATCGCTCTGGTGCACGCGGATCTTCTCGATCGTCACGTTGACTTCGTCATAGCCGCAGGATGGCGCGTCGGTCAGCGCCAGTCGCAGCGTGCCGCTATCGGCACTACCACCACCGCCGCCACAGGCGGCCAGACTCGCGACCATCACAGCCCCGAGGGTCAACTTCAAGTTCATCAGTGATTTCATGGAATATCCTTTCACAGCCATCTCAGGCACACCGCCAGCAAAATGAAACAGTGGCTTGAATTCAAACCAGCCGTACGGAAAGGCCATGTTGCCTAGATAAAGTGCCAAAGTAAGTTCGATGGCGCACATTCTGGCAAAAGAAATGTATTAAGTGATACCTGTTGTAACTGCAAACAGGCAACCCGCAGCTACCAATGACGGCGCCCGTGTGGCAGCCGCAAGCCGCCAACCCTGCACTTGCGCTCAGCCCTGAGTGACTACCGCAGCCGTTCGTGTGGCGGCCAGATCAGCGTCGGAACCCAGAACAGAAAGCGGTCAGACACGCCGGCAACCCGTCGTCAGGCTAGCGGTTGCGCCGCACAGCATCAAGCCGGGGCATTTTGCAGCGCGGCAATGCGCTCTGCCAGCGGAGGGTGGGTTGCAAACAGCTTGCCAACACCACCGGCAATGCCAAACGCCGCCACGCTCTTGGGCAACTCGCCGGGTTGCATGCCGCCCAGGCGCGCCAGCGCGTTGATCATCGGCTGCCGGCGCCCCAGCAACTTGGCAGAGCCGGCATCGGCGCGGAATTCGCGATGGCGCGAGAACCAGGCAACCACCATTGCGGCGGCAAAACCGAGCAAGATATCGAGCACGATGGTGCTCACCATGTAGCCGATGCCGGGTCCGGAGGAGCGCGTATCGCCTTTGCGCAAGAAGCTGTCAATGGCAAAGGCAATGACACGGCTTAGAAACACGACAAAGGTGTTCATCACGCCCTGGATCAAGGTCATGGTGACCATGTCGCCATTGGCCACGTGGCTGATCTCGTGTCCGATCACGGCCTCGATCTCGTCGTGCGTCATGCCACTGAGCAAGCCGGTCGAGACCGCCACCAGCGCCGAGTTCTTGAACGCGCCAGTGGCAAAGGCATTCGGCTCGCCGTCAAAAATGCCGACTTCGGGCATGCCGATGCCAGCCCGCTCAGCCAGGCGGCGCACGGTTTCGACAATCCAGGCTTCGTCAGCGTTTTGCGGCTGGTTGATGATGCGCACGCCCGCAGTCCACTTGGCCATCGGCTTGCTGATCAACAGCGAAATGATGGCGCCGCCAAAGCCCATCACCAGTGCAAAGCCGAGCAAGGCGCCCAGATCAAGACCCGTGCCTGTCAGGTAACGGTTGACGCCGAGCAGGCTGGCGACGACGCCCAGCACCGTGACCACCAGCACATTGGTCAATACAAACAGAATGATGCGTTTCATAGGGTTCTTTCAGGGACGGGACGGCACCAATTGGCCGGTCATAGTCTGAGATGGTAAGGCCGGGCGGCCCGATTTCAAGACCTGGGCGCGCGAAACACGGCAATCCATGGCCCGCCACGGCCTGCGGCCTCGCGATGACAATGGGTTGAATCGTCGTTGCGAGCGTAGCGCGGCAATCCATGCAGTGATGGATTGCCACGTCGCTGCGCTCCTCGCGCTGACAATGACATTCTTACGGCGTCCCAGTCGCTTGGCGCAGACGCCACGGCAGGGTTTCACCGGCGCGCAACGGCTTCAACTGGGCCTGGCCAAAGGCAAAGCTGTCGGGCACGGTCCAGGCTTCGCGCTGCAACGTGATGTGGCCGGTGTTGCGCGGCAAGCCGTAAAAATCGGCACCAGAGAAGCTGGCAAAGGCTTCCAGCTTGTCCAGCGCACCCGCCGCATCAAACGCCTCGGCGTACATCTCCATCGCCGCATGCGCCGTGTAGCAGCCGGCACAGCCGCTGGCGTGCTCTTTCAAATGGGCAGCATGCGGCGCGCTGTCGGTGCCCAGAAAGAACTTGGCCGACCCGCTGGTGGCGGCCTGCAGCAACGCCAGCCGGTGCGACTCGCGCTTCAAGACCGGCAGGCAGTAGAAGTGGGGACGGATGCCGCCGGCAAAAATGGCGTTGCGGTTGTACAGCAGGTGGTGCGCCGTGATGGTCGCCGCGGTAAAGCGGTCGGCCTGCTGCACGTACTGCGCCGCCTCAAGCGTGGTGATGTGTTCGAACACGAGCTTTAGCTCGGGAAAATCGTGGCGCAGCGGAATCAGTTGCGTGTCGATAAACACCGCCTCGCGGTCAAACAGATCGACCTCGGGCGCTGTCACTTCACCGTGCACCAGCAGCGGCATGCCGGCACGCTGCATCGCTTCCAGCGTCTGGTAGGTCTTGCGCAGGTCGGACACGCCGGCGTCGCTGTGCGTGGTGGCGCCGGCCGGATAGAGCTTGACCGCGACCACACCGGCAGCATGGGCGCGTTTGATTTCCTCCGGCGGCAAACTGTCGGTCAGATACAAAGTCATCAGTGGCTCGAACGCAACACTCGGCGGCACGGCCGCGCGGATGCGCTCGCGGTAAGCCAGAGCGGCGGCGGTGGTGGTCACCGGTGGGCGCAGGTTGGGCATGATGATGGCGCGGCCAAACTGCGCCGCCGTGTGCGGCACCACGGTGCGCAGCGCGTCGCCGTCGCGCACGTGCAAGTGCCAGTCGTCGGGGCGGGTCAGCGTGATGGTTTGTGTCATGTTCTGTCAGCGGACGTGCCGCGCATGCGTCCGGTGGGCGGATAGGTCGGGTCGGTATAACCGGGCGTGGACGGGTGGCCGGGCTTGACCAGCGCATCGACCAGCGCCTCGTCCTCCAGCGTGAACGCATAGTCCAGCGCCGGCAGGTAGTGCTGCCATTGCGAGAGCGTGCGCGGCCCGGCGATGACCGAGCTGATGACCGGGTTGGCCAGCACCCATGCGGTAGCAAACTGGGCCAGACTGATGCCCTGGCCTTCGGCATGCACCTTGAGCTGCTGCGCAATCAACAGCGACTCTTCGCGAAACTCGGTCTCCAGCATGCGCTTGTCAGCGCGGCCGGCGCGGCTGGCCGGGTCGGGCTGCTGCCCCGGCGGGTACTTGCCGGTGAGCACGCCGCGCGCGATCGGGCTGTACGGCGTGACGCCAATGCCATAGTGCGCGCAGGCCGGCAGCACCTCGACCTCGGGGCCACGATTGAGCAGGTTGTAGTAAGGCTGGCACACGACCGGGCCCGGCATGCCAAGCTGTGCGGCCAGACGCACGATCTCGGCGATGCGCCAGCCACGAAAGTTGGAGACACCCCAGTAGCGGATCTGGCCGGCGCGCAGCATGGCATTGAGCGCACGCAGCGGCTCTTCCAGGTTGAGTCCGTTGAAGTCGCGATGCAGGTACAGGATGTCCAGGTAGTCGGTCTGCAGCCGCTCCAGTGAAGCCGCCACACCGCGCAGCATCCAGCTACGCGAGTAATGCCCTTCGTTGACGCGCTCCGACATCTTGTTGCCCAGTTTGCTGGCCAGCACCCAGTCGTGGCGCTGGCCCTTGAGCAACGCGCCGACCATAGTTTCAGACGCGCCAGCGCTGTAAACATCGGCGGTGTCGATGTAGTTCACGCCGTGCGCGTAGGCATCGGCGACGATGGCGGCGGCGTCGGCCAACGGAGTTTGATCGCCAAACATCATGGTGCCCAGGCACAGGGCGGAAACCTTCAGATTGCTGTTGCCGAGATGACGGTAATGCATAAGAGCCTTTGCGAATCGTCAAATTGTAATGAGCCGGTCCTCGTCGCTGGCGGCAGCGCGTATCCCCCAAATGGGGGATTGCACTATGGCACCCGTGGGGTCAACAATGCAGGCTGAGAAAGCGAGGTGATGACATGCATGCAGCGACAAGGTATGCCCTCGAGGGCTCGATGGTCGGTTGTCAAGTGCGCAAGCACGCGGGTTCGGGCGGCCTGTATGAATGTCTTGCCAACAGGCATTGCAGCGCCGAACTTCACCTGGACAACATCAAATTCTGCAAGCACCCGTTCGTGTCTTCGCTCTATGAGAAAGGCCTCAAGAGGACGAAGGGCCGGGTCGCGGGCTTGCCGCTGGTTCGACTGGGCGCAGTTCTAAGGGCACTGGAAGACGTCATCAAGACCAGACGGCGCTTGTGGTTGTAGCGGCAGGCTGACTGCACAACGGCCACAGCCGCGCTACCGGATATCGTGCGCCAGAATGACGGCCAGTATCTTTTCGAGTTGCCCACCAACGGTCTGAAGAACGCCCTTCAAACCCTCGCTGCGCTTGGCAACGCCAGACCAGTCGCCTGCCGGCTGGCGGCGTATGTCGGCGAGTTCCTGCTCAAGTTGGTCGCGCTGGCGCCTGATCTGCACCAGGCTCAATTCGATATCCGGCGCCACCAGCACTGTGCTGCGCGACTGGTTCGCCCGCGCCATCATTTCATCAATGTGCCGAAGATGAGATTCTGATTCCCGGATGTGCCTTTCGGCCAGATTGCTGATCTCGTCCATGACATTTCCCTCTGTTGCCTAGCGCCTACTGTACGTCAAACTCTTTGTGCTCTTATGTTCGTTGCCGCGCGCAATCTTCACACCGCTGGCGACTTGACCGTGGCGTTGCCGGACACAGGCGCACCGACCGTCGCGGCACGCCTGTCATCGCCCAGGTGCCGCAGCGCGTTAAGGCAACAGGCTTGGTGCGAGTGCATTCAAGCCCGGCAGCCGTTTCCGGGTCCTGACCCTGGGGCCCATGCCAAATTTCCTGCACTATTAGGAGTTCTCAATGAAGAATCTTTCCCTCTCTGTGGTCGGCACCTGTCTGGCGCTGGCGTTCACCGGTTTGCTGCCGGCGCACGCTGCGGTGGACGCCGATGCCGCACAGGCGTCGCTCAAGAAAAGCGACTGCCTGAAATGCCACGCGCTGGACAAAACCAAAGCCGGGCCGTCGTTCAAGGACATCGCGAAAAAATATTCCGGCCAGGCTGGCGCCGAAGCCAAGCTGACGACCCACATCACCACGACGCCAACGATCACGATGGATGGCAACAAGGAAGAGCACAAGCCGATGAAGAGCAAGGATGCTGCCGAGATCAAGAACGTGGTTCAGTGGATTCTGGCAACGGCTCCGGCGGCCAAGGCCGAAGCTGCCAAGCCTGCCGCTGCGGCCGTGGCGGCGGTGGCCGCGTCGCCATCGGTGGCCAATTCGGTGGCAACCACGGCTGATGCCAAACAGGACGCCAAGGCTGGCGCTGCCAGTTGCAGCACAACCGCCACAGAAAAGAAACTCGCCGGTGCGGCAAAGAAATCGTTCCTGAACAAGTGCAAAAAGGAAGCTGTCGCAAGCTGCGACAAGGCTGCCGCCGAGAAAAGCCTGGCTGGTGCCGCCAAGAAGAGCTTCACCAAGAAGTGCCTGAAGGACGCCGTCGGCGCTTGATGCGACTGCGCTGCATTGCGTTGCCCCCTTGCCTGCACCGGCTTGGGGGATTCACCGCCAGCACCGCTTGCGTCAGCGCAACCGGTGTCGATCACCTACACTGCCAACCACAAGGCCCCTGTCACGGGCCGCACCAGACTGAAAATGAACCTTCTTGAGAAATCCAAAAGTGTGCTGCCGGTGCTTAACGTCGTCTGGAAAGTCTGGCTGCTGGTCACGCTGATCTGGATCGGCCA
Organism: Betaproteobacteria bacterium; assembly: GCA_031394895.1. Classification (GTDB taxonomy): domain Bacteria; phylum Pseudomonadota; class Gammaproteobacteria; order Burkholderiales; family Burkholderiaceae_C; genus Rhodoferax. The sequence goes on from JANNUE010000245.1 coordinate 9,006, forward strand.
GAGCCTGCGGGTGATTGCCGACAGCACCTTTGCTGGCGACAGTCTGCCAGGCGCAACCGACCCCACGTCGCAGGACCGCTCCGACGGAATCGACAAACCACCATCGTGTGCAAAAGACGGTCCGGTGGCAGACCTGGGCCCAAGCCAGCGCGAAAGACGAATAGCAGCGTAACGGGTGCGCAGCGGGGCGTATTTCGGTGTGCTGCCACCGGACTTGGCAACACGATGATTCAGCCCCCCGGTAAGCGAGCTAACGCCACATCGAAGTGACTCAGGGGTACATTGGCATCAGCGCCGGGATTGTTTCCGCAACCTTCTGGCCAAGTTGAACGCTGCACGTGAATCCCGGGGCTCTGGCACCGATATAAGCGGTTCGCTTGCCTTGCAGCACCATGAACTCAGCCACTTGCGCGTCGGGCACATCAAGCATGAACACGGCATGAGCTCCACCATCGTCAAAGTAGCCCATCGAAGAAAGCTCCTTCATTGACTCTGGACGCATCGGGAGGTCAGGCGACGCGAAACTCTGAATGACCTGTTTAAAAATGTGGGTAGGGTACGAAACGTTGAGTACGGCAATCATGTTGACTCCTTGGGAAAAACGAAAGGTGAGACCGGGCGCGGATAGGGCAAACGCCCGGCGTGTGTCGTCAAACCACCGCTGCCCTTCGGCGGTACTCATTCACCGGATCGCCACCCTGTTGCCATCCTTGTAGGCGTTCAAAGTCATCAATGGATTCTTGCGTTCGCCATTGGTCTCGAACGCGATCGTGCCGGTCACGCCCTGGTAGTTGGTTTCCATCAGCTTGGGTAAGTAAACGCCCGGATCGGTCGAATTGGCGCGCTTCATGGCATCTACCAGCACCAGCGTAGCGTCATAGGTATAGGGGCTGTAAACGCGGTACTCACCAGGAAATCTTGCGTCGTACTTCGATCGCAAGGCTTTACCAGCAGGCAATGTCTCCAGCGGAACCCCCGCTTCCGCGCAAACCACATTGTTGATGGTCTTGGCGCCCGCGGTCCCATTGATAAAGTCGCGCGTGCAGATGCCGTCGCCACCGAGGAACTTCACATCATTCAGACCCAACTGCTCCATCTGCTTGAGCATCGGCCCGCCCTGGGTGCCCATTCCGCCGAAAAATATGGCGTCGGGCTTGCTGGCATTGATGGCGGCAAGAACTGTGCTGAAGTCAGTCGCGTCGCTCTTGATGTGCTTTTCTGCAACCACGGTAAGGCCCTTGGACGTGGCGGTCTTCTTGAACACCTCTGCCACACCCATGCCGTAGTCAGAGCCATCATCGATGATGGCGACGTTCTTGACCTTCAAGGCATCTGCCGCATAAGTCGCGACGCCCGCGCCCAGCGAATTGTCGCTGGCGATGAGGCGATAAGTGGTCTTGTAGCCCGGCTTGGTCAGGGTGGGGTTGGTCGCAGAAGCTGTGATGTGCGGGATGCCGCTATCGCTGTAGATTTTGGACGCGGCAATGGTAGTGCCTGAAGTGAAGTGCCCAACCACGCCAGCAACTTTGCCGGCACAGAGTTTTTGCGCCGTCACGACGCCTTTTTGCGGATTGGCTTCGTCATCCTCCGCCAGCAATTCAAACTTGATCTTCTTGCCGTTAATGACAATGCCTTGCGCATTGAGTTCTTCCACCGCCAGCAAGGCGCCGTTGGCGTTGTCCTTGCCATAGGGCGCCAGTCCGCCGGTCATCGGGGCGACGTGGCCAATTTTGACGACTTGCACTTCCTGTGCGTAAAGACTGCAGGCGGTTATCGCAACCGCTGCAATCAGACCCAGTTTTGGATTCGATTTCATAATTGCTCCAGGTTCAAAGTTACGGAAAGTTTGGATACAAAGACAGTTGACGAGGGCTTGCCAGCGCCAGCCTCGTCGCGCTACCTTGCTTTCGATGGGTTGACAGGTGATGGCCTCCAATCTCTTCTTATGCGCCGGCGCTGATGCTGGACTTCGACTTCAATCGGTCGGGGACCGGTTTGAGCGCTTTGCCGCCGGCGGCCGCACTGGCCTGGCACTGGGCAGGTGGCAGGGCGCTCAAGGCAGCGTGAACTTGCCCCAGTCGCGCCGGCATCCTTGCGAAGTTCCAGGTTCCACAGGTTTGCCGTCGCCCAGGGGACGGAATGTGCCGCTGCCCGTAATTCCTTTGAGTGTTCCGTTTCCAGCAAGCCAATTCCAGGTGGGCTCGCCTGAAGCCGGGTACTCCC
>JANNUE010000249.1:0-1581 GCA_031394895.1 Betaproteobacteria bacterium
TGTAAGGCTCACTGGTTATTAAGCAGCGAGTGCGAAACGTTCGTCGTTTGCAGTTAGTTTTTTTGAATCTGTTTTACGAGCGCATTCAGCTCGACATGCACCACAGCGATTCCGTACCCACGTCGAAACCAGTGCAGCCCCCAACTCGTTATTTTAGGCCTTTGCGAGCAATTGCAATAGGGCCCCCGGAGAATTAATGACGGCGTGGGCACCCCAGCGGGACGGATCGGCTTGCTGGCCGAGATAACCGTAGGTGACTGCAACCGTGCCCATGCCAGCGGCAAGACCGGCCACGATATCGCGTTCATCGTCGCCCACATAAAGGCAGCGTGCCGGTTCGATGGCGAGCCGCCTGGCGGCTTCCAGCAATGGCGCCGGGTGCGGCTTGGCGTAAAGCGTGGTGTCCCCGCTGACAACCACCCGGGCCGATCCAAACAGCGACATCACGCGCGTCAAGGGATCGGTGAAACGGGCCGCTTTGTTGGTCACGACACCCCAGGGAAGATCAAGTGCCATCAAATCAGCAATCAATTCGGGAACACCCTCAAAGGCATAGGTGCTTTGTGTCATGCACTGCTCGTAATTCGCGAAAAATTCATCACGCAAAGCAGCATAATCCGCGTGCTCGGGCTTCAAGCCAAACGCCACACCAATCATCCCGCGCGCTCCTGCGCCGGCCATGGGACGGTAGTTTGCCAGTGGCAGGGACGAAAGACCCCGGTCCAGACGCATTTTATCGGCCGCAGCACCCAAGTCTGGCGCGCTGTCAATCAGGGTGCCGTCCAAGTCAAAGAGCACCGCCTGCACATCCGCAAACATGGCAGAACGCCCCGTCACTCGGTCGCGCCCGCAGGTTTGCGGGTTGCAAAGAGATAGTTCACGCTGGTGTCGGCATTCATCCAGTAGCGCTGGGTGAGCGGGTTGTACGCCATGCCGCTGGTTTGCCGCAGATCAAGCTCGGCGGCCCGACAGTAACTTGCCAGTTCGCTGGGCCGGATCATCTTGGCGAATTCATGGGTTCCGCGCGGCAGCATATTGAGCACGTACTCGGCGCCCACAATGGCAAACAAAAACGATTTGGGGTTGCGGTTCAGGGTCGAAAAAAACACCCAGCCGCCCGGCTTGACCAATGCGGCGCAGGCCCGCACGACCGAGGCCGGGTCCGGCACATGTTCCAGCATTTCCATGCAGGTCACCACGTCAAAGCTGCCCGGCTGCTGCTCCGCCAACGCCTCAGCGCTGACTTCACGGTACTGCACATTGGGCGTTTGTGCTTCAAGCGCGTGCAGTTGAGCCACCCTCAGGGGCTTGGCCGCCAAGTCAATGCCCGTCACCGTTGCGCCCGAGCGCGCCATGGCGTCGGCCAGAATGCCACCACCGCATCCGACGTCAAGCACCTGCCGGCCTTTGACCGGGCAAAGACTGTTGATCCACTCCAGCCTCAAGGGATTGATTTGATGCAGCGGGCGAAACTCGCCGTCCTTGTCCCACCAGCGGTGGGCCAGGTCAGAAAACTTGGCCAGTTCGGCCGGATCAGCGTTCAATGTTGAAGTCATGGGTGAGATTATCGGCAAATTACAA
>JANNUE010000109.1:0-2173 GCA_031394895.1 Betaproteobacteria bacterium
GTGGATCAACCTGCAGCGTTTTCATTGTGACCCCTCGTATGCAGCCGGGTTGCTGCGTTCGGCGCTGGCGTCGCCCTGTGCTGCCGTGCGCGAGTGCGCGGCATTGTTGCAGGCGCAGCTTGGCGGCGCTGCAAGCCAACCAGTGAACTGAAGCCGACCGCGGCTGCGTCTACACTGCGGCCCATGCAAAAGTTTGACGTGGTGATCGTGGGCGCCGGCGCGGCCGGGCTGTTTTGTGCCGGCGTGGCCGGCCAACTGGGGCTCAAGGTGCTGGTGATCGACCACAGCGACAAGGTGGCCGAGAAAATCCGCATTTCAGGTGGCGGACGCGCCAACTTCACCAACCTGGATACGACAGCCGCCAACTTTCTGGGCGACAACCCGCGCTTTTGCCGCTCGGCGCTGTCGCGCTACACGCCGCGCGACTTCATTGCCTTGCTGCAGCGCCACCAGATTGGGTTCCATGAGAAGCACAAAGGCCAGTTGTTTTGCGACCATTCGGCCGAAGACCTCATTCAGATGCTGCTGGCCGAATGCGCTGCGGGAGGTGTCACGCGCTGGCAGCCGTGCAGCGTCAAATCCATACGGTTTTTGGCCTCCAGCCCTTATGGAACAAGCGCCAGCAGCTATGAAATCGATAGTGACAGAGGCACTGTTCACTGCGCCGCGGTGGTGGTGGCCAGCGGCGGCCTGTCGATTCCCAAGATGGGCGCCACCGATTTCGGCTACCGCACTGCCCGCCAATTCGACTTGTCCGTGATCCCGCCGCGCCCGGCCCTGGTACCGCTGACGTTTGACGCCGACGCCTGGGCGCCCTTTTCCGAGTTGTCGGGCTTGTCGCTGCCGGTTCAGATCGAGACCGGAAGCAAAAAATCAAAGATGACCTTTCTGGAAGACCTGCTGTTCACCCACCGCGGACTGAGCGGCCCGGGTGTGCTGCAGATCTCAAGCTACTGGAAGGCGGACACGCCGATCCGGCTGAACCTGGCACCCGGCAGTGACATGGCAGAGCATTTGCGTCACGCCAAAAACACCTCGCGCAAGTTGATTGCCAATGAACTGGCGACCCTGGTGCCGTCCCGCCTGGCCGACACCTGGGTGGCGCAGGGCGCCGCCCGGGGCCACAACTGGCAGCGCCCCGTCAACGAGGCGACCGACAAGGCGCTGGCGGCGCTGGCCGACAACCTGCGCCAGTGGGAACTCCTCCCCAACGGGACCGAAGGCTTCAAGAAGGCCGAAGTCACCGCCGGCGGCGTGGACACCCGGGATTTGTCGTCGCAAACCCTCGAATCAAAGCAGCCCGGCCTGTATTTCATTGGCGAAGTGGTGGACGTGACCGGCTGGCTGGGCGGCTACAACTTCCAGTGGGCCTGGGCCAGCGGATTCGCCTGCGCGCAGGGTCTGGCGGCCAGACTGCGGCCAGACCTGCCCGCCCGACAGTAATAAAATGCACGATCAGCCTGGCAATGCTATGTCCCTGCATTGCAACAAGCGCTAAGCGCTTAATCATTTACACGGCTTCTGGCTCCATACTTTTCTATAAACACCATGCAAGATACCCAGAAACCCAGTGTCCCGAGTGCGGTCGATCTACAACGTGAAGTTGCTGAATTGTTGATCGAGTCCCTGAACCTTGAGGTCACAGCAGATCAAATCGCGCCGGACGCCCCTTTGTATGGCGATGGCTTGGGCCTGGACTCGATTGATGTGCTGGAAGTCGCATTGGTGGTTTCCAAGCGGTATGGTCTGCAACTGCGCGACGACAGCGAAGACAACAAGCACACTTTCAGCTCGCTGCGCAGCCTGTGCGACTATATCGCCGCCAAGAGAACCCGTTGATGGCTCGCCGCATCGTGCGCTGGCTGGTGATTGCGGCGCTGCTGATCGGCTATCCGCTGCTGGCCCATTACACCAATGAATCCGCGCACAGCGACAACTTGGGCGCGCTGGTGGCCATGGCACCGGTGCTGTTGCTGGCACTGGTACTGGCCTGGCGCTCGCCCCAGCGCGTCATCTTGCTGGGTGTACTGGTGCTGTTGTGTGTTGCGTTGTGGGCGGGTTGGTCGACGCTGGCACAGCATTTTGGGCTGGTGTACTGGCTGCAAAATGTGGCCATGCAGCTGATACTGTTCATGACTTTTGGTCGCACCTTGATCGCTGGGCGGCAACCGCT
>JANNUE010000168.1:0-42134 GCA_031394895.1 Betaproteobacteria bacterium
CGGCGGCGCCGAGGTTCAGCAGGACCCCGGGGGCGGCGGGAGCGCGCGTGCAGGCGGAGTCCGAACAGATCTTGAGGGATTGGGGTTTGTAGGGCGGGTTCGCGCAACGACCCCACCGTTGGGGTTCGCAGGCGCGAAACCCAACATGCACTTAAGGAGCTTTTGATGCTGCGTCCCCTGGATGGCATCACGGTCGTTTCGCTGGAGCATGCGATCGCCGCGCCCTTCTGCACGCGCCAGCTGGCCGACCTGGGCGCGCGCGTGATCAAGGTCGAGCGACCGGGCGGCGGCGACTTTGCGCGCGACTATGACACCCGCGTCAAGGGTCAGGCCTCGCACTTTGTCTGGACCAATCGGTCCAAGGAAAGCCTGACGCTCGACCTCAAACAGCCGACCGCGCTGGCGGCACTCAAGCAGTTGCTGGCCAAGGCCGACGTGCTGGTGCAAAACCTGGCGCCGGGTGCCAGCGCGCGCATGGGGCTGGGCTTTGATGCGCTGTGTGGCGAGCATCCGCGTCTGATCGTCTGCGACATCTCCGGCTACGGCGAAGACGGCCCATACCGCGACAAGAAGGCCTATGACCTGCTGATCCAGAGCGAGGCCGGATTCTTGTCCGTCACCGGCACGGCAGACGAGCCGAGCAAGGCCGGCAATTCTGTCGCCGATATTGCGGCGGCGATGTATGCCTACACCGGCATCCTCTCAGCGCTGCTGTTGCGCGGCAAGACCGGCAAGGGCAGCCACATTGATGTCTCCATGCTCGAATCGCTGGCCGAGTGGATGAGCTACCCGCTCTATTACGCGTATGACGGCGCGCCACCACCGCCGCGCAGCGCTGCGGCGCACGCCAGCATCTACCCGTATGGCCCGTTTCAGGCCGGCGACGGCGGTACCGTCATGCTGGGCCTGCAAAACGAGCGTGAGTGGCAAAGTTTTTGCGACGGCGTGCTGCAAGACGCCGCGCTCGCCAGCGACCCGCGCTTTGACAGTAACGCGCGGCGCAGCGAGCACCGCGACGCGCTCAAAACCATCATCCTCAACGCCTTCGCCGGGCTCAACACCGAACAGGTGCTCACACGGCTGGACCAGGCGCAGATCGCCAATGCGCGCATGAACGACATGGCCGGATTGTGGGCGCACCCGCAGCTCAAGGCGCGCCAGCGCTGGCAGTCCGTGGGCTCGCCCTCAGGCGACATACCGGCGTTGCTGCCGCCGGGGCGCAGCAATGCCTTTGATTACCTGATGGACCCGATTCCGGCAGTGGGCCAGCACACCGAGGCGATCCTGCGCGAGCTCGGTCATGGTGACGCGCAGATTGCGGCCTTGCGCGCCGCCAACGCCGTTTGATAACTTGTTTGATGAATAATCTGCCATGACCACTGCCACATCCCAACTCGGCGCCTTCGCCGCTGGCCTGCGCTTTGACGCCATCCCGGAATCCGTGGTGCGCAAGACCGAAGACCTGCTGGTCGATTGGTTCGGTTCGGCCGTCGCCGGCCACGGCGCGCGCGCGGTGGACGCCGTCACGCGCTTCGCAATGACCATGGGGCCAATGGCCGCAGTCGGCTGCGACACACCGGCGGCCGGTCCCAGCGAGGTCATCGTCAATCGCGCGCGCACCAGCCCTTACTTCGCGGCAATGGCGAACGCTGCAGCGTCGCACGTGGCCGAGCAGGACGACGTGCATAACGGATCGGTGTTCCATCCGGCCACCGTGGTGTTCCCGCCGGCCATCGCGGTGGCGCAGGCGATGGGCGCCAGCGGTGCGCAACTGATTGCGGCGGCCGTTGCCGGTTACGAAGTCGGCATCCGCGTTGGCGAGTTTCTGGGGCGCTCGCATTACAAGGTGTTTCACACTACCGGCACCGCTGGCACACTGGCCGCTGCCGCTGCGGTCGGCAATCTGCTAAGACTTGACGCGGCGCAAATGCTGCACGCGTTCGGCTCGGCCGGAACCCAGTCGGCTGGGCTCTGGGAGTTCTTGCGCACCGGTGCCGACAGCAAACAGTTGCACACCGCGCACGCCGCCGCCGCCGGGCTGATGGCGGCCTATTTGGCGAAGGATGGCTTTACCGGCGCCGCGCAAATTCTGGAGGGGCCGCAGGGCATGGCGGCTGGCATGTCGAGCGACGCCGATGCTGCCCGTCTCAACAACCGACTCGGTACGCGTTGGGCCACGGTCGAGACCTCGTTCAAGTACCACGCCTGTTGCCGCCACACGCACCCGGCGGCCGACGCTCTGTTGAATGTAATGCAGACGCACGCCCTGCAGGCAGATGATCTGGCGCGTGTGGTCACGCATGTGCATCAGGCGGCGATTGATGTGCTGGGTCCGGTGGTTAATCCGACAACCGTGCACCAAAGCAAGTTCTCGATGGGCACCGTGCTCGCGTTGGTCGCGCAGTACGGGCATGCCGGCTTGGCAGAATTTGCCGCGCACTTTGATGATGCGCCGACGCGCGCACTGTGCGATCGCGTGACGATGGAGCCGGACGCGGAAGTGGAAGCCGCTTACCCGCAGCGCTGGATCGGCAAGGTGACGGTGCACACCACCGATTGCCGCGTTTTGCAGGGTCGTGTCGATGAACCCAAGGGCGACCCCGGCAACACGCTCAGTCGTGAAGAAATCACAGCCAAAGCGCTGCGCCTGGCGGCCTTTAGCGGCGGTGCCACACAGGCTGAAATGCAGGCGGCGGTGGCGAGTTTATGGAATGTGGCGCAATGGCCGCGCGTCGGTTCACTGTTGCCGCAGGGTGAATGAACATGGCCAGTTCAAGCCGTCATTGCGAGCAAGCGCACCTCTCCCGTCATTGCGAGGAAGCGCAGCTGACGTGGCAATCCATGCACCCGGAAGTCCTGGATCGCCACGTCCTGCGGCCACGCGATGACGACGTTGTAGTCATTGCGAGCGCAGCGAAGCAATCCATGACCCCCAAGTCCTGGATTGCCGCGTCGCTGACGCTCCTCGCAATGACGACTTGATCATCACTGATGAACTTGAGGATCCCTACCATGTTGGCGCGTGCCTGTACCTTTTTGTTTGTCCCCGGCAACCGTCCGGAGCGCGTGCCCAAGGCGCTGGCGTCAGGTGCCGGCGCGGTGATAGTGGACCTGGAAGACGCGGTGGCTGCGTCCGACAAAGCGCTGGCGCGGGAGCAACTGGCGCAAGCCTTTGCGGCGTTGACCTCGACCGAGCGCGCGCGTCTGATGATACGCATCAATCCGGCCGGCACGCCCTGGCATGAGGCTGATCTGGCGCTGCTTGCGCGCCTGTGCGGGCAGGGGCTGGCCGGTGTCGCGATTCCCAAGGCCGAGTCAGCCGAACAGATCGCGCGCGTCGCTGCGGCCTGCACCCGCACGGGTAGCGGTCAACCGTGCGCGCTGATTCCGCTGGTCGAGTCAGCGGCCGGTCTGGCCGCGCTGGATGTGCTGGCGCGCAGTCCCCAGGTGCTGCGTCTGGCGCTCGGTCATCTGGACTTGCAGGCCGACCTGGGCATGCGCTGTGACGTCGATGAGGCAGAACTCATTCCGGTGCGCTTTGCGCTGGTGGCAGCGTCGCGCAGTGCGGGTCTGGCGGCGCCGATCGACGGCGTGACGACGGCGCTCGCCGACATTCAACGGCTGCAGGCAGATGCGGCGCGCAGCCGGCGCGGCGGCTTTGGCGCCAAGCTGTGCATTCATCCCGCGCAGGTTGCGCCGGTGAATGCAGCCTTCACTCCCAGTGCGGCCGAACTGGAGTGGGCGCAGCGCGTGCTGGCAGCGTGTCAGGCCGCAGGCGGTGGCGTCGTTAGTCTGGATGGGCGCATGGTGGACGGCCCGGTCATACGCATGGCACAGCAAACGCTGATTTTGGCTGGGGCCAACGCAACCCAGCAGCACACCGGCAATTGAAGCCTGGCATCCGGGTACATCGGCGTTGGCTACCTAGCTGCACCGACCAGAGCCGGCCACGCAGAATTGGATTGCTGCTGCGTATCAGTGCACGCCGCCGACTCAAGGCCGGTCCTCTTGTTTCGCCCGTTCCACCCGTATTTGTTCGGCCTGGCGCTTGAAAGCAGCGTCGGCGCGGTACAACTCCGCGCACAAATAGCTGTTTTGCATCGGCATACCCTGCACGCCCAGGCACAGTTCGCGAATCGAGCTGGCGGTGGCTGGGCGGCTCAGCAGCAGGCGAAGTTCGGGCGCCATGGTCAGCAGGTTTTGCGCGTCTTCCGCCTGCTGACAGCGCTGGGCGTTCCTGGCGCGGTAATCCCGGCCCCGGCACATCGCCACCGTCGCGGCCATATCGCCCTGACGGTTCAGCCAAGCCTGGATTGCCGGGTTCGCAAGCAATTCTTCCAGCGTGACGGCGGTTGCCGACGTTGCCGCAGCGAAGTTGATCACCAGGCCGACGAGCAATGCAAGGGTGAAACGGATCATGATCTGACTCCGGTAAACGGCGCACGGTGTTGCGCCTCGGCCAGTTTAGCGCATTCAGGCAATAACCTGCAGAGCAGCACCCGGTCTTATGCGCCTTGCATGCCGACGCGAACTCTCGCTGCTGGTACGCAAGATGTCTCCCGCATGACAGCGCGGCCCCGCGTCGTCGGGTTTCTCTCAATGGCGCTGCGCGGCATTCGCCGTCAAGATCGCACGCAGTGCAAGCTGTGCAAGCGCTCACCGGGCAAGACCGGACAGGCGACTTGTTGTTGGCACGGCGGCATCAACCCAGAGGTCAACCGCACCGGTTACCGGAACCAAAACATGAGGAGTCATCCATCGAAGATTTCGAAATTACTGGCGGGTTTGCTGCTGGGCTGTGCGGCGCTGGCCGCCCACGCCCAGATGATCATCAAATTCAGCCACGTCGTGGCGGTCGATACACCCAAGGGCAAGGCGTCAGAGTTCTTTGCCAAGCGCGCGGGTGAGTTGACGCAGGGCAAGGCGAAGGTCGAGGTCTATGCCAACAGTTCGTTGTACAAGGACAAGGAAGAGATTGAGGCAATGCAGATGGAGGTGGTGCAAATGTTGGCGCCGTCGATGTCCAAGTTTGGCCCGCTGGGCGTGAGGGAATTCGAAGTATTTGACTTTCCGTTCCTGTTTGACAGCACGGCCGATCTGCACAAGATTACGCAAGGCCCGGTCGGCGCGGCATTGTTGGCCAAGCTCGAGCCCAAAGGCATCAAGGGCCCGGCCTATTGGGACAACGGTTTCAAGTCCTTCACCGCCAACTCACCGCTCAAGATGCCGGCCGATTACAAGGGCAAGAAGTTCCGCATTCAGTCCAGCAAAGTGCTCGAAGAGCAGATGCGCGCGGTTGGTGCCATTCCTCAGGTGATGGCATTCTCAGAGGTCTATCAGGCGTTGCAGACCGGCGTGGTTGATGGCAGTGAAAACACCATCTCCAACATCTACACCCAGAAGATGCACGAAGTTCAAAAGCACTTGTCGCTGACGAATCATGGCTATATCGGTTATGCGGTCATCGTCAACAGGAAGTTCTGGGACGCACTGCCCGCAGATATGCGGGGCCAGCTGGAGCATGCCATGAAAGAGGCCGCTGTCTATGCCAACCAGATGGCCCAGGACGAAAACGACCAGACGCTGGTCGGCGTGCGCAAGAGCGGCAAGACAGCAGTTTATGCACCCACCAAAGAAGATCGCCTGGCGTTGAAAGAGGCGATGGCGCCGGTGCACACCCGGATGGCTGATCGCGTTGGCAAGGACACCTTGCAACTGATCTACAAAGGTTTGGCGGAATAAATAGATGACAGAGCAAGGCGTGGGCGCGCGCGAACTGGTTGGCGACGAGCTCGACCTGTTGCGCCGGCTGCTGCCGCTGGACGGCGCGCGCGTCGTGGACCTGGGCTGCGGCGGCGCGCAGATGTCACGTCGGTTGGTGCACAGCGGTCTGGTTAAATCGGTGGTGGCGCTGGAGGTGGATCAGACGCAGCACGCCGCGAACATCGCCGCGCCGCCTGTGCCTGCGCTGTCGTTTTTGCTGGCCGGTGCCGACGCCACTCCGTTGCCGGATCAGAGCCATGATCTGGCGTTGATGTTCAAGTCGCTGCACCATGTGCCGCTCGGCCTTTTTGCGCAGGTTGACGAGATTCATTTTGATACACCGCTGGTCTTTCGTGACTTTCAGGATTTTTATGAGCGCATGGTGGGCGTTACGCACTCGGACATCAAACTGGCCGGGGAGCGGCTGGAGCAAGTGCGCCGCTGCTTTGAGACGCACATGACGCCGGCTGGTGCCCGCTTTGTGCGCCCTATGCGTGTCAATCTGCTGCGGCAAATCAAACTGAATGGCCTTTGACCGTGACACCGGTCCCAGCCGCAGGCAAAATAGCAGCATCCGCAAAACACATTACCCCGCAAAAAGGAGAAACCATGACCATACTTGTAGCTTATGCACCCCGTCCCGAAGGTCGCGCCGCGCTCGACAAAGGTATCGAAATTGCGAAGCGCCGCAATGAGCGGCTGGTGGTGGTGAACGCCAGCCCCGGCGGCAAGCAGGAAGATCTGTCGATGGCCGATGTACAGGATGTCGAGCAGGTGCAGGAGCTGCTTGCGGCCTCCGGCGTGAACTCAGAATTCAAGCAGTTCGTCCGTGGCAAGAGTGCCGTCGAGGAAATTGACGCGCTGGTCGAGTCGTTGCAGGCTTCGGTGCTGGTCATCGGTTTGAGAAAACGCTCGCCGGTGGGCAAACTGTTCCTGGGCAGCGTCGCCCAGGAACTGCTGCTGACGGTGTCGTGCCCGGTATTGGCCGTCAAGGCCGGCTGATCGGCGCAACTTGAATCAGGTCGCGTGCAACTTGAAAGCTACGTCAACACGCTTGGCACGCACCTGAAGGCGCGCTTTGGCACGCAGGTGCGCAAGCTGGCGTTGCACGTTGGCTTTACCTGTCCAAACCGCGACGGCACGCTGGGGCGCGGCGGCTGCACGTTTTGCAGTGTGCTGTCATTCAGCGACTGCGAGCCACAGACATCGGTGGACGCGCAACTCACCAGCGCCAAGGCGTCCACGCGCCGCGCCAGCCGCTACCTGGCCTACTTTCAGGCCTACACCAACACTTATGCCGAAGTAGCGCAACTGCGTGAGTTGTATGCGCAGGCGCTGGTCGGCGCCGACATCGTTGGCTTGTGTGTGGGCACGCGGCCCGATTGCGTGTCCGACGAAGTGTTGCAAATTCTGGCCGGCTACCGCGAGCAGGGCTATGAGGTCTGGCTGGAACTCGGTCTGCAAAGCGCGCACGACGAGACACTGCTGCGGGTCAAGCGCGGGCACGGCTTTGCGGCGTATGCCGATGCCGTGGCGCGGGCCCGGCGCTACGGCATTCCCATCTGCACCCACCTGATTCTGGGTTTGCCGCAAGAGTCGAGCGCGATGATGCTGCAAACCCACGCGCGCGTGCTCGACTGCGGCGTCGAGGGACTCAAACTGCACCCGCTGCTGATCGTCAAGGGCGCGCCGATGGCCGGGCAATATGCGCGGGGAGAGTTGACTGTCCTGACCCAGGCGCAATATGTGGAAACGGCGGCCGAGCTGATCCGGCGCACGCCGACCGAGGTGGTGTTTCACCGCATCACGGCTTCGGCGCTGGAGCCGACGCTGATCGCGCCCGACTGGTGTCGCTCGCGCTGGCCGGCGGCCGACGCGATTTGCGCCGATCTGGCGCGTAGCGGTGGCCAGGGCAGTCTTACCCGTTGACCGGCAGGCTGCCAGCGGGCTTGACTTCCTTTAGCGAAAAGCTGGTGGCGACTTCCTTCACGCCCGGCAGGCAGCGGATCTTGTTGCGCACCAGCGTCGAGAATGCCTCCAGGTCCACTGCAATCGCTTCGATCAGGTAGTCGTAGTGGCCCGACAGGTTGTGGCATGACACAACCTGAGGCAAGGCCACCACTTCACGCTCGAACGCCGCCAGTACCGCCAGCGTGTGGTTCTGCATTTGAAGATGGATGAAGCCAGTGACGCCGTAACCGAGCCGCTTGCGGCTGAGTTGTGCGTGATAGCCCTCGATCACACCGGACTCCTCAAGTTGGCGCACGCGGCGCCAGCACGGTGACTGCGACAGCGACACGTGCTCTGCGAGCTGTGCCATGGTCTGGCGCGCGTCGCGCTGCAGCGTCATCAAAATGGCCTGATCGGTGGCATCTATCGGTTTCATGGGTTAATTATTTCACTATTTCAATGGTTTAGGGTGCATTTAACTCATAACCATCGCCGGGAAGGTCGATTAAGTCAAATACATCCTCGATCCTTGATCAAGAATTCGCATAACGTTCACACAACAGGAGCCACCATGTCACAACCGATGCCAGCGCCACTGCACGCAGCTATCTCGCAGGCCGCACAAAGCAAGTCCCACAACAGCGACGCGGACGGATTTAGCACGCGCGCCATCCACTGGGGTTACAACCCGGCCGATCATCAGGGCGCCCTGGTGCCGCCGCTGTACAGTTCATCGACTTTTGCGTTTCCGGATGTCGCCTATGGCGCACGCTGCTTTGCCGGCACCGAGCCCGGCTATTTCTACACCCGCATCGCGAACCCGACACTGGCCTTGCTCGAGTCGCGCCTGGCCAGTCTGGAGCAGGGCGCAGGCGCGGTGGTGTTCGGCTCCGGCATGGGCGCCATCACCGCAACGCTGTGGTCGCTGCTGGAATCCGGCGATGAAGTGCTGGCCGACATCACGCTGTACGGCTGTACCTTCGCCTTTTTGACACACGGCCTGACGCGCTTTGGCGTGACGGTGCGCCACGTTGACATGACGGACCCACAACAGGTTGCGCAAGCCATTGGGCCAAAAACGCGCGTCGTGTATTTCGAGACCCCCGCCAACCCGAATATGCGGCTGGTGGATATCGAGGCGGTAGCGGCCATCGCGCACCGCGCTGGCGTCAAGGTCGTGGTTGACAACACCTATTGCACGCCGTACCTGCAGCAGCCGCTGCTGCTCGGCGCCGACGTGTCGCTGCACTCGATGACCAAATACCTCGGCGGCCATGGTGACCTGACCGCCGGTGCCGCGATTTTTGCCGATGCCGAACTGGCCAAGCATGTGCGGCTGTTCGGCTTGAAAGACATGACCGGCGCCGTGATGTCGGCGCAGGATGCGCAACTGGTGCTGCGCGGCCTCAAGACCTTGAGCCTGCGCATGGACCGTCACTGCCAGAGTGCGCAGGCGGTGGCCGAACTGCTGCAGGCACACCCGGCCATTGCGGTCGTGCATTTCCCGGGGCTTCCGGGCTTTGCCCAGCACGCGCTGGCGAAGCGCCAGATGCGTCAGTTTGGCGGCATGATTGCGTTTGAACTCAAGGGCGGTTTGGCGGCCGGCGTGCGCTTCATGGACGCGCTGCAACTGGTGACGCGTGCCGTCAGCCTGGGCGATGCCGAAACGCTGGCGCAGCACCCGGCCAGCATGACCCACTCCACCTACACGCCCGACGAGCGCGCCGCCCATGGCATCAGCGAGGGACTGGTGCGAATGTCGGTCGGCCTGGAAGACCTGGCCGACATATTGCAAGACGTGCGTCAGGCGCTGGCACAGGTGCAAAATAGCTGACCCGCAGCTACCGCACACGCCATGCAGCCAGTCACGCCCGCAACCGCAGAATCACAAACAGCCACTGACATTGACCCGGCAGAAACCGCCGAATGGAGGGATGCCTTTCTGTCAGTGCTGGCCAACCACGGCGCCGGGCGTGCGCGCTTTGTGCTGGACCAACTGGTGCGCCTGGCGCACACGGTACAGGTTGGCTGGTCGCCCGAGCTGGCCACGCCGTACGTGAACAGCATCGCGGTCGATCAGCAGGGCAGCTTCCCCGGCGATCTGGCGCTGGAAGAAAAACTTGCGTCGCTGATGCGCTGGAACGCACTGGTGATGGTGGCGCGTGCCAATGCCGCATATGGCGACCTGGGCGGCCACATTGCCAGCTACGCCAGTGCGGCTGATCTGTTCGAGGTTGGCTTCAATCATTTCTTTTATGGGCGGACCCAGACGGAAGCGGGCGACCTGGTATTTTTTCAGCCGCACAGCGCGCCAGGTGTGTACGCGCGTGCCTTTCTGGAAGGCCGGTTGAGCGAGGCCGACCTGGCGCACTACCGCCAGGAAATCAGCGCACCCAGTCACGGCGCGCGCGGGCTGTCGAGCTACCCGCACCCCTGGTTGATGCCAGACTTCTGGCAGTTCCCGACCGGCTCGATGGGCCTGGGGCCGATCAGCTCGATCTACCATGCGCGCTTCATGCGATACCTGACAAACCGCCACTTGCTCGATTGCTCGGCGCGCAAGGTATGGGGCGTGTTTGGCGACGGCGAAATGGACGAGCCCGAAAGCATGAGTGCGCTCACGCTGGCGTCGCGCGAAAAGCTCGACAACCTGGTGTGGGTGGTCAACTGCAATCTGCAGCGGCTGGACGGCCCGGTGCGCGGCAACGGCCGCATCATCGACGAGCTGGAAAAACTGTTTCGAGGCGCTGGCTGGAACGTCATCAAACTGGTCTGGGGCAGCGACTGGGACGGCCTGTTTGCGCGCGACGTGACGGGCGCCCTGGTGCGCGCCTTTGCCGACACAGTGGACGGCCAGATGCAGACCTTTGCCGCCAAGGACGGGCGCTTTAACCGCGATAATTTTTTCGGCCAGAGCGAGGAGCTCAAGCGGCTCGCGCAGGGCATGACCGACGAGCAGATCGACCGGCTCAAACGCGGCGGTCACGACATCGTGAAAATCCATGCAGCGTACGCGGCGGCCGCCCGCCACAGCGGCCAGCCAACGGTGATCCTGGCGCATACCAAAAAGGGTTACGGCATGGGGCAGGCCGGCCAGGGCCGGATGACGACGCACAGCCAGAAAAAGCTCGACGAGGCGGCGCTGATTGCCTACCGCAATCGCTTCAACCTGCCGCTCACCGACGCGCAAGCCGCCAACCTGGAGTTTGTCAAACCCGCCGCCGACAGCGCCGAGATGCGCTACCTGCACGAGCGGCGCGCCAAGCTCGGCGGCTATCTGCCGCAACGCCGCTCAGATGCACAGCCGCTGGCGCTGCCTGAGCTCGCTTCGTACGCAACTTTTGCTACCGCAGCGGCGGGCAAGGAAATGTCCACCACGATGGCCTTTGTGCGCCTGCTCGGCAACCTGCTCAAAGACCCGGAACTGGGACCGCGCATCGTCCCCATCGTGGCCGACGAAGCGCGCACCTTTGGCATGGCCAATCTGTTCAAGCAGGTCGGCATCTATTCCAGCCTGGGCCAGCGCTACGAGCCGGAAGACATCGGCTCGGTGCTGAGCTACCGTGAAGCGCTGGACGGCCAGATTCTGGAAGAGGGCATCAGCGAGGCCGGCGCTATTGCCAGCTGGACCGCAGCCGCCACGAGCTACAGCGTGCACGGTCTGGCGATGCTGCCGTTCTACATCTACTACTCGATGTTCGGCTTTCAGCGCGTTGGCGATGCGATTTGGGCGGCCGCCGACCAGCGCTCGCGCGGCTTCCTGCTGGGCGCCACGTCGGGGCGCACCACGCTTGGCGGCGAGGGCCTGCAGCACCAGGACGGCACCAGCCACCTGATAGCCGCCACCATACCCAACTGCAAGGCCTACGACCCGGCCTTTGCCGGTGAGCTGGCGGTGATCATCGACTTTGGCATGCGCGAGATGCTGGTGCAGCAAAAGGATGTCTTTTACTACGTCACGCTGATGAACGAGAACTACGCCCAGCCCGATCTGCCGGACGGCGTGGCGTCGGATGTGCTGCGTGGCTGCTACAGGTTTGCGCACTACGCCGGCCATAGAGACGCCAGCCAAGTTGCGGCATCAAAGTCCAGCGCAACGCTGCTGGGCTCGGGCGCGATCCTGACCGAAGTGATCAAGGCGGCGCTGCTACTGGCCGCGCAGGGCGTTGATGTTGACGTTTACAGCGTGACCAGTTGGAGCGAACTGGCGCGCGACGGGCGTGACTGCCTGCAGCGTGCACTCGCCGGTGACAGTGGCGCTGCCACACCGTTTATCGCGCAACAGTTGCAGCGTAGCGCCGGCTCCATCATCGCCGCCACCGACTACGTCTGTGCCGTGGCCGAGAGCGTGCGCGCCTACCTGCCGGAGGGCCGGCGCTACCGCACGCTGGGCACCGACGGCTTTGGCCGCAGCGACACGCGCGACCAATTGCGCAACTACTTTGGTGTCAGTGCGTCGGCCATTGTTGCGGCCGCCATGCAACTGCAAGATGCGGGTCCGGTGCGATAGCCGTGGCGCGAGGCCTGCAGATCAACCCGCCATTACGTGGAGTCATTGCGCGCGGCGCAGCGTTGGTGTGGCGCCTGAATTACCGCGCCATAATGTGCCGGTGAACCAGCCGACACTCAAACGCCTCTATCTCGCCTCGCGCAACCCGCGCCGGCGCGAGTTGTTGCACCAGATCGGCGTCTCGTTCGAGACGCTGCTGTTTCGCAGCGGCGAACGTGCCGATTCACAGGTCAACGTGACGCCGCTCGGTGGCGAAAAGCCGATCGACTACGTGCAGCGGATTGCACGCGCCAAGGCCGGCTATGGCGGGGAGTTGGTTGCGGCACGACGGTTGGTGCCACTGCCGGTGCTGGCTGCCAGCACCGCGCTGGAGCTTGACGCGGCGATGATTGGCAAGCCGCTCGACGGCGCTGACGCAGTGCGCATCCTGAGCCAGCTTGGCGGGCGCAGCCATCGCGTTTTCACCAGCGTTGCTGTTTGCTGGGGCGGGCACATTGACTGCGTGCTGTCATGTAGCGAAGTGACGTTGCGCCCGCTGACGCAGGCCGAGATCGAGCGTTACGTGCGAACCGGCGAGCCGCGCGAAAAGCCGGGTGCCTACGCGATGCAGGGCCGCGCTGCTGCCTTTATCGAACGCCTGGACGGCAGCTACACCGGCGTCATGGGATTGCCACTGTGCGAAACCGCCAGCCTGTTGAACGCCATCGGCTTCGAGATCTGAGTCGCGCCAGCGCCGGGTCTTGCGACGGGCAGCACCCATAATCGATGGGCTTGCACTGGCGCACAGTTTGACGCCGGGAAACGGAGGAAGCGATGCGACGATGGAATGGCTGGGGCGACGATGCCACTTCGATGACGCTGGGCGCGGGTGCTGTGGCGATGCTGGGCGCGCGCCTGGGGCCAGGTGTGCCGGCGCAAGACGTCACGCTGGACGCGCTGCTGGCGCAGGTGGCGCCGTCGCGTCTTGTGGGCGCGCACGCCATGATCCAGACCGATGCAGCGACGCGCTTCGCAATGGGCTTTGGCGAGAGCTTTGCCGACTGGATTCGCAAGCGCTTTGGCGCGCTTCCGCCGCTGCCCGATGGCGTCGCCTTTCCCGAATCTGCCGAACAGGTGCGCGCCTTGCTCGATCTGGCGAACACGAACCACTGGATGGTGATTCCGTTTGCCGGCGGCACCAGTGTCGCCGGGCACCTGGACTGCCCGATGAGCGCGCGGCCGATTCTGTCGATCAATCTGACTCGCATGAACCGGTTGCTGTATCTGGACCAGAAAAGCCAGCTCGCAACCTTTGGCGCCGGCACGCCGGGACCGCTGGTTGAAGCGCAGTTGCGCGCGCACGGCTACACGCTGGGGCATTTTCCGCAGTCGTTTGAATACTCGACGGTTGGTGGCTGGGTGGTTACACGGTCGAGCGGCCAGCAGTCGCTGCGCTACGGGCGCATCGAAGCCCTGTTTGCCGGTGGCCGCATGGAAACGCCGGTTGGCACGCTCAGCATCCCGACGTTCCCGGCGGCCAGCGCCGGACCGGACCTGCGTGAGCTGGTGCTGGGTTCGGAAGGGCGCTTTGGCATCCTGACCGAGGCCACGCTGCGCGTCACGCCACTACCCGGACACGAGAGCTTTCACGCAATCTTTATGCCGAACTGGGACGCGGCCGAGGCGGCGGTGCGCGAGCTGGTGCAACGCAAATTGCCGCTGTCCATGCTGCGCCTGTCAAACGGCATAGAGACCGAGACCAACCTCACGATCGCGGGCCACGCCAGGCTGATAGGCTGGCTGGAGCGCTACCTGGCGCTGCGCGGGTGCGGTGTCGGCAAATGTATGTTGATGCTGGGCGTGACTGCGGACAAAAGCACGGCGCGCCACGCCTTGCATGAAGCGCGGCGCACACTGGCACAGCACGGCGCGGTGTACATCGGCACCGCGCTGGGATCCAGGTGGGCAGCGAATCGTTTCAAAGGCCCGTACCTGCGCAACACCTTGTGGGAGCAGGGCTACAGCGCCGACACGATCGAGACAGCGGTGGACTGGCCCAACGTCAAGCCGCTGATGCTGGCAATGGAGCAGGCGGCGCGCGACGTGTTTGCGCAGTATGGCGAGCGCGTGCACGCGTTCAGTCATTTGTCGCACGTTTACCCGCAGGGCAGCAGTATTTATTCGCAGTACGTATGGGCCACCGTAGCCGGCGGCTTTGGCCCCAACTTCGAGCGCTGGCAGCGGCTCAAAGTCGCAGTGGCCGCGACGATTGCCGCGCATGGCGGGACGGTCAGTCACCAGCACGGCGTCGGGCGCGACCACGCGGCGCAACTGCATGTGGAAAAAGGTCCGCTTGGCATGGCCACGCTGGCTCAACTGTGCCGCCACTTTGACCCGAACAAGATCATGAATCCCGGCAAGTTATTGCAGGACGAAGGACCATGGGCGAGCTGAGCAGCCAGGCGCAGCGCGCTGCAGCTCTGGCGCGGCTTGACATTCAGGAGTGGGACCTGGTTGTGATTGGCGGCGGCATCAGCGGCGCGGGCGTAGCGCAGCAGGCCGCGCGCCGTGGCTGGAGCGTGCTGCTGGTCGAACAGCGCGACTTTGCCTGGGGCACGTCGAGCCGCTCGTCCAAGCTGGTGCACGGCGGCCTGCGCTACCTCAAAGAGGGGGACTTCAGGACCACGCTGCACTCGGTGCGCGAGCGCCAGCGCCTGATGCGCGAGGCGCCCGAGCTGATAGCACCGCAAAGCTTTTTGTTTGCCGATTGCGCGGGCCGCCAACCGGGGCGCTGGATGTTTCAGCTCGGCCTGATGATTTATGAGCTGATGGCCGGCCAGCGCGGCCATTTTTACGCTGACCTGGCCGCTACGCAGGCACTGGCGCCGGGTTTGAATCCGCCGCTACTTCGCGGCGCGATGGTCTATCAGGATGCCAAGACCGACGATGCGCGCCTGGTGTACCGGGTGCTGATGCAGGCGCAGCAGGACGGCGCGCTGACACTGAACTACGTGGCAGCGCAGTCGCTCGTGCTCAAGGAGGGCCGCGTCTGCGGACTCACCCTGCGCGATGCCGACACCGGCACAACTTATGCAGTGCGCGCCAAGTCGGTGGTCAACGCCACCGGCGCCTGGGCCGACGGTCTGCGCTCGGGTCTGGGTGCCAAGCCAATGCTGCGCCCGCTGCGCGGCAGCCACCTGGTGGTCCCAAACTGGCGCTTGCCGGTGGCGCAGAGCATCAGCCTGATGCACCCGCAAGACGGCCGACCGGTGTTCTTCTACCCTTGGGAGGGCGCCACGCTGATCGGCACGACCGACCTGGACCACCGCGCAGACCTTGATGTCGAAGCCAGCATCACGCACTCCGAGGTGGACTATCTGCTGGCGGCGGTGAACGACCAGTTCCCGGCGGCGCAACTCAAGCGCGCCGACATCAGTGCCAGCTACGCCGGCGTGCGCCCGGTGGTCGATGACGGCAAGGGCAATGCGTCCAAAGCGCCACGCGACCATGCGGTGCTTGACGAGTCGGGCCTGATCACGCTGACTGGCGGCAAGCTCACGACGTTTCGTCTGATGGCGCAAGACGCGCTGGCGCTGGCAGCGCCGTATGCAGGCAAGGCATTTGCGCGCGACGACGCTGCTGTTTTTACGCCAGCCAGTGCGCTGCCACCGCACTGGAGCGCAGCGGTGCGGCATCGACTGGCGGCACGCTACGGCTACCGCGCTGCGGAGCTCTGCCGGAGCGCGAGCGACGCCGATCTGCAACTCATTGCCGGCACCAGCACGCTGTGGCTGGAGCTCGCGATTGCCGCGCGCAGCGAGGCAGTGCTGCACCTCGACGACCTGCTGCTGCGTCGCACCCGGCTTGGCATCTTGCTGCCACGCGGCGGGCTCGATCATCTGGTGCGCATTCGTGCGCTGTGCGCGCCGCATTTGCAGTGGAGCGACGAGCGCTGGAGCACTGAGCTGGAGCGCTACCGCGCCATCATTGCTGCCCACTACCAATTACCGGCCCTGACATCCGAGGCAACGCCATGAGCAAGACTTATCTGCTGGCTATCGACAACGGCACGCAAAGCGTGCGCGCGCTGCTGTTTGACTTGCAGGGCAATCTGGTGGACAAGGCGCAGGTGGCGATTGACAGTTATCAGTCGCCCGAGCCAGGCTGGCTGGAAAACGACCCCGAGGCGTTCTGGCAATCGCTGTGCCAGGCCTGCCAACTGCTCTGGAGCCAGACTGCAATACCGAAGAGCGCGATTGCCGGTGTCGTCATCACAACGCAACGCGCCACCACTGTTGCGCTGGACAAAGACGGCCAGCCGCTGCGCCCGGCCATCATCTGGCTGGACCAGCGCCGCGCCGACAGTTACCCCAATCTCAAGTGGTGGTGGCGCGCGGCTTTTCGGCTTATCGGCATGGCGGACACCGTGCGCTTTTTTCAGAAAGAAGCCGAGGCCAACTGGATCGCGCAGCACCAGCCAGAGCTGTGGGCCAGGACCGACAAATTCCTGCTGCTGTCGGGCTATCTGAACTACCGCTTTTGTGGGCGCTTTGTCGATTCCATTGCGTCGCAGGTGGGCTACATTCCATTCGATTACAGACGAGGCTGCTGGGCCGCCAGCAGCGACTGGAAGTGGCAGGCGATGCCGATCACGCGCTCCATGCTGCCCGAGCTGGTGCCGGCCGGCACGCGCATCGGCGAGGTTAGTGCCGAAGCGGCGCTGGCCACCGGCATTCCGCAGGGCTTGCCACTGATCGCCGGCGCTGCCGACAAGGCCTGCGAGGTGATTGGCGCCGGCTGCCTGAGCCCCGACATCGCCTGCCTGTCGTACGGCACAACGGCCACCGTCAACACCACGACGTCGCGCTACATTGAAGCCACGCGCTTCATTCCGCCGTATCAGGCGGCCGTGCCGAACCACTACAACACCGAGATTCAGATCACGCGGGGTTTCTGGATGGTGAGCTGGTTCAAGGAGCAATTCGGCCTGTATGAGCAGCAGGTTGCACACTCACGCGGCGTGGCGCCCGAGACGCTGTTTGACGAACTGGTGAACGCCGTGCCGCCCGGTGCCCAGGGCCTGATGCTGCAGCCGTTCTGGAACCCCGGCATCAAGGTGCCCGGCCCGGAGGCCAAGGGCGCCATCATCGGGTTTGGCGACGTGCACAAGCGCGCCCACCTGTACCGCGCCATTCTGGAAGGGCTGGCCTACGCGCTTAGAGAGGCCAAGGAGCGCATCGAGCAGCGCAGCGGCCAGCGCATCACGCGCGTGCGTGTCTCCGGTGGTGGCTCGCAAAGCGACGCGGCGATGCAGATCAGCGCCAACATTTTTAACCTTCCGTGTGAGCGTCCGCACCTGTACGAAACCAGCGGTCTGGGCGCCGCCATCCTGGCGGCGGTAAGCCTGAAACTCAAACCCGACTTTGCGACCGCAATAGCTGACATGACCCGTGTCAGTCAGGTCTTCATGCCGCAAGCCGAGCACGTGCAGACCTACGAACAGTTGTACCGGCGGGTTTACCTGCGCATGTACCAGCGACTGCAACCGCTGTACGTCGCGATTCAGGAAATTACCGCCTATCCGCACAGGCGTTAGAGTCTGTCGGGCACACTTGGCGTGGCCGCCCTCTACTACTGGATTCAAAGCATTTCAACCCGCTATGAAATAACTTCCCAGCGCGGCAGGCGGACAGCGTTGCGGTTGCGATAGCTGAGCAGGCCCATCGCGCCTTGCAGCAACTGAAGTTGAAGTTGCGAACGCTTCCAGAGCTTGGCGTCAACGGTCAGCTGCAGGCTCGTGAGCGACCTCCTGGATGCCAAAATGCCTGCGCGTCTTCTGCCCTGGCCGCATGATGGCTCTCTCTACCCAGGTTCTGAACTTGAGCACCTGCAGAGCGTTCTGTTTGCCCAGATGAGCGACCAGTGCGTCGTCCCTCAAATGCGGCTGCGCGGGCTTGCCCATGATTTGATATTGCCCAGGGTACGTGACAGCCAGAGTTTGGTCACTGACGGAATCGCGCGCTATGACGCGCCGCACGTCTGCCAGGCACACCCACCGGTGATGCTGAGCGTCTTCAATCACATGAATTGTGCTGCCCTTGAAGACGTAATGTTGACCGTGCAACGGGAGCCAAACATGAGATCGCATGCGCCAGCGGATGTTGGAGGCGAGGGTCATCAGAGGTCTGGCAATCAGGGCTGCGAAGAGGGGCGAAGCAAACACAAACGCTATGACGCCAAGGTAGCGCCCCACCAATGCGTAGGCAGCAATTGCCACGGCAATCCGCAGAGAGGGGGAACCGAGCCACTGTTTCATGGGGCAGACAGTATGCACCGGAGCTTGCAGCCACGTGCTCCGGGGGCTATGCTAGCGTTGTGCGACTGCGCAACCGGAGAAGGGGAACTGCCATGTACAAACACGTCTTGTTGGCTTATGACGGATCGCCCAGCGGGCAACAGGCCTTGCTGGACTGCCAGGATCTTGCGCAGTGGTCGCATGCCAAGTTGACGCTGGTGACAGTGCTGTCGCTGCACATGAACGACCTTGCGGTGGAGGGGGGCGTGTACGACAGCCGCTGGCGCGACCGCGAGGAGGCGACCATGCGGCAAGTGCTGGACGACGGTCTGCGCCGTCTGCAAGAGGCCGGCCACCAGGCCCACTGCGCGCTGCTCGAAGGCGACACGGTCGATGCCATTACCAGACACGCCCGCGAGATCTCGGCGGACCTGATTGTGGTGGGGCACAAACACCTCGATAGCCGGGCCGCACGCTGGTGGAAGGGGTCGCTCTACAAGGCGCTGATCGAGCACGCTCATTGCAGCGTGCTGATTGCCATCACGCACTGACGCCGCCAACGCGCTATTCATCTTCTTTCACCACGATGCCCAAAGACAGCCAGCGCATGCAGCGCTGGCCGAGCCAGGCGGTCAAAGTCAGCGTCACGGCGCTTTGCAAGGCCGCGTCGCTGCCCTGCAGGTCAAAAGGACAGTTGGCCAGCAGCAGCACGGATACCAGGGGCACCACGCCCATTAGCGAAAGATAGATCAGACTGCTTGAATTCATCGGTCTTCTTCCAAACACGCGAAGCACCTTGGCGCGCTGGGCATTTCGAAAGAAATTGAAGCTTTGAACGATGGCCGTAATCAACAGGCACACTAGCCAGGCCTGTTGCACAACCATGGCCGGGTCCTCGGTGTTCATGTTGAAACCCCCAACTTCTTTCCTGCCAAGGCATTGATATTTCGCATGCGATGCGATCAATTTGGACAGGACCACTACATTACTCCTTTGCAGCAGAAATTGGAATACTCAGCCTTGTCCAACGTGGTATGGGCCTGAAGCGGCTGCTGCGCCGGCCATGCCGGGGTGGGTCAGCCAACGCTTTACAGACCGCGCAAGTGGTGGCTAAACCATGCAGCGGCCTGGCGCGCCACTTCTTCCAGCGCGCCCGGTTCTTCGAACAGATGGGTGGCGCCGGGAATCACGGACAGTTCCTTCTCGCACTGCAGAGCGGCGCAGGCGCTGCGGTTGAGTGCAATCACATCGAGGTCGGCCGCACCGACGAGCAGCAGCGTCGGCGCCTGCACCCGGGCCAGATCGTGCTCTCCGCACAGGTCCGGCCGGCCACCGCGCGACACAACGGCCCGGATTTCGGCGCCAATCGCCGCCGCTGCCTGCAGCGTGGCTGCGGCGCCGGTGCTGGCACCGAAGTAGCCCAAAGGCAGGTGCTGCGTGGAGGGATTGAGCAACGCCCAACGCGTCGCCGCCAGCAGGCGATGCGTCAATAGCCGGATATCGAAGCGGGTCTGGTAATCCAGATCCTCGCCCACTGTCAGCAGATCCAGCAGCAGGGTGCCCAGATGCTGCGCATGCAACTCGCGCGCGACGAAATTGTTGCACCGGCTGTGCCGGCTGCCGCCGCTGCCGTGCGCGAACAGAACGAGGCCTTGCGGCTTTGGCGGCAGTTGCAGCAAGGCCTCCATGTGGACATCGTCCGCCGCGATGCGTACCAGTTGTTCAACAGATGAGTGCATGGCGAACTCTCCTTTTGTTCAGGCGCCAGCGGTACAGCCCTTTGAAGGCATCAAATATAGGCGTTCCGGACGGACGCACGTTGACATTTTGCATGTCGGGCGAGCAACTGGTTTTCTTTCAACCCGGATGCCCAGAATGGCGACCATTCACCAGCATGGCTCACTCCATGAGCACGGTGTACCTGACCTATGGCGTCGGCATCGGCGTTGGCATCGCGCTGGTTTACACCCCTGCCATTGCCTGCGTGCAACCCTGGTTCAGCCAGCGGCGCGGTCTGGCGGCCGGCATTGCCAGTGCCGGTATCGGCGCCGGCACCCTGGTAGTCCCGCTGCTTGCCGCCAGTGCCATCAACGGCCTGGGATGGCGCGATGCGCTGCGCGTGGTGGCGCTGGGCGTGCTGGTCATCGGCACGCTGTACACCGGCGCGGCGCTGGGCAATCTGCTCGGGCCGGTGGTAGCGGGTGCGGTGTTCGACAGCATAGGCAGCTACAGCCCGGTGATCTGGGCCTGCATCGCGCTGTCGGCGCTGGCCACGCTGGCGTCGTGGCGGTTGGTGGGGCTGCAGCGGACGACTTATTGAGGCGGTTTACTCCCGTAGAATGCCCCGCGGGGAGACGCAATGACACCAGAAGCCAATGCCCGCCAGACCATCGACGCGTTGCTGCTTGCTGCGGGTTGGCACGTTTGCAATGCGGCGGATGCCCCGAGCGCGTGCAAGCCAACTTCAAAGCGTGGCTGGCGCAGCACAAAGATCCATTCACCCAAGAACAACAACATTGGCTGGAAATGATCCGCAAGCACATCGCCGCCAACCTCGGCATTGAAATTGATGACTTTGAATATGCTCCCTTCAACACCTAGGGTGGCTTGGGCAAGGTTCACCAGCTCTTTGGCGCGCAACTGCCCAAGGCGATTGCTGAGCTTAGCGAGGCGTTGGCGGCATAATGCCAGCAAGAGAAGACCATGATTGCCCTCATAGAACAACACCGCCCCGCAGTTGCTCAACTTTGCCACCGTTTTGGCGTGCAAAGTTTGGAGGTGTTTGGCTCGGCCGCAGATGGGCAATTCGACCCGGCGCACAGCGACATTGACTTTCTGGTCGAATTTATGCAAGAGGACGCAGGCAGTCTTTTCCACCGCTACTTCGGCTTGCTGGAAGCACTGGAGCAACTGTTTTGCCGCAAGATTGATCTTGTTTCGACCACCGCGCTGAGCAACCCCTATTTCATGGCTACGGTCAATCGCTCACGCCAAACCGTTTATGCATCCGCGCGCACCGAAGCTGCTTGAAGACATCCGCAATGCGGCGGACTTTGTCAAAACGACCACCGAGGGCGCGACGCTGGAGCAATTCAAGCAAAACCGCTTGCTGCGCCAGGCCGTGGAGCGCAACTTTGAAATCATTGGTGAGGCCGTGCGCCGCCTGGAAAAGGACGACCCGGCAACTGCTGCGCGCGTTGCCGACTACCGCCGCATCATTGCCTTTCGCAATGTCTTGATCCATGGCTACGATGTCATCGACCCTGCCATCGTCTGGAGCGCTGTCCGGGATGACCTTCTGCCCCTGCTGAGGGACGTCGAGCTCTTGTTGGTGAGATTGGGTTGATGCTGGATCGAGCGACTCGCGACCCCATCGCCGCCAACTTTGGCCGCGTGCACCAGCTCTTTGGTTCGAAATGGCCGAAGGCGATGGAGGAATTGAGTCGTGAGTTGGCGGCGTGAGTGCAGTGTTGTCTGAGTCCATGGTTGTCACCGGTGATCGTGAGCGTGGCGTTGCCTTGCACTACTTCGTCCTCGGATGAGAATTAGGCAGGGCTTCCTTACCCACAAAACCCCGACATCCACCCTCGTAAATTCGCACGAAAGAAAAAGGGGCTACAGAACTTCTGTAACCCCTTGGTTTCATTGGCGAAAAATGGTGCCGGAGAGATGAATCGAACACCCGACCTTCTCATTACGAATGAGCTGCTCTACCGACTGAGCTACACCGGCTTGGTGGCGTGAATTATAGCGGGGGGTTCGGGCTTTTCAGCACTGCGCCCGCCGCTGTTTTAGTCGGCCAGCGCGCGCTCCACCACTTCGCGCACATCGTTGCTCAAGTCGGTCTTGGCGGCCACCCTTGCCAGCGCTTCGCGTGCGGCGCCACGGTACGGCTCGGCGAGCTTTTTCCAGCGGTCCAGCGCGCGTGCCAGGCGGGCCGCAACCTGCGGGTTGAAGCCGTCAAGCTCGATCACGCGCTCGCTCCAGAACACATAGCCAGCCGCGTCACCCCGGTGGAAGGCGCCGGGGTTGGCACTGCAGTAACTGAAGATGACGCTGCGCGCGCGGTTCGGGTTGCGCAGGTTGAAGTCGGGGTGCTTGAGCAACTGGCGCACCACCGGCAGCACCTGGCCGCCACGGTCGCAGGCGCCGGCCTGCAGCGCAAACCATTTGTCCAGCACCAAGGCTTCGTTCTTGAACATGGCATGAAAGGCCGCCAGTGCCAGCGCTGCCAACGCGTGGTCGGAGTTGACCAAGGCGTGCAGCGCGTTAAAGCGGTCGGTCATGTTGCCGGCGTCCTTGAAGCGCTGATAGACCTTGCCCGGCCACACCACGTCGCCGCTGGCGCGCGCCGCCAGACACAGGTTTGCCATCGCCATGCCGACCAGCGCACGGCGTCCGGCCGAGCGGCTATCAGGCCGGTAACTGGCGTTGTCGCTGTGGCTCTCAAACGCCCATTGCCAGTCGGACGCCAGTGCCGTTGCCAGTTGCTGGCGCATCGCTTCGCGCACCGCATGAATGCGCTGCGGGTCCACCACGGCAAGCTGCTCGGCGATGTAGGTCTCGGACGGCAGCGTGAGCACCAGTTGCTTGAAGGCGGCGTCCAGTTCGGTTGAGCGCAGCACTCCGCGCATGGCCTGCAGCACGGCGTCGCCGAGCGGGTTCGGGTCGATCGCATCGCCACTGCGGTTGATGGCTGCTATGGCCGCGCGTAGTGCCAGGCGTTGCCCGGCTTCCCAGCGGTTGAAAGGGTCGGGGTCATTCGCCAGCAGCGTCTGCAATTGCGCGTCGCTGTAATCGAAGTCGAGCACCACCGGAGCGGTAAAGCCGCGCAGGATCGATGGCACTGGCTCAACGTCCAGGTTGATGAAGGTCAGCGTTTCGCTGGTCTGCGTCAGCACAAACAGTTGCTCGTCACTGGCGCTGTCGCTGTCCTGAAGTTGCACCGGCAGGCTGGCTCCGGTGGCGCCCAACAGGCCGAGGCGCACCGGAATCACAAACGGTTCATTGCCTGCCTGCCCGGTCGGCGCCTGGCAGCTTTGGCTGAATTCCAGCGTGTAGCTGCGCTCTTGCGCGTCGTAGCGCCCAACGGCCTTGACGCGTGGCGTGCCGGCCTGGGCGTACCAGCGCTTGAACTGCGGCAGCAGCCGCGCCAGCGGCGAGTCGGGGTTGGCGTCGGCAATGCTCTGGGCAAAGTCGTCGCAGGTCACGGCTTGGCCGTCGTGGCGCGAGAAGTACAGCGTCATTCCCTTGGCAAAACCATCGCGCCCAACCAGGGTTTGCATCATGCGCACCAGCTCGGCGCCTTTTTCATAGACGGTGACGGTGTAGAAATTGTTGATCTCCACATAGCTGTCGGGGCGCACCGGGTGCGCCATCGGGCCGGCGTCTTCAGGGAACTGCGCGGTACGCAGCACGCGTACGTCTTCGATCCGCTTGACCGCGCGCGCCGATGCCTCGAAGCACAGGTCCTGCGAAAACTCCTGGTCGCGAAACACCGTCAGCCCTTCCTTCAGGCTGAGCTGGAACCAGTCGCGGCAGGTGATGCGGTTGCCGGTCCAGTTGTGAAAATATTCATGGCCGACCACGCTCTCAATATCCGAATAGTCAGTGTCGGTGGCGGTAGCCTGGCTGGCCAGCACGAACTTGGTATTGAAGATGTTGAGGCCCTTGTTCTCCATCGCGCCCATGTTGAAGTCGCTGGTGGCGACGATCATGAAGCGCTCCAGATCGAGCGGCAGGCCAAAGCGCGCTTCGTCCCAGACGACGGATGCGATCAGCGAGTTCATCGCGTGCTCGGTCTTGTCCAGGTCGCCGGCGCGCACATAGACCTGCAGCAAATGACTCTTGCCGCTGCGCGAGGTGATGCGCTGCTCGCGGCACACCAGTTGCCCGGCCACCAGCGCAAACAGGTACGACGGTTTCTTGTGCGGGTCCACCCATGTGGCAAAGTGGCGGCCCTCGTTGCCGGCGCCCTCCAGCGCGCCGGACGCCACCAGGTTGCCGTTGGACAGCAGCACCGGATATTTCTGTTTGTCGGCGCGCAGCGTCACGCTAAAGCTGGCCATCACGTCGGGCCGGTCCAGGTAGTAGGTGATGCGCCGAAAACCCTCGGCTTCGCACTGGGTGAAGAACGATTCGTTGCTGACGTACAGGCCGGTCAACTTGCTGTTCTTCACCGGCGCGCAGGTGGTAAAAATCTCCAGCTCAAACGGCGCGTCTTGCGGCAGGTTGTCCAGCACCAACTGGTTGCCGGCGATCTTGAACGATGCGCCCTGACCATTGACCAGCACGCGCGCCAGATTGAGCTCTTCGCCGTCGAGCTTGAGCGACTGCGCCGGCACGTCCGGGTTGCGCCGCAGCGTCATCTTGTTGAGCACGCGCGTCTTGGCCGGGTCCAGGTCAAAAGTCAGGTTGACGCTGTCGATCCAGTACGGCGGCGCTGCATAGTCGGCGCGACGGACGACCACCGGTGGTGTGTCGGTTTCACGGGTTGGCAACATAGATATTCCTCTTTAATTCTTTTGCGTTCATCACACGCCTTGCTTAAGCGAGGCTTCAATAAACTGGTCCAGGTCGCCGTCCAGCACCTTCTGCGTGGCCGACGTCTCGTAGTTGGTGCGCAGGTCCTTGATGCGGCTGTTGTCGAGCACGTAGGAGCGAATCTGGTGGCCCCAGCCGACGTCGGTCTTGGAGTCCTCCAGCTTTTGCTGCTCTTCCTGGCGCTTGCGCATCTCATGGTCGTACAGTCGCGAGCGCAGGCGCTTCCAGGCGACGTCGCGGTTGCCGTGCTGGCTGCGCCCGTCCTGGCACTGCACCACGATGCCGGTCGGGAGGTGCGTCAGGCGCACCGCCGAGTCGGTCTTGTTGATGTGCTGGCCGCCGGCGCCGCTGGCGCGAAAGGTGTCAACGCGCACGTCCGACGGGTTGATGTCGATCTCGATCGAGTCGTCAATCTCGGGATAAACAAAAATGCTGGCAAAGCTGGTGTGGCGCCCACCCGATGAATCAAACGGCGACTTGCGCACCAGCCGGTGCACGCCGGTTTCGGTGCGCAGCAGGCCGAACGCATATTCGCCTTCGACCTTGATGGTGGCGCCCTTGATGCCGGCGGTGTCACCAGCGGTCTCGTCTTCGATCGTCGCCTTGAAGCCCTTGCGCTCGGCGTATTTGAGGTACTGACGCAGCAGCATGCTGGCCCAGTCGCAGGCTTCGGTGCCGCCGGCGCCGGCCTGAATATCGACAAAGGCATTGAGCGGGTCGGCCGGGTTATTGAACATGCGGCGGAATTCCAGCCCCTCGATGATGGCGGCCAGCTTGGCGGTCTCGGCCTCGATCGTCAGCAGTCCGGCTTCGTCGCCGTCGGCCTTTGACATCTCGAACAGCTCGCTGTTGTCGGAGAGTTCAGACGTGAGAGTGCTGAGAGTCAACACCACGCCGTCGAGCGCTTTTTTCTCGCGGCCGAGTTCCTGGGCGCGTTTCGGGTCGTTCCAGACGGTCGGGTCTTCGAGCGAGGCGTTGACCGTTCTCAGTCGTTCAAATTTGGCAGGATAGTCAAAGATACCCCCGTAAATCGAGCGTGCGCGCGCTCAGATCGGCGAGTTGGTTACCGATGAGGTTGATGCGTTCTGCTTCCATGATGCGGGTCCTGACTGGTTGGGTTTCAAATAACCCCGCATTTTCTCACGAGCCAGCCGCGCAGCGTCCCTACCGACCGAACAAACCCTTAAGTGCCTTGCCTAGATCCGGCAGGCCGGGGATGCCCGGTGCAGCGGGCGTTTCCGGCGCGTCCTGTTGTTCCTGGTTCGGCACACTATTGGAGGCTTTGGCCGGACGACGCTGGGTGGTGCGGCTCTCATCACTCAGGGTAACCATGCTCAGCGCCTTGACGCGCACCTTGGCCGCCCATTCGGGCTCCCATGCGATGCGCTTGTCGGTGCGGCGCGGCGGATGCGCCAGATTGAGTTCCTGACCATAAGCAATGCCGCGCAGCATGGCGCCCTGTGCCTTGGCAAAGATGCCGGCCGGGATGGCGCACTGGCTCTGGCTGGCCGGCAGCAGCACCTTTTCCCTCAGCCACT
The DNA here is from genome assembly GCA_031394895.1 of Betaproteobacteria bacterium. GTDB lineage: Bacteria > Pseudomonadota > Gammaproteobacteria > Burkholderiales > Burkholderiaceae_C > Rhodoferax. Next base: position 26,579 of record JANNUE010000168.1, read on the forward strand.
TGTCCACGTTGGCATTGCTGGCGTAATCCATCAGGCCCCAGCCCGGTTCTGGCACGTCGGACGAACTCCAGATCACCATTTCAGTTTCTCCGCCGCTGTCGCTGCCACTCATGGCACTCAGGAAATAGGCCTGCGCCGTGGGCAGTGTCTGCCAATTGATTTGGGTGGCACTGGCGCCGCTACCCTGGGTGTTGAGAGCCAGTTTGGGCATGAAGTCCTGTTGCTGGCCGATGGCAAATTGCAGGCTGGCTGGCAAGCCGTCGCCGCTGATCGCATGCTGACCCACCAGCGAGGAATCCTGTGGCACTTTCTGGCGATGTTTCTCGTTGGGCCAGATCGCGTGCCCCGGCGTGGCCTTGGCGCCGGTATCGCGCACCGCGCGGCCCATCATGAATTTGCCGTAGTCCTCAGCGCCGGCTTTGGAGAAGTCGAGCACATTGGGTTGGCCGGCGCGCACAGTCGCGCTGCAACCCCAGTAAAACAGAATGCGTCCTTTGGGTCGGTCCGGCACCTCATCAACGCTGTCGCGCCCGGCACGGCTGGGCGCCTTGGCTTGGGCTTGCACCGGTAGCAGCATCAAACTGGCGCCCATGTTCTGTCCGCGCGGAATGGCCTGCGTGGCTTCGGTGCCTTCCGGTTTGCGCTGGGTGGCCACGGCCAGGTCCAGCCAGCGCCCCGGCATCATGCCGCGCGTGGCGCCAAAGCTCACGCCGCCCATGCCCGGCATGCCGCCCATCATGCCGCCCAGCGCCCCAATGTCAGGCATCTCGTCCATGCCGGCCATGGCAAGCGTCGCCACATCCATCCAGTACTGCGCGATGGGTGGCTTGACCACCTGGGTTTGCGCTGTGGCAGCGCCGCACACCGTCAGCGCCGCGCAGGCGAGGGCGCACCGCGTGATAGATGATTGCAGGGGTAATGAATGGGTTTTCATTGGCAGCTCCGCAAAAAAGCAGGGGAGGATTCGGGTCCGACGCCAGATTACCACCAGCCGCGCCCCGCTGCCATCAATTATTCTCAGGCCAGGCGATCACTCCGGTGCAATAAAGCGCTCTATCAACGCGGCCAATGCCTCGGGCTGGTCGTGGTGCATCATGTGGCCGGCGTCGTCGATACGGGCGATTTCAACCTGCGGCACGGCTTGCAGCCGCTCATGGTATTGGGCCAGTGTGTACTTGCCCTTCCACCACAACTCCAGGCTGTTATCGGAGGCTTCGACGCTGAGAACGGGCATGCTGATCTGCCGATACAGCGCCAGCACTTCGTCCACCCGGAACAACTGGGCATTGGTCACCTTGTGCGCCGGCTCGCCCAGAATGCGCCAGTGGCCCTGCGCATCTTGCTGCGCCCAATGCTGCGCCAGCCAGTTGGCTTTGTCGGCGCCCAGGCGCGGGTTGGTTTTCATCAAACGGCGGGCCACGCCGGCCACGCTGTCATAGGTCTTGAGGTCGAACTCGCCGCTATGCACTTTCTTCAGCTCATCCATCCATTTGGCGTAGCGCCCCGGCGCCTGCTCCGGGCGGGTTGCCGGCATGCCAAAGCCTTCCAGATTAATCAGCCGGCGGATGCGCTGCGGGCGCACGCCGGCATACAGCATCGCGATGTTGCCGCCCATGCTGTGGCCGACCAAATGAACCTGGCCTTGAGGCGCGTAGTGGTCGAGCAGAAAATCCAGGTCCGCCAGGTAGTCGGGAAACCAGAAGTTGTCAACGGCGCCGGTTGCGCTCAGGCCAAAGCCACGCCAGTCCGGCGCGATGACGTAATGTTCGCGGCGCAGGGCGTCCACCACAAACTGATAACTGGCTGCGACGTCCATCCAGCCGTGCACCAGCACCAGCGGAATTTTGTCTGGCGCCGGTTGACCCCAGGTGAGCACGTGGTATTGCAGATTGCGGATCGGGACAAATTCGCTATGCGGAGGTCTTTTGACTTGGTACATTTGCACCATCATAAGGAGAGTGAGCGTGAGTGTCAGTCAAGACAGCGACAAACCAGCGCCGCCGGTGGCGGACAACTACGCGCAGATCCATGCTGAATTTCGCTGGCTGGTGCCGGCGCAGTTCAACATCGCCCAGGTCTGCTGCGCTCGCTGGGCGGCGCAAACGGGCGCCGCGAGCCGGGTTGCGATTCACGCGCTGCAGGGTGACGGCACCAACGTGGCCTATAGCTACCTGGAACTGCAGCAGCAGGCAAATCGCCTGTCCAACGTGCTGACCGCGTTGGGCGTGTTGCGCGGCGACCGTGTCGCCATCGTGATGCCGCAGCGCTTCGAGACGGCAGTGGCCTACATGGCGGTGCTGCAAATGGGCGCGGTGGCGATGCCGCTGTCGATGCTGTTTGGCCCGCAGGCGCTGGAATTCCGGCTGCACGACAGCGAGACCGTGCTGGCAATCTGCGACGAAAGCTCGATTGCCAATGTGCGCGAGATTCGCTCATCCTGCCCGGCGTTGCGTGGCGTGCTGGGCGTGGGTGAAGCGGCTGCGCTGGCGGACATCGACTACAGCCATGCGCTGGCCGGCGCGGCGCCCGATTTCTTGCCGGTCGCCACCGCAGCCGATGGCGCCGCCGTGCTGATCTACACCAGCGGCACCACCGGTAACCCGAAGGGCGCGCTGATTCCGCAGCGCGCGCTGATCGGCAACCTCACCGGCTTCGTCTGTAGCCAGAACTGGTTTGGTTTTGACGGGCGCGATAACGCCCGCACCGACGCCGTGTTCTGGTCACCGGCCGACTGGGCCTGGACCGGCGGCCTGATGGATGCGCTGCTGCCAACGCTGTACTTTGGCCGGCCGATTGTGGCGTTCAACGGGCGTTTCAGCCCGCAACTGGCGCTGCAACTGATGAGCCAGTTTGGCGTGACGCACACGTTCCTGTTCCCGACCGCGCTCAAAGCCATCATGAAGGCCTATCCCGGCGCCGCACCTGGCAGCGTGCGGCAGCAATTCAACTTGAAGCTGCAAGCCATCATGAGCGCCGGTGAGGCGGTTGGCGACGCGGTGTTTGACTACTGCCAGCGTCAACTTGGCGTCACCGTGAACGAGATGTTTGGGCAGACCGAGATCAACTACATCGTAGGAAATTGCGCCGCGCTCTGGCCAGCGCGGGCCGGCAGCATGGGCAAGGGCTATCCGGGTCATCGTGTCGCCGTGATCGACGATGACGGTCACGAGTGTCCGGTCGGCGTGGCTGGCGACGCGGCGCTCAACCGCTTTGATGTGCACGGCGATGCGGACCCGGTCTTCTTTTTGGGCTACTGGAAAAACGATGCTGCAACGCAGGGCAAATTCACCGGCGATTGGTGCCGCACCGGTGACCTGGCGACGCGTGACCAGGACGGTTACCTGTGGTACCAGGGCCGCTCCGACGACGTGTTCAAGGCGGCTGGCTACCGCATCGGCCCCGGTGAAATCGAGAACTGCCTGGTCAAGCACCCGGCGGTGGCGAACGTTGCGGTGGTTCCCAAGCCGGACCGCGCGCGCGGCTCTCTCGTCAAGGCCTACGTGGTGTTGGCGAGCGACTACGTGGCAGCGCATCTTGACGCATTCGAGTCGCGCCAAGAGTTTGATGAAGAACTGGTGGCCGAGTTGCAGGCCCACGTGCGCGGCAAACTGGCGCCCTACGAGTATCCGAAGGAGATCGAGTTTATCGACGCCTTGCCGATGACCACCACCGGCAAGGTGCAGCGCCGGGTGCTGCGCTTGCAGGAAGAGCAACGCGCGCGACAGCGCGGCGATGCATAGCGGCACTGCAAAACGTAAACTGGCGCTTTTCAACGTCTTGCGAACCCACTGATGAGCATGAACACAATACAGCTCGGCCTGAGCGATTTACAGGTGACACCCATCTGCCTGGGCACCATGACTTTTGGCGAGCAAGTGGATGAAGCCACCGCGCACGCCATCCTGGACCGCTCGATCGAGCGCGGCGTCAACTTCATCGATACCGCAGAGATGTATGCGGTGCCGCCGCGTGCCGAGACCTTCAACAAAACGGAAATCATCATCGGCCACTGGCTGGCGAAAAACCCGGCAGCGCGCCAGCAACTGGTGCTGGCGAGCAAAGTGGCCGGTCCGGCACGCGGCATGCCGTGGATTCGTGGTGGCAGCGGCGATCTGACGGCGGCCGACATTGTTGCCGCCTGCGACGGCAGTTTGCGCCGGCTGCAAACCGATGTGATCGACCTGTACCAGATTCACTGGCCGGTGCGGCATGTGCCGGCGTTCGGCCTTGTTTATTACGACCCGGCCAAGGACAGCCCCGGCACGTCGATTCACGCGCAACTGGAAGCGCTAAACAAGTTGGTGCAGGCCGGCAAGGTGCGCGCCGTCGGCTTGTCGAATGAAACGCCGTATGGTGTGCACGAGTTTGTGCATCTGGCCGAAGAGTACGGACTGGCGCGCGTCGCCAGCGTGCAAAACGGCTACAGCCTGCTCAACCGAACGGTCGAAAATGCGCTGGACGAAACATTGCACCGACTCGGTGTCTCGCTGCTGGCTTATTCGCCGTTGGCATTCGGCTTGCTGACCGGCAAATACGACGCATCAGGACTGACCGGCCCGGACGCGCCGCCGCAGGCGCGCATCACCCGCTTTGAGTCCACGCGCAAGCAACGCTGGGGCCGCCCCGAGGCGCTGGCCGGCGCGCGCCGCTACAGCGCTTTGGCGCGCGACTACGGCCTGACGCCAACGCAGATGGCGCTGGCTTTTTGCTACACCAAGTGGCAGGTCGCAAGCACCATCATCGGCGTCACTTCGGTGGCGCAACTCGATGAAGACCTGGATGCCTGGGGCACCACGCTGGCGCCCGAACTGTTGACAAAGATTGACGCCATCCGCTGGGGCAACCGCGACCCGGCGCAGTGACAGCGGGCAAATGATCGATGGTCAAGCACGTCAGTGAAACGCCGGCCACGCAACTACTCAAGGCGCACAAGGTGGCGTTTACCGAGCACCCATACGAGTATCTGGAGCACGGTGGCGCGCTGCATAGTGCCGAGGTGCTGGGTTTTGACCCGTTTATGGTGGTCAAGACGCTGGTCATGCAGGATCAGCAGGCGCGCCCGCTGCTGGTGCTGATGCACGGCAACCGCAAGGTCTCGACCAAGAACCTGGCGCGCCAGATCGGCGCGAAATCGGTCGAGCCCTGCCTGGTGGAAGTGGCGAACCGGCACAGCGGTTATCTCGTCGGCGGCACCTCCCCGTTCGGCACGCGCCGGCAGATGCCGGTGTATATCGAAGCGACCATTCTTGAGTTGCCAAAAATCCTCATCAATGGCGGGCGGCGCGGGTACTTGATCGGCATTGATCCACAGGTATGCGTGTCCTTGCTTGGCGCCAAAGCAGTGCAGTGTGCTTTGGCTGATTGATGCACTTCAGCGTGCCAAGATTCAGCATTGATGGTTTGCAGCGGAGCGCCAACGAGCTTGTAGGTCGGCTTAGCCGCAAGGGCGTAAGCCGACAATCAGCACGATCATGTCGGATTACGCTGCGCTAATCCGACCTACGAACTGCGCTGAGCGTCGCCCCGGACTTTTAGACTGGCAGAATACAAGCTTCAAGCCCCGCTGAGTGGGCACAGTAGCAGGAGAAGTACTTTGGCATCGATGCAACCGTTTTTCCCTTTGTTCGCAGCCTTGCTGGCGTATCTGCTCGGATCGCTGTCGTTTGCGGTGATCGTCAGCCGCGTGATGGGCTTGAATGACCCGCGCACCTTCGGCTCAAAGAACCCTGGCGCCACCAATGTGCTGCGCTCGGGCAACAAGGGCGCCGCTGTCGTGACCCTGCTGCTCGACGCGGCCAAGGGCTGGCTGGCGGTGATGCTGGTCAGGTGGTACGGCAAACCGTACGGGCTGGACGAGGGAACAATGGCACTGGCCGGACTGGCTGCCTTTGCCGGTCATCTCTATCCGGTGTTTTTCAAATTTGCCGGCGGCAAAGGGGTCGCCACCGCCGCTGGCGTGCTGCTGGGCATCCACCCGATTCTGGGCTTGGCCAGCGGCGCGACATGGCTGATCATTGCGTATTTCTTTCGCTACTCGTCGCTCGCCGCACTGGTAGCTGCACTGTTCGCGCCGGTGTACTACATCTTTGGCGACGGCACGGCCTGGTACCTGAACAAGGGCGTTTTGTTGTCGCTGTGTGTTATGTCGCTGCTGCTGATCTACCGGCATGCGCAAAACATTGGCCGCTTGATCAAGGGGACTGAGTCGCGCTTGGGCAAGAAGTCCAAGCCTTGAAATGGTTGGGTCAGCGTTTTTGTGACGGCAGCGCGTTCAGCCAGTTGCGTGTTCCCTGCAGCTTGGTCCAGGCGTACCACAATCCGCCGCCCCAGGTCAGGATGCGGCGTGGCCGCAACGCGATCAGAATCGTCAACGCACCGAGCGACCAGACCGGGTTGCGGTAAAGCCAGAGCAAGCCGCCTTGCGCCTTGTCAGCCAGCGCCAGCGGACGCCTGAAGACCTGGGCCTGATGCGCCAGCTCAAGGCGCAATTCCGAACTGCGCAACAGCAATTGCTGGCGGCGCAGCAGCAACTTATCGCTATTCATTGGGACCTTTGGACAGCAGTCCGGAGTGATCGCGTGCAAACTCGGCGGCGATGCTGCCGAACAGGCCGGCCGGGTTGTGCAGGCGCTGGCGTGCATGACGCAGCAGCACCAGCCCGGCGCCAACAAACAGCAGCGTCAGCAGGCCTGATGTCAGCAGGCGGTAACTGTCCCAGAACAGCAGGATGACAAAACCGCACAGCAGCATCAAGCCGATGCCCAGCAGTATCAGCGCGAATGCCGCCCACAGCAGTCCGTCAAAAAGCCGGCGCTTCTCCAACTCGATTTCGGTGCCCAGCAACTCCAGTCGCACCTGAGCCATTTCAAGTACTGTGCCTAGCAGGCGGCGCAGCGATGCGACCAGGCTGGTAGTGCGATTCTCAGAACTCATCAGCGCCAACCGTGCTAACGCCGACTGATCAGCAGGCCCAGCAGCAGCCCGACGGCGCCAGCGATGCCCATTGATTTCCACGGATTCTCGTGCACGAATTCGTCTGTGGCGTCACCCGCCGCTTTGACTTTCGCAATGGCGGCGTCCTGCAGCACAAGCAAGTCGGCTTTGGCCTGAATCATCCTGGTCTGTATCCGGTTGCGGATGTCCACAGCGGCGTCACCGGCTTCGTCGGCTGTCATGCGCAGCAATTCCTCCGCGTCGGCAACAACGACCCTCAGGTCGTTCATCAATTTGTCCTTGTTCACGGTACTCATCGCATCCATGGTAACCCTCCAGTTTGTGAAAGAAGCCTGTCGATTTGACACCGGGCGCCGTTCATCATAGTGACAAAAATCAAAAGACGGTTGACTGCGTCGAATTTGCGCGCCTGCGCCAAGGGCGGCAACGCCAGTGCCGACCCATAAAAAAAGGCTTCCAGGGAAGCCTTTCTGCGGTGCGCGTAATTGCGCCGGGCCGGGTCAGACGCGTTTTCTGTACTCGCCGGTGCGGGTATCGATTTCGACCTTGTCGCCTTGCGCCACAAAGATCGGTATGCCGATCTCGAAGCCGGTTGAAATCTTGGCCGGCTTCAATACCTTGCCGGAGGTGTCGCCCTTGACGGCCGGCTCGGTCCAGGTGATCTCGCGCACCACGCTGGTGGGCATTTCTACCGAAATCGCCTTGCCTTCGTAGAACACGACTTCGAGTTCCATGCCGTCTTCCAGATAGTTCAGCGAGTCGCCCATGTTTTCGGCTTCCACTTTGTACTGGTTGTACTCGCTGTCCATGCAGATGTACATCGGCTCGGCGAAGTAGGAGTAGGTGCAATCCTTTTTGTCCAGGATGACCTGGTCGATCTTGTCGTCGGCTTTGAATACCACTTCGGTGCCGAAGTTGGCGATCAGGCTTTTGATTTTCATGCGCACCGTGGCCGAGTTGCGGCCACCGCGGCTGTATTCGGTCTTGAGCACAACCATCGGGTCTTTGCCGTGCATGATGACATTGCCGGCGCGAATTTCTTGAGCGGTTTTCATAGCGATTGTGTGAAGGTTGGCCGCTTGCTGCGCGGCGAGGGCGACTGGACCGGTTGGAAACTCAGCCAGATTTCGCAAAGGTGTGTATTTTAACGGGTTTTTGCCGCAAACTCGATGATCGCTGTGACCAGGTCGTTTTGCTCCAACAAGCGGCTGCGTGCGTCGGCAACAGTCTGCTGCCACGCAGGCAACGCAAGCGCCGGCAACCGGCCCTGGCTGACCCCATTCCATGCCTGATGCATGGCCCGTAGCGATGGCGGTGCCTGCAACCAGTCCAGCAAGGCGTCGAGCTTGTTGTGGTGCGCGTCGTCGTGCTGCGGGTAGATCTGCCAGACGAACGGCTTGTTGGCCCATAAGGCGCGCACCAGCGAATCTTCGCCGCGCACAAAATTGAGGTCGCTGGCCCACAGCAGGTGATCGAAATCCACTTGCGTCAGCGTCGGCAGGTAGGTCACGGACAAATTGCCCGGCAAGCCGGCGCCAACGCGGGCGGGGTCATTGCTTTTCAGACAGACCCTGACCGCCGCCGTGGCCCGCCCTGCAGTGACCAGTAGCCGCGACGGTTGCGGATCGTCTGCCAGTTGCTGCAGCAACTGACCCAGTGCGGCTGGCTCGTAGCAAAAGAGGCAAACCAGTCGCTCACCCCGCAGCGCAATGCCCAGATCCTGCAGCCAGCGGTTACGGTCAAATTGCGACTTGCGCTTGAGCAGATCGGGTTCGCGCAACAGGCCACCGGTTCCGGGCTGGAAGCCGGGGTAGAAGAAATATTTGTTCAGGCCGGCGCCGGGTCCGCTGGTGACGGGTGACGGCAGGCTGTGGCTGCGCTGTGCAAACGACTCGGCGCTCAGATATTCCAGATTGATCCAGCTGCCGTTGCCGCCCCTGGCGCGCGTCGCAGCGGCATAGGCTGCGATGAATTCCGGCGCCACTTCGCAGCCAAAGGCCTCGACCAAAACGTCGCCCATCGTCAGCGTGTCGGTGGCTATCGGTTCACTCCAGCGCCTGACTTCGACGGCAGGATCACCGGCCGGCGCCATCCACTCCAGCGCGCTGCTGTCGTCCAGCCATAAGCGCACCACTTCGCCGCGCGCGCCCAGGCCCACGGCGAGACGCCAGCAGACGCCGATGTCACCGTAGTTATCGATGACCTTGCAAAAAATGTCCCACAGTTTTCCGGTTTTCACTTGCCGGATTGTCCACAATACGCATCTATGCCAGTTTTGCCCGACTCCGACCTTCCAGCGCCAGCGCCAGACCAGCCTGCGACGCCGGCGCATCCCGAACAGTTGCTAAGCGACGTCGCCAGCCTGCCGGCGCTGCCCGGCGTGTACCGCTATTTCGACGCCGCAGGCGCGGTGCTGTATGTCGGCAAGGCGATCAACCTGAAGAAACGGGTGAGCAGTTATTTTCAGCGCGACCATGGCGGCACTCGCATCGGCCATATGGTGAGCAAAATAGTCCGCATGGAAACCACGGTAGTGCGTTCCGAAGCTGAGGCACTGCTGCTGGAAAACACGCTGATCAAGACGCTCAACCCCAAGTACAACATCCTGTTTCGCGACGACAAGAGTTATCCGTACCTGAAGATGTCGGGCGCCGAATTTCCGCGTGTGTCTTACTACCGTGGCGCGATCGAGAAAAAGCATCAATATTTCGGTCCCTATCCCAGCGCGTGGTCGGTGAAGGAAGCCATTTTGCTGATGCAGAAGGTGTTTCGTCTGCGCACCTGCGAAGACTCGGTGTTCAGCAACCGCACCCGCCCCTGTCTGCTGTACCAGATCAAGCGCTGCTCGGCGCCCTGCGTCGGGCATATTTCGGCGCCAGACTACGCGCGTGATGTTGCCGACGCACAAGCCTTCCTGAACGGCGAGGCGGGACAGATTCTGGTAGCGCTGGAGACGCGCATGATGGTGCATGCGCAGCGGCTGGAGTTCGAACAGGCGGCCGAGCTGCGCAATCAGGTGGCGTCGCTGTCGAACGTGCTGCATCAGCAGTCGGTCGATAACGTGTCAGACCGCGATGTCGATATTCTGGCGGTCAAGGTGCAGGGCGGACGCGCCTGTGTCAATCTGGCGATGGTGCGCGGCGGCCGCCATTTGGGCGACCGTCCGTATTTTCCGACGCATGTGGAGGAAGCCGCAGGCATTCAATACGACGACGATGCAGCGCCTGGCGCAGCACAGCCGGTGCGCTCGGTCGAGGCGCTGGTGCTGGAAGCCTTTGTTGCGCAGCACTACCTCAACGTGCCGGTGCCGCCGTCGCTGGTGGTGAGCGAGCCGGTTGACAAGAGTTTGCTCAAGGCGTTGTCGATACAGTCTGGCGTCAAGGTGTCGGCCGTGCACCAGCCACGCGAGCAGCGCCGCCTTTGGCTGGAGATGGCACAGACCAATGCCGCCCTGCAACTGGCGCGGCTGTTGTCAGAAGAGGGTTCCCAGCAGGCCCGCACCCGCGCCCTGGCCGAGGCGCTCGATCTTGAGCCGGCTAACCTGGACGAGTTGCGTGTGGAATGCTTTGACATATCGCACACATCGGGCGAAGCAACCCAGGCGTCGTGCGTCGTGTTTCAGCATCACAAGATGCAAAACTCCGAATACCGGCGCTATCGCATCGACGGCATCACGCCGGGCGACGATTTCGATGCGATGCGCCAGGTGTTGCTGCGCCGCTATGGCAAATTGGCGCAGACGCTGCGTGAGGCGCAAGACACCGGGCAAACGCCGGCGGGCACTGGGCGTTTGCCAGATCTGGTGCTTGTCGATGGTGGCAAGGGCCAGGTGTCGATGGCGCGCCAGGTGTTCGAGCAACTTGGGCTCGATCTGGCGCTGATTGTCGGTGTCGAAAAGGGCGAGGGACGCAAGGTCGGTCTGGAGGAACTGGTGTTTGCCGATGGGCGCGCCAAGGTGTATCTGGGCAAGGACTCGGCGGCGCTGATGCTGGTCGCGCAGATTCGCGACGAGGCGCACCGATTTGCCATCACCGGCATGCGCGCGCAGCGCGCGAAGGTGCGTGTCAGCGGTGGCAAGCTGGAAGAAATCGCCGGCATCGGCCCGAAGCGCCGAGCCAGACTGCTGCAACGCTTTGGCGGTGTGCGGGGAGTGGCACTGGCGGGCGTGGAAGACATTGCTGGCGTGGACGGCATCTCGCGCGAACTGGCCGAAGAAATTTACCGTGCGCTGCACTGAGCGCAATCAGGCAGAACGCCGCCAAGCCGTGCCACAATAAGATCATGTTTCTGACTGTGCCAACCATCATGACCTGGACGCGCATTGCCGCGATCCCGCTGATTGTTGCGGTGTTCTATTTGCCGATGGAACTCGGCACGCAGAATCTGGTGGCGACGGTCATGTTTGTGGTGTTCGCACTGACCGACTGGCTCGACGGCTACCTGGCGCGCAAGCTCAATCAGATGTCGTCGTTCGGCGCCTTTCTGGACCCGGTGGCCGACAAGTTTCTGGTCTGCGCCTGCGTGCTGATACTGGTGCAGCTCGGGCGCGCCGACGTGTTTGTCGCGCTGATCATCATCGGGCGCGAAATTGCGATTTCTGCACTGCGTGAATGGATGGCTCAAATTGGCGCCGCCAAAAGTGTGGCGGTGCACATGATCGGCAAGTTGAAGACCGTGGTGCAGATGGTGGCGATCCCGTTCCTGCTGTACGACGGCATGTTGTTCGGCCTCATCAACACCCATGTCTGGGGCATCTGGCTGATCTGGATTGCCGCGCTGATGACGGTCTGGTCGATGGTCTATTACCTGCAAAAGGCGCTGCCCGAAATCCGGGCGCGCGCCAAGTGAGCGAGGCGCGCCAGCGTGCGCTGGTCGGCGCCATGCCGGTGCTGTTTGTGCTGATCTGGAGCACCGGCTTTATCGTGGCAAGGTATGGCATGCCGTACGCGCCACCGATGAAGTTTCTGGCCGTGCGCTACGCCCTGTCGATTCTGTGCTTTACGCTTTGGGTGGTGCTGGCCCGCGTCGTCTGGCCACGCAGCGCCAGCCAGTACTGGCATCTGGCGCTGACCGGTGTCTTGATGCACGCCTTTTATCTGGGTGGCGTCTGGGCCGCCGTCAAAGCCGGCATGGGCTCCGGGCTGTCGGCCCTGATCGTCAGCTTGCAGCCAGTGTTGGTTGCGCTATGGTTGACCGCGACGGGCCGCAAGATCGCGGGCCGGCAGTGGGCTGGATTGGTGCTTGGCTTTGCCGGCTTGGTGATGGTTGTCTCGCGCAAGTTTGGCGACGGCGCCGAAGCCGGCTGGCTCAATATGGCGCTGGCAGTCGGTGCGCTGCTGAGCATCACCGCCGGCACGCTGTATCAAAAGCGCTTTGTCGCACCGTGCGATGTGCGCAGCGCCAATCTGGTTCAGCTTTGCGCCGCGCTGCTGGTCACGCTGCCGTTGACCTTGCTGGAGCCGCAAACCATGCAATGGAATGCCGAACTGAAGGGGGCCATGGCCTGGTCGGTGCTGGTGCTGACGCTGGGTGGCAGTTCACTGTTGTACATGCTGATTCAACGCGGTGCTGCGGCGTCGGTTTCCAGTCTGATGTACCTGGTGCCGCCGGTCACCGCCATGATGGCGTGGTTGCTGTTTGCCGAGCCGATATCGGCGCTCACCGTCACCGGCACAGTCCTGACGGCGGCAGGTGTTGCGCTGGTCATCCGGCCCGCAGGCACCAGTCGATAATTTGCGAGAGTGATTTACCAGGAGATTTGATGAGCAAGAAGCGGATTGCGGTGATCGCCGGCGACGGCATTGGCAAGGAAGTCATGCCCGAAGGCATTCGCGTCATGGAGGCGGCGGCCAGCAAGTTTGGTATCGAACTGCAGTTTGACCATTTTGACTTTTCCAGTTGGGACTATTTCGAACGCCACGGGAAAATGTTGCCCGATGACTGGAAGGACCAGATTGGCGGGCATGACGCGATCTTCTTTGGCGCCGTCGGCTGGCCCGAAAAAATTCTGGACCATGTTTCGCTATGGGGTTCGCTGCTGCTGTTTCGCCGCGAGTTCGATCAATACGTGAACCTGCGTCCGGCGCGCCTGATGCCCGGCATCATTGCACCCGTGGTGCGCCGTGACGGCAGCCGGCGCGAGCCCGGTGAAATCGACATGTATATCGTGCGCGAAAACACCGAAGGCGAGTACTCCAGCATTGGCGGGCGCATGTACCCGGGCACCGAGCGCGAAATCGTGATGCAGGAGACGGTGATGTCGCGCATTGGCGTCGATCGGGTCTTGAAATTTGCGTTCGAGCTGGCGCAGTCGCGCCCGAAGAAACATTTGACGAGTGCCACCAAGTCGAACGGCATTGCGATCACGATGCCGTACTGGGACGAGCGGGTGGTTGAGATGGCGAAGAACTACCCTGCGATCCGGCTCGACAAATTCCACATCGACATCCTGACAGCGCATTTTGTGCAGCGACCGGATTTCTTCGACGTCGTCGTCGCCAGCAACCTGTTTGGCGACATTCTGAGCGACCTGGGGCCAGCCTGCACCGGCACCATCGGCATTGCGCCAAGTGCCAACCTGAACCCGGAGCGCAAATTTCCGTCGCTGTTTGAGCCGGTGCACGGCTCGGCACCAGACATTGCCGGCAAGGGGATTGCAAATCCGATCGGCCAGATCTGGTGCGGCGCAATGATGCTCGAATTTCTCGGGCACAAGGCGGCCCACGATGCTGTGCTGGCAGCCGTCGAGAAGGTGCTGGAGCCCCAAAGCGGCGCGCCGCGCACGCCGGATCTGGGTGGCAGCGCAGCTACGCGGGACGTCGGAATGGCGATTGCCGCAGCGCTTTGATCGCGGCGCAATTCGGGCGCACGGGTGATTGTTTGTCCCACGGCAAATTCCACCTGAATGGACCGCGCACAAACAGCAAAACCGACTAGAATCTGCGTCCGCGCCGCCACAAAACCGGATGCCAGCCAGCACCGAAATTCGTTCGCAACCGGCATCGCAGGCCATGGGGCGGCGGCAAGATTTTGACGAGAAGTTCGATTAACTCTGTTTCCATATTGGGGGTTCTTTGTGAATAAGACTGAACTGGTTGAGCACATTGCAATCAATGCTGACATTTCCAAGGCCGCAGCAGCGCGCGCGCTGGAATCGGTCATTGGCGCTATCCGGATGACCTTGAAAAAGGGCAACTCGGTTTCCCTGGTGGGCTTTGGCACATTTGCCGTGGGCAAACGGGCCGCTCGCGTGGGTCGAAATCCGCGCACTGGCGCTGCGCTTAAAATCAAGGCTGCCAAGTTGGCAAAGTTCCGTCCGGGCAAGGCACTGCGAGATGCCTTGAACTGACAGCCGGTTACGTTGGGGGTGCTTAGCTCAGTTGGTAGAGCGTCTGCCTTACACGCAGAATGTCGGCGGTTCGAGACCGTCAGCACCCACCACCCTGGCAAAGGCGAACAACTGGTTCGCCTTTTTTTGTTTTCTACTGGAGTATTTGTGCATGTTTGATTTTGTCCGCAAGCATACGAAGATCATGATGTTCGTGATGTTTTTGCTGATCATCCCGTCCTTCGTGCTGTTTGGCATTGACGGCTACAACCGCATGAGTGAAAAGGGCGAAGCGGTGGCGCGGGTCGGCGGCCACGATATCAGCCAGGGTGAGTGGGACGCAGCCCACAAGTCGGAATCGAGCCGCTTGCGCGAATCGGTTCCCAACCTCGATCCGAAACTGCTGGACTCGCCGCAAGCGCACTACGCGACGCTGGAGCAACTGGTTCATCAACGCGTGCTGAGTCAGGCGGCCGACACACTCAAATTGACCACCAGTGATGCGCGCCTGGCCCGTGACTTGCAGGAAAACCCGAGCATTGCCGCACTGCGCCTGCCCGATGGCAAGCTCGACATGGAACGCTATCGCCAACTGGCCGCCAGCCAGGGCATGACACCCGAGGGACTGGAAGCGCGGGTGCGCCGTGATCTTTCGGTGCGTCAGGTGGAAGCCGGCGTGCTGGGCACCGGGTTTGCGGCAACCGGCGTGGCTGACATTGCGCTCAACGCGTTCTTCGAGAACCGTGAGGTGCAAATTGTCAGTTTCAAGGCGGGCGACTTTGCGGCGAAAGTGAATCCGACGGAAGCGGAGCTGGACGCGTTTTACAAGGCGAATCAGCCGCTCTTTCAGGCGCCCGAACAGGCCAGCATCGAGTACCTGGTACTGGACCTGGAGTCGATCAAGAAAAGCCTGTCGCTCAATGAGGCAGACGTGCGCTCCTATTACGAGCAGAACACGGCGCGCCTGAGCGGCAACGAGGAGCGCCGTGCCAGCCACATTCTGATCAACGCGGCCAAGGATGCACCGGCGGCCGAGCGCCAGAAAGCAATGGCGCGTGCCGAAGAACTGCTGCAGACGGTGCGCAAGGCGCCGGACAGTTTTGCCGACGTCGCCAAGAAGAATTCCCAGGATACCGGGTCGGCAGCCAACGGCGGCGACCTTGATTTCTTTGCCCGTGGCGCGATGGTCAAGCCTTTTGAAGACGCCGTGTTCGCCATGAAGAAGGGTGACGTCAGCGAACTGGTTGTGTCCGACTTCGGCTATCACATCATCAA
>JANNUE010000306.1:0-6592 GCA_031394895.1 Betaproteobacteria bacterium
CAAATCCGCCAGCAGAAACCCGACTACGTATTTCTCTGGGGTTGGGGTGTCATGAACTCCACCTCCCTGAAAGAGGCGCAAGCGACTGGCTATCCGCGTGAAAAAATGTACGGCGTCTGGTGGTCAGGCGCCGAGCCGGACGTGAAAGACGTTGGCGAAGGCGCCAAAGGCTACAACGCCGTCACCATGCAGCATGGCGCCCATCCAGAGTCCAAAGTGGTGCAGGAAATACTGAAGGAACTCCATGCCAAGGGTCAGGGAACCGGACCTAAGGAAGAAGTCGGCCAGGTGCTCTACATGCGCGGAGCGATGAGCGCGATGCTCGGCGTGGAAGGTGTGCGCCGGGCCCAGGAACGCTTTGGCAAGGGCAAGTGGGTGAGCGGCGAACAAGCGCGCTGGGGCCTGGAAAATCTCGCGCTGGATCAAAAGAAACTCGACGCGCTCGGTTTTGCCGGCGTGATGCGCCCAATCAGCACTTCCTGTGCCGACCACATGGGCGCCAACTGGGCGCGCATTCACACCTGGGATGGCAAACAATGGGCGTTCTCATCTGATTGGATGCAAGCCGATGAGCAAATTCTGAAGCCGCTGGTCAAGTCCACGGCCGCCAAATACGCCGCTGACAAGAAACTGGCCCCGCGCACCCCGGAAGACTGCCAGTCCTGATCGATTGGTAGCCAATCAATTGACTGTCATTGTGGGCTGTGCCCGCAATGACAGCCCAATTGGCAGCATTGCGCGCAGTGCTGCCAATTGGTAAAGGCAACAATTTATGGAACCCACAAACATCGTTCTCAACGTCAATGGCATCGAGGTCATTTACAACCACGTGATCCTGGTACTCAAGGGTGTTTCCCTGACGGTCCCGGACGGCAAGATCGTGGCCATTTTGGGTGGCAATGGTGCCGGCAAGACCACCACCTTGCGCGCTGTCTCCAATCTGCTGCGTGGCGAACGCGGCGAGGTCACCAAGGGCTCGATCGAGCTGCGTGGCGAGCGCATCGAAAGCCTCTCGCCGGCTGACCTGGTGCAGCGCGGCGTAGTACAGGTGATGGAAGGGCGGCACTGTTTTGCGCACCTGACGATTGACGAGAACCTGCTGACCGGCGCCTACACGCGCAAGAGCAAGGGCGAAGTCTCGGCCAATCTGGAAAAGGTTTACACCTACTTCCCTCGCCTGAAAACGCGCCGCACCAGTCAGGCCGCATACACCTCGGGTGGAGAACAGCAGATGTGCGCCATTGGGCGCGCGTTGATGGCCAGCCCCAGCATGGTACTGCTGGACGAACCGTCGATGGGTCTGGCACCGCAGATCGTCGAAGAAGTATTCGAGATCGTGAAAGATCTCAACCAGAAGGAAAAAGTAACCTTCCTGCTGGCCGAGCAAAACACCAACATGGCTTTGCGCTACGCCGACTACGGCTACATCATGGAGTCCGGTCGCGTCGTGATGGACGGTGTGGCCAGCGATCTGGCCAACAACGAAGACGTCAAGGAGTTCTATCTCGGCGTTGGTGGCGGCGAACGCAAGAGTTTCAAGGATGTAAAGAGCTACAAACGGCGCAAACGCTGGTTGGCTTAAGGAGCAGCACCAGCATGAGCAACTTTTTTGATGCACTCGAAACACGCGACCCGCAGGAGCGTGAAGCCGCACTGATGGCAGCCTTGCCAGGCCAGCTCAACCATGCCCGCAGTTCGGCACCTGCGTTTGCCGCGATGCTCAACGGCATCGACCCGCGCGCGGTCACCAGCCGACAGGCGCTGGCCGCGTTGCCAGTGACGCGCAAGCATGAACTGCTGGAGCGCCAGCAAGCGGCGCGCGCCAGCGCCGGCGCCGACCCGTTTGGCGGCTTTAGTGCCATCGCGTTTGGCACGCGCATGCCGCGCATCTTCGCCAGCCCCGGGCCGATCTACGAACCCGAAGGCCAGGCCAAAGATTACTGGCGCATGGCACGCGCCATCTTTGCCGCTGGGTTCCGCTCCGGCGAGCTGATTCACAACTGCTTCAGCTACCACTTTGTACCGGCCGGCTCGATGATGGAGACTGGCGCGCAGGCACTCGGCTGCACCGTATTTGCCGGCGGCACCGGACAGACCGAACAACAGGTGCAGGCGATGGCCCAGTTGCGTCCGGCCGGTTATATCGGAACACCCAGCTTTCTGAAAATCATCGTGGAAAGAGCGGCCGACATGGGCGTCGCGCTACCCAGCGTCAAAAAGGCCATGTTTGGTGGCGAAGCGTTCCCGCCGTCGCTGCGCGAGTGGTTTAGCGCGCGCGGCATTGCCGGTTACCAGTGCTATGCCACCGCCGATCTGGGTTTGATCGCCTACGAGACCGAAGCGCGCGAAGGACTGGTGCTTGACGAGAACATCATTCTTGAGATCGTGCGCCCAGGCACCGGCGACCCGGTCGAGGCCGGCGAGGTCGGCGAAGTGGTGGTGACCACGCTCAATCCGGACTACCCGCTGATTCGCTTTGGCACCGGCGATCTGTCGGCGGTGCTGGACGGACCGTGCCCCAGCGGGCGCACCAACACGCGCATCAAGGGCTGGATGGGGCGCGCCGACCAAACCACCAAGATCCGCGGCATGTTTGTGCATCCGGGACAAATCGCCGACATCGTCAAGCGCTTCCCGGAAGTGGCGCGCGCGCGTCTGGTGGTCACCGGTGAGATGGCCAACGACACGATGACGCTCAGGGTCGAAACCGCCTGCAGCGGCCCCGACGCACTGGCCGCCAAGATTGGCGAGGCGATCCGCGATGTCACCAAACTCAGGGGTACTGTCGAGTTCCAGTTGCCCGGCAGCCTGCCCAACGATGGCAAAGTGATTGAAGACGCGCGCAGCTACAAGTGAAGGCCGGGGAAACTACCAGCTTGAGCCCCCTTCTTCTAGGTAGTTACCGCATTGCACGGTGAGTTTGCGTTAGGTAATCTCTCATCTCATCTCATCTCATATCAATGCAGGAGTTGGACTATGAAAAGGTTACTGGTTTTGGTCTGCGCAACGACCGCCCTCGTGGTCAACGCGCAGGGTTACCCTGGCAGCAAGCCCATATCATTCGTGGTGCCGTTTGCGGCTGGCGGGCCGACCGACCGTGTCGCACGCGACCTGGCCGAAGCCATGCGCAAGACCATGCCGGGCGGCAATTTTGTGGTTGACAACGTCAACGGCGCTGGCGGCACCATTGGCGCGACCAAGGTGGCCAAGGCCAACCCGGACGGCCACACGCTGCTGCTGTGGCATATCGGTATGGCGGCAACCACCGGCCTGTACCGCAAGCTGCAGTACAAGGCGCTGGAAGACTTTGAATACCTGGGCATGGTCAACGACGTGCCGATGACGCTGATTGGCAAACCCCAGCTGCCCGCCAATACTTACCGTGATTTTGAGAATTACATTCGCGCCAACAGCAGTGCGCTCAACATTGCCCACGCCGGCCTGGGCTCGGCGTCCCACTTGTGCGGCCTGATGTGGCAGTCGGCAGTCAATGCCAAAGAAGCCATGACCACCATTCCGTTTGGCGGCACAGCGCCGGCCATGACGGCGCTGATTGGCGGCCAGGTCGATGTGATGTGCGACCAGACCACCAACACGACGGCGCAGATCGAATCCGGTCGGGTCAAGGCCTTTGCCGTCACCACCCCCAACCGGCTGTCATCGCACAAATTGCTCAAGGACTACCCGACGCTGCAGGAGATGGGGCTCAAAGGTTTTAACCTGACAATCTGGCATGGCCTTTATGCACCCAAGGGCACGCCGGCACCGATACTCAAACAGCTTAATGACGCCATGAAGCTGGCGCTAAAAGACCCCGAGTTCATCAAGAAACAAGAGGGCCTGGGCGCCGTCGTGGTGACCGACCAACGCGTCGAACCGGCCGGTCACAAGGCG
Source organism: Betaproteobacteria bacterium (assembly GCA_031394895.1). Classification (GTDB taxonomy): domain Bacteria; phylum Pseudomonadota; class Gammaproteobacteria; order Burkholderiales; family Burkholderiaceae_C; genus Rhodoferax. The sequence continues at coordinate 3,895 of JANNUE010000306.1, forward strand.
TTTGTCGCCGCCGAAATAACCAAGCTCAAGCCGTTGATCGAGGCCGCCGGCAAGTTCGCCGATTGATTGTTGGCGCGCCGGCTAGGCGCGCGCGGCCAGTGCCTGCTCGAATTCGGCCCTGATCGCATCCATCCTGCCCTGCGACAGACGGTTGCCATGCTGGCCCACGACCACAGCCGCGGCGTGGTTCGCCAGGCGAGCGGCCTGCAGGTGGCTGTGACCATGCGTTGCGCCGTACATGAACGCGCCGGCAAACATGTCGCCAGCGCCATTGGTATCGACCGCTTTCACCGGAACTGCCGGCACTGCCGTGCTGGCGCCATCTTCAATCACCACGCAGCCGAGCGGCCCGCGCGTGATGCACACGGTGCGGGCGAGCGTGCCCATGCTCTGGCAGATCTGCGCAAAGTCGCGCGTCGCGCACCAGACCTGCGCTTCTTCTTCGTTGCAAAACAGGTAGTCGAGCGCATCGCCGATCATCGCCTCCAGCCCGGCGCGGCAGAACTTGATCATGCTCACGTCGCTCAGCGTGGTGGCCAGCGCCACGCCGGCGTCTTTGGCCATGTCGCGGCCACGCAGCGCTGCGGCCAGGCCGCTCGGTGACGCGGCCAGGTAGCCCTCCATGTAATACACCCTGGACTTGGCGATATCTTTCGGGTGCAGCGCGCTGTCTTCGAGCTCGGCCGTGGCGCCCAGAAAAGTGCACATGCTGCGCTCGGCGTCCGGCGTCACAAACACCATGCAACTGCCGGTTTGCCCGTCCAGCGGTTGCGTGTGAGTCAGGTTGCTGGCGACGCCGCTGCGTACCAGATCGTTGACGTAGAAGCTGCCCAACTCATCGTCCGCCACCTTGCACGAATAGAACGCCTTGCCACCCAACTGTGCCAGCGCCACGACCGTATTGCCGGCCGAGCCGCCACCCGTGCGGCGCGGCTGCTGGCCCTGCACATGGTGCAACAGTTCGGCGCGGCGCGGGCTGTCAATCAGCGTCATGTGGCGCTTGTCAACGCCCATCGCCTGCAGCTTTGCGTCGCTGACTTCGTACTCGGAATCGACCAGCGCGTTGCCGATGGCGTAAAGATGGTAATGAGACATGGGGTTGCAGGCTCCGGAGGTTGGCTGTGCTGGCGCCCGAGTGTAGCGTCGCCGCACTGGGGGCCGCCCGGCGCCCATGCGAGTGTTGCGGGCTATGGAAATCGCGCTGCTGCAGACAACCTGCGCACGATCACTTCTCGTCGGGCATTGGACGAGGAGCTTGCAGCGTCGCCTCAACCGACTGCTTGATCTGTTGCTGGATCTGCTGGCTTTGCTCTTTGACAGTCGCTCCTGGTGTGGTTTCGGGCGCGGTGATGCCGAGCGAATCGGACGGCGGCGTGATCGCTTTCGACGTTGCGCCAAGTTGCGACTTGGCCAGCAGGCCAATGACAGCCACCACAATCAACAGACTCACGATACCGAACAATGCCCTCATGGCTCGCTCCCAAAAGATGTCATTTTGTCACTATACCGGGGAACTGAATCGTAAGCGCGCAGCGACGCTGGCCGATTGCGGCGGCGTGATCGTCAACGGCATCAAGTTCGACGGCAGCGCAGCCATCGTGCAAATCGACGGCGCCCGGTCGAACCCGATCGGCTTGCGCCTGGGCATGGTGGCCGCCGTGACGGGGCAACGCGCCACAATCGAACAGGTCCAGACCGGCCAGTTCATGGTCGCCAGCATGACGATACAAACGAGTCCCGCGACCGTCTATGACAGTATCGGTTCAGCGGCCGCAGCGCAGCGTCAATGGACGGGCGCTGGCGGGACCCATGGCAAAGGGCATGACGGCCGGGCAACTGGCGCGCATCAAGGGCGTTCTGTCGAACGCTGCGCTGCAAGTCGAGCAGTACAAGGTGCTCGCGTTGCCAACTGGCTCGCTGGCGCAACATGAAATCGAAACTGACGGCGTCGTCACCGAAGTGCGCGCGCCGACGCGATTCATGCTCGGCAACCTGGATGTTGACAGTAGCAGCACCGTATGGACGCCATCTGCGAGCCCGCTCGGCGTGGGCTTGCGCATTAAAGTGCATGGTGCCTTGCAGGGCCAACTACTCAAGGCCAGCGCGCTTCAGATGGAGAGCGAGGCAGAGCAGCAACAGGCACAAATCCAGGCCGCGATCGAGCAGTTCACGAGTCTGGCGAACTTTGTCGTACATCCTGCAAGTCCCAGCGTGTCAACGCGTCCAGCATGCCGAAGGGCTCATCGAGCAACAGAAGCTTGGGGGACAACGCAAAGGCGCGCGCTAACCCTACGCGCTGGCGCATGCCGTTCGACATTTCAGAGGCGCGTTTGTCGAGGGAATTGGAAAGCCCGACGCGCGTGAGGTAGTAGTCGACGATGTCGCTACGTTCGGCGCTGCTCGCGTGCGGGTAGACGCGGTCCACACCCAGCGCCACGTTCTGGCGCGCGGTGAGCCAGGACAGCAGGTTCGGCGCCTGGAACACCACGCCGCGATCGGGGCCCGCGGTCGTGATCTCGCGGCCATCGAGCGTGATGCCGCCATCGGACACATCCGTAAGCCCCGCGCACATGGACAACGCCGTCGACTTGCCGCAGCCCGAATGGCCGATCAGCGACACACATTCGCCGCGCTTGATGTCGAGCTGGAAGCCCTCGACCACGGTGAGCGGTCCCTTGGGCGTCGGGTACACCTTGTG
>JANNUE010000311.1:0-4614 GCA_031394895.1 Betaproteobacteria bacterium
AGCAGCTCAAAAATCACAACCGCCGACATGCCAACTTTCCTTGTTCATACAGGGTCAAAGCCCTTGGATACCGTTCAGTTTATGTGTGGTGGCGTGAAGGTGAGGTGAAGGGCTTGATCTACATACGAAGGTCAAAAAGCCGTTCGGTCGGATACAAGTTTCCCTTCATCTCGTGCAGCGAGAGCTAATCACTGCACAATAATTCTAGATACAAGGTCGGGTTAACTTCGTAGGTCGGGTTAGCTTTGTAGGTCGGGTTAGCCAGCAGGCGTAACCCGACAGGAACCTCGAACTTTGCGCCGCCGCTCGTCCCCGGCCCGCAATTCACCAAAGAAGACGCGCCGCAACGCCGCCAGGCAGACCACGAAGGTGATGTCAAAGTCACGGTGCGCGAACCCGTGGCTGCAGCACGCGCAACTCGCGCGCCGCGCTGCGCTGCAGCCGTGCGACCGGTTGAGCGGGCTGCTGGGCTCGTTTGAGCAGCGCCAGTCCCGCCGGGCAGCTCCCGTAAGCGGCGCGTTGTAGTGCCGTACTGAGCATTCGCTCCGAGGTGTTGCCAAGCGGCCGATTGAGATCGTCGCTCGCCGCACAACCTGGCAGATCCGTATTGCTGGTGCTGGCGCTGGACGGCGCAAAGCCATCCGGGTAGTCGCCAAAGTCCTTGAAGTTGGTCCCTCGGAACTCAATCGGGAAATACGACACGCCGCAGTTGTCGCGCGCGATGAAGCCGTACGGCTTGCCGCAGGTCCGGCTGCCGATAAGCTGCACATCCACATCCACGCCAAGCAAGCCGTTGATCACCGATTCGCTGGCCGAGCAGGTGTCGCTGGTTGCGATCACGAACACGCGCCGCAGATCCAGCGTCGGCAGCGTCTGCGTATGGGTGCAGAAACCGGTGGCGTCGAGCACGCAGGACGTGTCGAAGAACGGCGTTGGCGGCTGCGCGTTGTCAGCGTTGCGCCGGGCGTTGTACTGCAACTTCTCAAAGAACTTACCCGCGACGCGATTCGGCCCGGCAATCATGTACGCCAGCTCGCTCGCGATGTAGAGGTAGCCGCCGCCGTTGTAGCGCAGATCGAGCACCAGGTCCGTCACGTTGGCCGCCTTGAGCAAGCGCACGGCGTCGATCAGCTTAAGCTCTGACGAGGCGATGTGGTCGGTGAAGTGCAGGTAACCGACCTTGCGCCCCAACGGGTCGGTCACGACGGACACCAGCGGCACCGGGTCGATGACGACTTCTGCTCCCGCCAGCGTTGCCGTGAAATCGGCGCTGGCGCTGCGTGCGAACACCATGGCGTGGCTGGTGCCGGCGGTGGGAGCCAGCGCGGCGTTGAGCGTGCTGGTGTCGCTGCCGTTGGCAAAGTCCACACCGTCGATGGCCTTGAGAGTGTCGCCGCGCATGATGCCCGCGATCGCGGCCGGTGAATTCGGCTGCACCATGGCGACGCGCCACAAGCGGTTCGGCGCCGTGCTGTTGAAGGCCAGCCATTCAATGCCGTAGCCCAGCGTCACGCCCGACTGCGAGAGCTGGTTCCATGCCCTGGTCGGATAGGTAAAGCTGAAGCGGTCCATCGGCGCGCCGCTGGGCGCGAGTAGTTTGGTCTTGAGCGCCTCGAAATAATTGCTCAGCGCTTGCGGCACCTGGCGCTGATCGAGCAGCGCCATGTGACCCGAAAAGGCGGGCAAGGAGGCATCGACTGCCGGCACGCTGTCGTACCAGAGATAAGACTCGTCGAAGTAGGAGCGGATCCAGCGCTTTTCCAGCGTCAGCGACCCGAGCGTCGTGCTTGATGATGCGTCGCCCCGGTACGGGTTGTCAGGCGCGCATTGCTGCGCATACTGGCTCGATGGCGCCAGGGAAGTCGCCACTGGTGCTGTGGCGCTGCCCGAAGACCCGCCGCCGCAACCCGCCAGCGCCAGCGCGACCAACCCGCAAAGAGCTATCTTTTTCACAGAGACTGCCATCTGGTCAAGAAAACTACGGCGTCAGCGGTGCGCACCGCGATGGGCCGGCGAGCGGATCTAACCTTGCGCGTCGCGCGCCTTCTGGCGCCGCTCCTGCCACGCCTTGAGCTCGCCGACAAAGCCGCGCCGGAACGCGACGACGCAAACGACGAAGATGGCGCCGATGATGACGTTGATCCAGGCGCCAACCTGGTCGGCCAGGAAGTTTTGCAAGCCGATGATGGTGAAGGCGCCTATCACCGGGCCGGCAAAGGTGCCCATGCCGCCCAGCAGCGCCATCAACACCACTTCGCCCGAGAGTGACCAGTGAGCGTCAGACAAGGTGGCAAAGCCCAACACTATGGTCTTGAGCGAGCCGGCCAGGCCGGCCAGCATGGTGGACAGCACGAAGGCCAGCAGCTTGTAGCGGTCAACGTCGTAGCCCAGAGAAACAGCGCGCGGCTCGTTTTCGCGAATCGCCTTGAGTACCTGGCCGTAGGGTGAATGCACGATGCGGATGATGGCCAGGAAAACGGCCACGAAGACCGCCAGCACCACGTAGTACATGGTGATGTCATTGGCCAGCGGGATGAAACCGAACAGCAGGCCACGTGGCACGCCCTGCAGGCCATCTTCGCCGCCGGTAAAGGGCGCCTGCAGCCAGACGAAGTAGACCATCTGCGCCATCGCCAGCGTCACCATTGCGAAGTAGATGCCCTGGCGGCGGATGGCGATTGCGCCCACCACCAGGCCGATGAGCCCGGCACCCAGCATGCCCGCCAGCACGCCCAGCTCGGGCGAGAAACCGGCCGAACGCACCAGCCAGCCGGTGAAGTAGGCCGAAGCGCCGAGGTAGGCCGCGTGGCCGAAGGACAGTAGCCCGGTGTAGCCCAGCAGCAGGTTGAAAGCGCAGGCGAAGATGGCAAAGCACAGCGCCTTCATCATGAAGATCGGGTACAGGCCGATGAAAGGCGCGGCCAGCAGCAGCGCCAGGCCGGCGCCCCAGGCCCAGCGGGCACGGCGGTTCAGGGTGTCTTGATGTGCGTTCATCAGGCTTCTTTGCCGAACAGGCCCGCAGGCCGCACCATCAACACGATGGCCATGATGACGAAGACGACGATACTCGACGCCTCGGGGTAGAAGACCTTGGTCAGGCCTTCGATGAGGCCGAGCGCCAAGCCGGTGAGGATGGAGCCCAGGATCGAGCCCATGCCGCCGATAACGACCACCGCGAAGACCACGATGATCAGGTTGGTGCCCATCAGCGGCGTGATCTGGATCACCGGTGCAGCCAGCACGCCGGCGATCGCGGCCAGGCCGGCACCGGCGCCGTAAGTCAGCATCACCATCATCGGCACATTGACGCCAAAGGCCTGCACCAGCTTGGGGTTCTCGGTACCGGCGCGCAGGTATGAACCGAGCCGCGTGCGCTCGATCAGGAACCAGGTGGCCAGGCACACGGCCAGCGACGCGAAGACGACGAAACCGCGGTAGTTGGGCAAAATCATGAAGCCCAGGTTGGTCGCACCCTGCAGCGCCTCGGGCACCGCGTACTGCTGACCCGAGACGCCGAATTGGTCGCGGAACACACCTTCGGCGATCAGCGATAGACCGAAGGTGAGCAGCAGACCGTAGATCGGATCGATGTTGTACAGGTGCTTGAGCAGTGTGCGCTCGATCACGACGCCTAGCGCACCGACCACCAGCGGCGCGATGATCAGCGCCCACCAAAAGCCGATGGACAGGTACTCGGCCAGCATGTAGGCGACGTAGGCGCCGATCATGTACAGCGCACCATGGGCGAAATTGACGATCCCCAGCAGGCCGAAGATCACCGCCAGGCCCAGGCTGAGCACGGCGTAGAACGACCCGTTGACCAACCCGAGAAGCAACTGGCCCAGAAAGGCCTGCAAGGGGATGCCGAAGATTTCCATGCTGCGCTGTCGGTCAGACCGTTACTTCCAGAGTGTGCACTTCGAGTCGGCCTTGGTTGTCCAGGCCGCTTCGCCCTTCATGGTCTCCACCACGTTGTAGTAATCCCACGGCTCGGTGCTCTGCTCGGGTGTCTTGACCTGCATCAGGTACATGTCGTGCACCATGCGTCCGTCGGCGCGGATGAAGCCACCCTTGGCGAAGACGTCGTTGATCGGCGTCTTGCGCATCTGGGTCAGCACCTTGTCGGCGTCGTCGGTGCCGGTTGCCTTGACCGCCTTCAGGTACTGCAGGGCCGCCGAATAGTCGCCGGCCTGAACCGACGATGGCATGCGCTTGAACTTGTCGAAGAAGCGCCGGCCCCAGGTGCGCGTCTCGGCGTTCTGGTTCCAGTACCAACTGTCGGTCAGGTACATGCCCTGGGTCGTCTTTAGCCCGAGCGAGTGGATGTCATTGATGAAGACCAGCAGACCGGCGAGCTTCATCGTCTTGGTGATGCCGAACTCGTTGGCCGCCTTGATCGTATTGATCGTGTCGCCACCGGCGTTGGCCATGCCCAGGATCTGTGCCTTGCTTGACTGCGCCTGCAGCATGAACGACGAGAAGTCGCTCGCCGACAGCGGGTGCTTGACCGAGCCGACGATCGTGCCGCCAGCCGCCTTGACGACATTGCTGGTGTCGTTCTGCAGCGCCGCGCCGAAGGCGTAGTCGGCGGTCAGGAAATACCAGGTCTTGCCG
>JANNUE010000111.1:0-3580 GCA_031394895.1 Betaproteobacteria bacterium
GCCCGGCCACCGCATGATGGAAAGCTGGCATCCGCTGGGCGTGGTGGGGGTCATCAGCGCCTTCAACTTCCCCGTAGCCGTGTGGTCGTGGAACGCGGCACTGGCGCTGGTGTGCGGCGACGCTGTGGTCTGGAAGCCGTCGGAGAAGACACCATTGACCGCGCTGGCGTGTCAGGCTCTGTTTGAGCGCGCCGCGCAGCGCTTCAACAGCAACGGTGGCCAGGCGCCGCAACATCTGTCGCAACTGGTCATCGGTGGTCGCGACGCCGGCGAAGCGCTGGTTGACCACCCGCGCGTGGCGCTGCTGTCCGCCACTGGCAGCACGCGCATGGGACGCGCCGCCGGGCCTCGCGTGGCGCAGCGCTTTGGGCGCAGTCTGCTCGAACTCGGCGGCAACAACGCAGTCATCGTGGCGCCGTCGGCCGATCTGGACCTGGCGCTGCGCGGCATCGTGTTTGCCGCAGTCGGCACCGCCGGCCAGCGCTGCACCAGCACGCGCCGGCTGATTGTTCACGAAAGTATTCGCCAGGAGCTGGTGGCGCGACTCAAGAAGTCCTATCAAGCGCTGCAAATTGGCAGTCCGCTGAGCACCGGTACGCTGATCGGTCCCCTGATTGACCAGGTTAGCTTCGACGCCATGCAAAGCGCGCTGGCGCAAGCGCGCGCGCAGGGCGGGCAGGTGTTTGGCGGCGAGCGTGTGTTGCAGGATGCGTACCCCGATGCCTGGTACGTGAAGCCGGCGATTGTGGAAATGCCGGGGCAAACCGGGGTTGTGTGCAACGAGACCTTCGCGCCCATTCTCTACGTGATGAGCTACGACAAATTCCAGGATGCGATCGAGATGCAAAACGACGTGCCACAAGGTCTGTCCTCGGCCATCTTCACGCTCAATTTGCGCGAGGCGGAACTATTCCTCAGCACTGCGGGCTCAGACTGCGGCATTGCCAACGTCAATATCGGCACATCAGGCGCGGAAATTGGCGGCGCTTTCGGTGGCGAGAAAGACACTGGCGGTGGCCGCGAGTCGGGCTCCGACGCCTGGCGCGCCTATATGCGCCGCGCTACCAACACGGTCAATTATTCCAACGAGCTGCCGCTGGCGCAGGGTGTCAAGTTCGATGTGTAAAGGTGTGTGGCGTGGATTTTATTGACCAGGCAGCAGTCGCGCGCCTGGCGCCCTATGCGCAGCTGATCGCAGCGCTGGCGAGTGGTCTGCAACTGCCGATTGAGTCGCCGCCGCGCAGCCATTACGCGCCGAACCACGACGACAGCGCGGTGCTAATCATGCCGGCCTGGAAGTCTGGTGGGCTGATGGGCGTGAAGATGGTGTCGATCTGGCCGGGCAATAATGCGCGCGGCAAGCCGGCCGTCTCGGCGGTCTATGTGATGCTGTCGTGTGACGACGGCAGCCCGGTGGCGGTGCTCGACGGAACCGAGTTGACGTTGCGCCGCACCGCCGCCGCTGCTGCGCTGGCGGCGCAAATTCTGGCGCGCAAGAACAGCCGCACGCTGGCGGTGCTGGGCACCGGCGCCTTGTCTGCGCACATGGCGATCGCGCATGCCAGTGTGCTGTCGTTACAGGACATTGTTATTTGGGGCCGTAGCGTGGAGCGCGCGCAGAAGGTGGTGGACGAACTCGCCAGCCAGGGCATTGCCGCGCGCGCCAGTGACGATTTGCGCTCCACCGTGGAGCAAGCGGAGGTGATCGCCGCAGTGACGACGGCGACGCAGCCCTTTATCCGCAGCGAATGGGTCCGGCCCGGCACCCATCTGGGCCTGATCGGCGCGTTCACGCCGAACATGGCCGAGGTCGAACCTGCACTGCTGCCGCGGGCCCGGTTGTTTGCCGACACCCGCCAGGGTGTGCTTGAAAAAGGAGGCGAAGTGTGGCAAGCCATGGCGCAGGGCTTGATCGTCGCGTCCGACGTGCGCGCTGAATTGGCCGAACTAGCCGCACAGCCCGCGTTGCCCTGGCGCGCCAGCGATCAAGACATTACGGTCTTCAAGTCGGTTGGCTTTGCGTCACTCGACCTGATTGCCGCCGAGCACGTGCTGGCGCGGTGGCGCGGTTGAAGAACACCGACCAGATGTGCACGCTCAGCGCAGCCGGAAGAAGACATAGGGTGCGACCGCCAGCCAGGCAACGACAAGCACCCAAACCCGGCCCTTCAGGATGTTGTAGTTGGCGAACAACTCAGACCAGGAGTGACCACCGACAAAATGGAAGAACACAAACTCGAAGGCGATCGTCAGCGCCATCCACGACACTCCGATGGCAAGTGCCTGCCGGCCGGACGCCGGCGGATACAGCCGCACAAAGGCCCAGATAACGATTCCCAACAAGACAACGCTGGTGAGCGTGGAGATTTGATGGGCGGCGAGTTCCTTGACATGCCGGCCGTAGGTCAGATCGCGCACACCACCGTTGGCGATGGACACCAGCAGCATGACGAACCAGGCAATGAGGTATTTCAACATGATGGTCTATGCCCTCAGGAAGGCTGAAAAAACTGCCACGGCGTCAATTTTGAAGACTATCGCACCGTTGAAGTCACTTGCGCTTGCTGCCTGATTGCCGACCGGCAACGGCGACCGACTGCATCTTGCTCCCTACGCCAGTTCCGCAATCATCTCAATCTCCACACAGGCGCCGAGCGGAATTTGCGCCACGCCAAAGGCGCTGCGGGCATGGGCGCCGTTGGCGCCAAAGACCTGACCGATCAGTTCGCTGGCGCCGTTGGTGACCAGGTGCTGTTCGGTGTAGTCGCCAGTCGAATTGACCAGCGACATCAGCTTGACGATGCGCTTGACGCGGTTGAGGTCGCCAACTGCGGCGTGCAAGGTGCCCATCAGGTCAATGGCGATGGCGCGGGCCGCCGCCTGTCCCTCAGCCGTGCTCATGTTCTTGCCCAGTTGTCCGACCCACGGCTTGCCGTCTTTCTTCGCAATATGGCCGCTCAAAAAAACCAGATTTCCGGTTTGAACAAAGGGCACATAGGCGGCGGCCGGAGCGGCGACCGGTGGCAGCGTGATGTTGAGTTCGGCCAGTTTGGCATATATGGTCATGGTGTTTCCTTGATGCGTTGAATGAAATAAATGAAACTTAGCTTGGCGCTGCTGCCGCCCACCCGGTGTCGTCTGCATCCACCGGCTCGACCGTCACGCCGACACTCAGCGTATGGCTGGCACTGCCCTGGATGACACCGCGCAGCGGCGACACATCTGAGAAATCGCGACCGATGGCCAGTGTGACGTAGTCCGCGCCAGGCGCATGCCAGCCAGCGCGGTTGTTGGTCGGGTCCAGATCACACCAGCGTTGTTGCGGTGGCAGATCGGGCAGGTACACCGACACCCAGGCGTGCGAGGCGTCACTGCCAATGAGCTTGATCTCTCCCGGCGCCGTCTGCGTCAACAGGTAGCCGCTCACGTAGCGCGCCGCAACGCCCATGGCGCGCAGACTGGCAATCATGATGTGGGCAAAATCCTGGCACACCCCCTTGCGCTGGGCCAGCGCCGTGCGGACCGGCGTATTAACCTGCGTGCTTTGGCTGTCGTAAACAAAGTCGCCGTGAATGCGTCG
>JANNUE010000321.1:0-7594 GCA_031394895.1 Betaproteobacteria bacterium
GCCGACCGAGTCACGCTCCAGGTTCAGCGCCAGACCGTAGGTCGGCAAACCATCGCTGCCGGCCGGGATTTCCAGCATTTCGCCCTGCATCACGTCGGACAAGCCGTGGATGCGGCAAATGCCGTCGGTGACCGACACGACGGTACCCTGATTGCGAATGTTGGCGCTGGCGGACAGGCCTTCAATACGACTCTTGATCAGTTCGGAAATCTCTGCGGGATTGAGTTGCATGACTCTTTCCTTCTTTCTTTAATTAGTCTGACAAGCTGGGCACGGGCCTCAGGCTGACAAAGCCACTTTCATTTGTTCCAGACGGGCTTTGACAGAAGAGTCAAGTACCTCGTCGCCTACCACCACGCGCACGCCGCCGATCAACTCCGGCTGCAGTTCAACCGTCACATTGAGCTTGCGGGCGAAGCGCTTTTCCAGCGTGGCCGTCAGGTCAGCCAGCGCCGCGTCGTCGATCGCGAATGCGCTGTACACAACCGCGTCTCTTGATCCGCCCTGGTTGTTTTTCATAACGCGAAACTGCGCGGCAATTTCCGGCAAGGCATTCAAGCGACCATTCTCGATCACGGTGCGCAGGAAGTTCTTTGCCATCTCCGGCAACGCCGCTGGGGCGACGCCGGCAATCACATCAAACACCTGATTGGCCGTGACGTTGGGGTTGTCGGCGAATTGCAGCAATTGCGCACTGCTGGCAATTTCCTGTAACGCCTCAACCCAGACCGCAGCAGCGCCCAGATCAGTCAGCGAAGCCTTGAACAAGGCCTCGGCGTAAGGCCGGGCAATGGTGGCAAGTTCAGCCATGTTACAACTCGGTCTTCAGTCGGCCAAGCAAATCAGCATGGACGCTGGCGTTGACTTCCCGGCGCAGAATCTGCTCGGCGCCCTTGACCGCCAGCACGGCAACCTGCTCGCGCAAGGCGTCACGCACCTTGATGCTTTGCTGTTCGGCCTCAACCCTGGCTGCCGCAATGATCTTGTTGCCTTCTGCGGCAGCTTTGGCCTTGGCTTCGTCAACAATCGACTGGCCGCGCCGGTCGGCATCCGCCAGACGCGCCGCAGTTTCGGTGCGCGAGGTGGCTAGTTCGGCTTCCACGCGCTGGTTGGCGCTGGCAAGTTCCGACTTGGCTTTGTCAGCCGCCGCCAACCCGTCCGATATTTTCTGTGCCCGCTCGTCCAGCGCTGTTGTGATCGGAGGCCACACGAACTTCATCGTGAACCAGACCAGGATCGCAAAAACGATGGCCTGCAGGAACAGGCTTGAATTGATGTTCACAGCTTCTTCCCTTTCGAGCGTGAAAGCTTGGTCAAAATCAGATCGCGAACGGCTTGGCGAACGCAAACAGCAGGGCAATCGCCACACCGATCAGGTAAGCGGCGTCGATCAGACCGGCCAAGATGAACATCTTGACCTGCAGCTCATTCATCAGTTCTGGCTGACGCGCCGAGGCCTCGAGGAACTTGCCGCCCATCAGCGCGATGCCGATGGATGCGCCCATTGCGCCCAAACCAACAATGATCCCGCAAGCCAGTGCGACGAGGCCAAGAATGTTTTCCATGATTGCTCCTAAAAAGTACAGAAAATAAAAAAAAGAAAAAGAAACGAAACCGTTAGTGCGATTCGTGGGCCTGCCCCACATAAATCAACGTCAACATCATGAAGATGAAGGCTTGCAGCGTGATCACCAGAATGTGGAACAAGGTCCAGATAGTTCCAGCCACCACATGCCCGAATCCCAGCCAGAAGCCGCCGGTCAGCGGATTGAGTTGCCAGGCCCATGCGCCACCCATCAGGGCGATCAGCATGAAAATCAGCTCACCGGCAAACATGTTGCCAAACAGCCGCATCCCGTGTGACACGGTCTTGGCGGCAAACTCGATCAACTGCATCAGCAAATTGATGGGATACAAAAAGACCCGGTCACCAAACGGCGCCGCCACCAGCTCGTGCACCCAGCCACCCAGACCCTTGATCTTGATATTGTAGAAAATGCAAACCAGCAGCACGCTGACCGACATGCCGAATGTCGTTGACAGATCGGCGGTCGGCACGACACGCATGTAATCCTTGAAACCAATGGCTGGCCCGACGCCATGCCACAGGGCGGGCAGAGCATCGACCGGCAGCATGTCCATCGCGTTCATCAGGAAGATCCAGACGAACACTGTCAGCGCCAACGGCGCAACCACTTTGCGGCTGGTGGCGTTGTGGATCACGCCCTTGGCCTGGCTGTCCACCATCTCGGCCAGAATTTCAATTGCCGCCTGGAAACGCCCCGGCACGCCAGAGGTCGCCTTGCTGGCCGCGCGCCACAACACATAACAGGCAATCGAGCCCAGCAAGATGGCATAGACCAGTGAGTCAAGATTGAAAACGCTGAAATCGACAATGCTGTGTTGCTCGGCGTTTTCAAAAGAGAAGTTTTTCTGCAAATGATGCAGGTGATGCTGGATGTATTCTCCAGCCGTCGGGCCATTCGATCCAGCGTGTTCAGCAGCAGCCATAGTTCACCAATTAATCAATTCTTACCGACAGAATCTTTGCGTGCCGGGCGCAACCACACGGCCACCCAGAACACCTTCATCGTCAACACAAAGCCGGCCAGCAGCGCCAGCCAGTTCAAATGCAAGATCAGCCTCGGCGCGGCGACCAGCATCGCCATCGTCAAGGCAATCTTGACCATTTCCCACACAAAAAACCCGGCCAACGCAGCACCCGCATTGGCCGCCTGGCGCTGGCGCGCCAGACCGTGCGCAAACACGCACGCCGGCAACACCACGGCCAGCGCGCCGTAACCGGCCGACCAGGCCATTGCCGAATTCTGCGTCAGAGCCCAGGCCACCAAAGCCACCAGCAGCCCCACCATGGCCTGCCAGCCCACCACCCGCCAGGGCGATACCTCAGGCAGTCGTTGGCGCAGCGCTTGTGCTTCGTCACGAGTCAGGGGTTTGGACACCGGCTGTTCGGACTCATCGTCGTCAAAATCCGAAACCGGAGCGATTATCTGCATCTCAAATTACACCCAGGTTACAACGCGCCAACTGCCGCAAAGCCCTGCATTATACGGAGATGGCTCTGGATTCTTGTCATATTGTGTTGACGAAGATCAACTCGGCAAGGATCAAGAAAGCCGTTGCAGTGACACCGGCATAATCCGCCCATGAACACCTTACCCCCACTGCCCTGCTACCTCAACGGCGAATTTACCGAACTGCCCAACGCCAAAATCAGCGTCATGGACCGCGGCTTCATTTTTGGCGACGGCGTCTATGAAGTGGTGCCGGTCTATGCCGGCCAACTATTCCGCTTCGACCAGCACATGGCCCGACTGGAGCGCAGCCTGAAAGAGCTGCGCATGAAGAACCCGCTCACGCCGGCGCGCTGGGCCGATATTGCGCTCAAACTGGTGGCGAGCTACGCGCGGGCTAAAGGCGACAAACCGGAAAGCACCGACCAGTTGGTCTACATCCAGGTCACCCGAGGTGTGGCGATGCGCGACCACGTGATGCCGAACGACATCACGCCGACCGTTTTTGTCATGACGAATGTGATGAACCTGCCCAGCCCGGCGCAGCGCAGCCAGGGCGTGGCCTGCGTCACAGCGGACGATTTCCGCTGGGAAAAGGCCCACATCAAGAGCACCAGTCTGCTCGGGTCGGTGTTTGCACGCCAGATCAGCTTTGACGCCGGCGCCGTAGAGACCGTCATGTTTCGCCGTGGCTTCCTGAGTGAAGCCGCCGCCAGCAACGTCTGGATCGTCAAGGGCGGCAAAGTGCTTGGCACGCCAAAAGACAATCTGGTGCTCGAAGGCGTGCGTTACGGCCTGATCGAAGAACTGTGCCGCAGCAACGGAATTGGCTTTGAGCTGCGCCGCATCAGCCGCGACGAGGTATTTCAGGCCGACGAAGTGCTGCTGACCTCGGCCACCAAGGAAGTTCTGGCGGTCACCACGCTGGACGGCAAAGCGGTTGGCAACGGACGGCCGGGGCCGGTCTATGCCCGGTTGTACGCTGGCTATCAGCAGGTCAAAGCGCAAGCGCTCGAAGGCCAGACGCAGTGACAGCGCCGGCCGAATCGCTGATCGAATACCCGTCACAGTTTCCGATCAAGGTGATGGGCACCAAGGCGGACGGCCTGGTGCAGGCCATCACGCTGATTGCGCGCCAGTTCGACCCCGCGTTTGATGCCACGACGATCGAATTGCGCGAGAGCAAGGGCGGCAAGTATCTGGGTGTCACCATCACCGTTACCGCCACCAGCCGCGCGCAGCTCGACGCGCTGTATCAGGCGCTGTCAACGCACCCGATGGTGAAAGTGGTGCTGTAAGGCGGCGCAGCCATGTCTCCGCAACATCTTGGCCGCGTCGAGTACCTGCCAACCTACGCAGCAATGCAGGCCTTCACCGCCGCGCGCACTGCACAGACCGCCGATGAACTGTGGATTTGCGAGCACCCGCCAGTATTTACCCAGGGGCTGGCCGGCAAGGCCGAACACGTTTTCGACCCAGGCAACATTCCGGTGGTGCAAAGCAACCGGGGCGGACAGGTCACCTATCACGGCCCTGGCCAGGTGGTGGCCTATCCGCTGATGGACCTCAAGCGTGCCGGCTACTTCATCAAGGAATATGTCTATCGGATCGAGGAGGCCGTGATCCGCACACTGGCGCATTTTGGTGTCACCGGGCACCGGGTTGCTGGCGCACCCGGCATTTACGTGCGACTGGACGACCCGTTTTCTCACGCCGTGTTGGAGCAACGACCGAAGAAAGTGGTCCGCGCTTCGGAATTGGGGTCACCAGAAAAAAAGGGGTCTGAGCCGTTGCGCTTCGCGGCCGGATCCGACCCCAATTTTTCTGGTCTAGGCAAAATCGCGGCGCTGGGCATCAAGGTCAGCCGCAACTGCACTTACCACGGCGTCGCTCTCAACGTCGCGATGGACCTGGAACCCTACTCGCGTATCAACCCCTGTGGCTACACGGGCTTGCAAACGGTGGACCTTTCTACAATGGGCGTATCCGTCGGCTGGAGCGAAGCTGCCGACGTCCTGGGCCACAAGCTCGCAACCCATCTGGCGCCCTGAGGCCGCCGTGAACGCCTTCTACCGACCATGAGCCACCGCACCGACGACCCCGCAGCCAACCCCACGGTGCGCGAAGCACAGTCACAGCAGAACTACGATCCGTCAGCCAAACAAAAGGCTGCGGCCAAGCTGTCGCGCATCCCGATCAAGGTGAGCCAGGGCGAGGTGCTGAAGAAGCCCGACTGGATCCGTGTGCGAGCCGGCTCACCCAGCACGCGCTTTTACGAAATAAAGGACGTGCTGCGCGCCAACAAGCTGGTGACGGTGTGCGAAGAGGCGTCCTGCCCGAACATCGGCGAGTGCTTCGGACAGGGCACGGCCACGTTCATGATCATGGGCGACAAATGCACGCGGCGCTGCCCGTTCTGCGACGTCGGCCACGGCCGTCCCGACCCGCTCGATGTCAATGAGCCGGCCAACCTTGCGCGCACGATCGCGCAGTTGAAACTGAAATATGTTGTGATCACCAGCGTTGACCGCGACGATCTGCGCGACGGCGGCAGCCAGCACTTTGTTGACTGCATCACCCAGATACGCGCGTTGTCCCCAATGACGCAGATTGAAATTCTGGTGCCTGATTTCCGTGGTCGCGACGACCGCGCGCTGGAAATCCTGAAAGCGGCGCCGCCCGATGTGATGAACCACAATCTGGAGACGATCCCGCGCCTGTACAAAGAGGCACGGCCCGGCGCCGACTACCAGTTCTCGCTCAACCTGCTGAAGAAATTCAAGGCCGCGTTGCCCCATATCCCGACCAAGAGCGGCCTGATGGTGGGCCTGGGCGAAACCGATGACGAGATTCTGGAGGTGATGCAAGACATGCGCCAGCACGGCATCGAAATGCTGACCATCGGCCAGTATCTGGCGCCGTCAAGCGCGCATCTGAACGTCAAGCGTTACGTGCACCCCGACATCTTCAAAATGTTCGAGTCAAAGGCTTACGAGATGGGCTTCAAGCACGCAGCCGTCGGCGCCATGGTACGTTCGAGCTACCACGCCGACCAGCAGGCCGGGCACGCGATGGAAGCGGTCAGCCCGCCGCTCTAGCCGCCCTGGCCCGGCAGGTCGCCGACGGCGCGGGCTGGCGGTCAGAACAGGCCGACCACCCTGCCATCGGCGGCAATGTCGATCTTGTCGGACGAGGGCACTTTGGGCAGCCCCGGCATGGTCATGATGTCGCCACAAATCATGATGACGAATTCGGCGCCGGCCGACAGCCGCACCTCGCGGATATTGAGCGAATGCCCGGATGGCGCGCCGTGCAGGGCCGGATCGGTGGAAAACGAATACTGCGTTTTCGCAATGCAAACCGGATAGTGCCCATAGCCATCGGATTGCAGCTTCTTGATCTGCGCGCGCACTTTCGAGTCGGCAGTCACTTCGCTGGCGCCGTAAATCTTCCTGGCGACGGCATTGACCTTGTCCCACAACGGCAGCTCGTCTTCATAGACGAACTTGAAGTCGCTCGGCACTTCGTCGATCAGGCGCACCACTTCGTGCGCCAGTTCTTCGGCGCCCTTGCCACCGTTCGCCCAGTGACTGGCCAGCACCACCTTGACCTGGTGATGCGCCATCTTCTTCTTCAGCAAAGCGATCTCGGCTGCGGTATCGAACGTGAACTGGTTGATCGCGACGACGCAAGGCAGGCCGAACTCGTTGCGCACGTTGTTGACGTGGCGCTCCAGGTTGGCGATGCCCTTCTCCAACGCCGCCAGGTTTTCCTGGTTCAACTCCTTGACATCGACACCGCCGTGGAACTTGAGCGCGCGCAGCGTCGCAACGATGACCACGGCCGCGGGGCGGATGCCGGACTTGCGGCACTTGATGTCGATGAACTTCTCGGCGCCCAGGTCGGCGCCAAAGCCGGCCTCGGTCACCACATAGTCGGCCATTTTGAGCGCCAGTTGGGTCGCAATCACCGAGTTGCAGCCGTGCGCGATATTGCCAAACGGACCGCCATGCAGCACGGCCGGGTTGTGCTCCAGCGTTTGCACCAGGTTCGGCTTGATCGCCTCCTTGAGCAGCACCGTCATGGCTCCCTGCGCGTTCAGGTCGCGCGCCAGCACCGGCTTGAGATCGCGCGTGTAGGCGACGACAATCTTGCCGAGCCGATTCTTCAGGTCTTCCAGTGAGGTCGCCAGACAGAAGATCGCCATCACCTCGCTGGCCACCACGATGTCGAACCCGTCCTCGCGCGGGAAGCCGTTGTTCGGGCCGCCGAGCGACACGGTGATTTCGCGCAATGAGCGGTCATTCATGTCGATCACGCGCTTCCAGGTGATTCTGCGCGAATCAATATTGAGCGCGTTGCCATGATGAATATGGTTGTCAATCAGCGCCGCAAGAAGGTTGTTGGCCAGTGCAATCGCGTTGAAGTCGCCGGTGAAATGCAGGTTGATGTCTTCCATCGGCATCACCTGCGCGTAGCCGCCGCCGGCCGCGCCGCCCTTCATGCCAAACACGGGGCCGAGCGAGGGCTCGCGCAGGCAGACCATCGCGTTCTTGCCG
>JANNUE010000361.1:0-6669 GCA_031394895.1 Betaproteobacteria bacterium
CTCGGCCTCGACCTGTTTGCGCGCCGTGTTGTCGGTGCCGATCAGCAGGTAGCCGATCACTTTTTCCTGCTCGTCGCGCAGCGCGGTGACCGACACAATGGCCGGGAAGCGGCTGCCGTCCTTGCGGATATAGGTCAGCTCGTAAATGTCTTCAATGCCGCGCGAGGCCTTGAACACCAGCGCTTCAAAGCCGGGCGTGATCGGGGTATTGAGTTCAAGACTCAGCGCGGCGGCGCGCGCCACCACTTCGGCCGCATCGGACGTGCCGGCCGGCGTGATCTTGTCCACCACTTCGTCGGCCTTGTAGCCGAGCATGCGTTCGGCGCCGACGTTGAAAATCTGGATCACGCCCGGCGCGTCGGTCGCGATGCTGGAGAAATTGGCGCTGTTGAAAATCGCATTTTGCAAAGCGCCGGCGCGCAGCAGCGCTTCTTCGGCCGCCTTGCGCGCCGTGTTGTCGGTGCCGATCAGCAGGTAGCCGATAACTTTGCCCAGCTCATCACGCAGCGCGGTGACCGACACAATGGCGGGGAAGCGGCTGCCGTCCTTGCGGATATAGGTCAGCTCGTAAATGTCTTCAATGCCGCGTGAGGCCTTGAACACCAGCGCTTCAAAGCCGGGCGTGATCGGGGTATTGAGTTCAAGACTCAGCGCGGCGGCGCGCGCCACCACTTCGGCGGCATCGGAAATGCCGGCCGGCGTGATCTTGTCCACCACTTCGTCGGCCTTGTAGCCGAGCATGCGTTCGGCGCCGACGTTGAAAATCTGGATCACGCCCTGCGCGTCGGTCGCGATGCTGGAGAAATTGGCGCTGTTGAAGATGGCGTCCTGCAGAGGACCGGTTTTGAGCAGGGTCTGGCGCACCTCTTGCGCTACCTGGTCGTCTGCGACACGGCTACGCATCGCGCGCCGGATTCGCACACCGAGCAGCGCCAGAAACACCAGCAGCGCAAAGATGCTGATGACGATGATGCGCAGCTGTGATGATTCGGCCTCTTGGCGCGTTTCAAGCAAGGCGCGTTCTTGATCGCCGGCCTCCTGAATGATTGCGAGCACCGCCTGCGACGCCTCCAGGCCGGCGTTAAACAACAGAGGGGTGGCGTTGACGCCCTGGCTGTCAAACAGCGCCTGGTTCTCGCGCAACAGGCGGGTTCGCTGATCGAGGGCGACTTGCAGCTCGCTGACGTGCTGCTGCTGCGAGTTGTTGTCTATTGTCAGCGCCGCCAGCCGCCCGATGGCCGGCTTGATGGCGCCCACGGCGCTGTCGCGCTGCACAAGAAACTTCTTGTCTTTGCTCAGAAAATAGGCCCATTGGCGGTTTTCTGCCTGCTCCATCAGTGAGCGCAGCTCGCCGAGCGTGGCCATCACCTGGCGCGTGTGGTCAACCGACTTGAACGGCGTCAGCGGCGTCGCGATATTCCATGCCAAGGTGCCCACCAGCAGCAAAACCGCTAGCGTTAGCGCGAAACCAGTCAGGATCAATCGCTCGACCGAGGCGTTCTTTTTTGTAAGTATCAATTGAGACCCTGACTAAATGTGAAACCGGGCGCGCCATGGTGCAGACGAAGAACTGCAACCCGACGGTGAATCTGTTACCCAACCAGAGGTACGACCGCAGCGTTGCATGACGGCGCGCCTGCTCAGGGCAGGTCAACCTTAACAGGCTTTGGCCTGTGTGTATGTGGGCCACCCCACATAGGCGCCACAGATATTGCGCGGCGACAAGACTGGCGGGCGCCGTGTCCCTGCCGCCGCCAGCGCGGCAGCAGCAGATGCTGACTGCCGCGTGGCGCGCAGACTGGGATGCGACGCGCCGCTTCGTGCGCTGACGCACGGACGCCCTGACGCAGGCCCGCTACGCTTTGCTGCAGTCATTGAGCCCAACCCGCGCGCCGCCGGCGAACGGGTGTCTGGGCCGACTATCGGAAGCCACACTATGAACTCAATCAGACTGGTAGCCATCGCCCTAATAGTTGCTGGCGTGCTCGGGCTGGCCTATGGCGGTTTCAACTACACCAAGGACACCACGGTGGTCAAACTCGGGCCCATGGAAATCACCGCCAAAGAACAGAAGTCGGTCGATTTCCCGCTGTGGGCCAGCATCGCAGCCGTTGTGGCCGGTGGTCTGCTGCTGGTCTTGGGTGGCAAGAAAGACTGAGCGGTTACCCGGCTGGGCACGCGCTGCGTCGATCCCGGGGCCAGCGAAGTTACGCGGGCTCACGCATAATTCAGCCTTGTTTGTACTCAGGAGCAGGGTATGGGACTACTGAATTCAATCGTGGGTCAGGTGCTGGGTTCGTCCGGCGGCTCAGGCCAGAGTGCGTATGGTGGTTTGATCGACGCGATGGGCGGCTTGATCAACAACCCGCAAACCGGCGGCCTCGCCGGCCTGATCAAGACATTTGAGCAAAACGGCCTCGGCGGCGTCGTTGCGTCCTGGGTTGGCACCGGACAAAACCTGCCGATCTCGCCCGAGCAGTTGCAGGGCGTTATTGGCAGCGCGCAGGTGCAGGAGATCGCACGCAAGCTGGGCATGTCGCCGGAGCAGGCGTCGGGCCAACTCGCCGAGTTGCTACCCCAGGTGGTGGACAAGCTCACGCCCAACGGCACGGTGGAAGAGGGCGGGGCGCTCGGGGGTCTGCTTGACATGTTCAAGGGCGCCGTGCGCTAACGGCGTTGTGCGCGCTCCGTGCGCGGCGTTGTTTTTGTGCCATGGAATGCGCCAGCCTGGCAGTGCGGGCGCAACTTTCCAATTCATGAGTGTCATAATCCGGTTCCATCTACACAGGTGGAGCCAGTCATGTCACGACCTGCCAGCGGCGACGATGAAGTCTTGAAAAATGCCCGTGCTGCCGTGGTGGCGGCCGAGACGCCGGAGCAACTTCGCCAGGCCCAGGCAGTGGTGTTGCCGCTGGACTACGGTTTGAGCCTGGAAGACACGGCGCAGGTGATGGGCGTGTCGCGCGGTTGGGTATGTCAATTGCGCCGGCGCTTCATACAGGGCCAGTTGGTCGCTGGCGCTGGCGCCGCTGGCGGGCGTCAACGCCAGAACATGAGTCTGCAAGACGAGCGCGAGTTCCTGGCGCCATTTCTGGCGCACTCCGCCAGCGGTGGCCGGCTCGTCGTGAGTGAGCTCAAGGTGGCGCTGGAACAGCGCCTTGGGCGCACGGTGGCGCAGGCATCCGTCTATAACCTGCTGCACCGCCACGGCTGGAACAAGCTCGCTGGCGAGCAGCGTCAACCCACCGGCCAGGCGCAGCGCAACAACCGTCCGGCCAGCAACAGGCGCGGCGCCAAGCCATCGAGTTGAGGTGCCTGCCCCGGGGTGGCGCGACAGGGACGCCGCGCGCAGCCAAGGCTGCGACAATGGCGCTCCACCTTCAACTCCCTGTCATGTTCCCATGAAAACTTTGTTTCCAATCGCAGCGCTCGCCTGCACGCTGGCAATCCTGCCCACTGCCTGGGCGCAAAACGCCGTCACCGAGGCGGCCGCCAAGGAACCCGGCGCCGTCGTCAGCGCCAGCGGACTCGTGTACCGCTCGCTCAAGGACGGCAGCGGCGCCAGCCCGCTCGCCAGCGACCGCGTCAAGGTGCACTACCGCGGTACCTTGCCGGACGGCAAGGAGTTCGACAGCTCGTACGCGCGCAAGGAAGCGGCCGAGTTCCCGCTCGGCGGCGTCATCAAATGCTGGACCGAAGGCGTGCAGCGCATGAAGGTCGGCGGCAAAGCCAAGCTGACCTGCCCGCCGTCCATCGCCTATGGCGAGCGCGGCGCCGGCGGGGTCATTCCACCAAACGCAACGCTGCTGTTTGAAGTCGAGTTGCTGGGGATTAACGGGAAGTAATCACCCCCGGCTGAGCACCAGCGCGGGCTGGCGCGTCATCCAGGGACGCGCTTGCTCGAGTTGCCGGGCCAGTTGCAACAACTGGTCTTCCCGGCCAAACCCTGCAACAAACTGCACGCCCATCGGCAGGCCATCGGCGCTCCAGTAAAGCGGGACCGACATCGCCGGGGTTCCCGTCAGGTTCGCCAACTGGGTGAACGGCACAAAGGCCAGGCTGTCTTTGGCGATTTGCCGGACCACGCCGTCGAGCAGCCCGGCGCCGGCCAGCGCCCGGATCAGCCCCATGCGATCAAGCGCCGTCAATACCCACTGCTGAGCCTGGGGCAGGTCGCCGGCGCCATGCGTTGGAGCAGGGCTTGCCACCGTCGGCGTGAGCAGCAGGTCGAACCTGGCGTGAAACGCTGCCAGGGCGCGCGCGTAGTCGTTCCAGGCTGCGAGCTCGCGCACAAACGCCGCGCTCGATGTCGTTTGCCCCAGGGTGGCCAGGATGCGCGTGAGCAACTCGAACTCGCCCGAGCTGGCACCGGCGGCGCGCGCCTTTTGCACGGCCGCGCCAACGTGTCCGAAGTACATGGTCAGGTAGCTCATCGACAGGGCGCCGCCGTCCACTGCGGGTGCGGCCTGCTCAACCTCATGGCCGAGCGACTGCAGCAGTTGCGCCGCGTCGGTCACGGCCGCCACGGCCTCGCCATGGACCGCGCTGCCAATTGGCGACTCGGTGCAAAAACCGATGCGCAGCCGGCCGGGCTCGCGTTGCAGCGCTTCTTCATACGACGTTGGCGGTGCTGCGATATCAAACGGGTCACCGGGTTCTGCGCCCTGCAACAGGTCCAGTGCCCGGGCACTGTCGCGCACGCTGCGCGAAATGACGCCTTCGCTGGAGGCGCCACTCCAGACCTCGGCCATGGCGGGGCCGGAAGAAACCCTGCCACGCGACGGTCGCAGCCCGAACAGGCCGCAATAGGACGCGGGTATGCGTATCGAGCCACCGCCATCATTGCCGGCGGCCATCGGCACGACCCCGCTGGCAACGGCCGCTGCCGCGCCACCGCTGGATCCGCCCGGCGTGCGGCTCAAGTCCCATGGATTGCTGGCGGGCCCAAACAGAGTTGAATCGGTGACCGACTTCAACGCGAACTCGGGCAAGTTGGTTTTGCCAAAGATCACCAGCCCGGCACCCAGGTAGCGTCGCACGACCGAGGAATGCTGCTGTGGCGTCAAGCGCAGCATCGACCGGCTGGCGTACGAGGTGGGCACGCCGGCGTAATCGTGCACCGCGTCCTTGATCAGGAACGGCACGCCGGCAAATACGCCCTGTGGGACTTGCGTCAACTGCCTTTGCGCTTCGTCCTGCATCAGCCGCGAAATGGCATTGGTGCTGGGGTTGGTGCGGGCCGACTGTTCCAGCGCGCATTGCAGTAGCTCCCGCGCTGAAACCTCGCCAGCGGCAACGCAGTGCGCGAGCTGCGTGGCGTCGAAAGTCACGTATTCCGAGAGCCGCATCTCGTATCTCCCCAACTCGCTGGCTAGCGGTCAATAGGACAGGCGTAGCGTACTTCCTGGCATACCTGTCCGCCCAGGTCAAAGTCGCGCATGGGCGCCGGACTTTGTGCAAAGCCAAGAGCGCGATAGAACTTGATGGCTCGCGCATTTTGCGGAAAAACCCACAAGCTGCACGTCATATAACCCTGTTGCACCATGGCGTCCTTGGCGCGTGACCAGAGTTGGCGGCCAATGCCGCTCGACCAGGACGCCGGCGCAACATAGAGCGCCATCACCTCCCCTTCGGTGGTCGGCACGCCCGCGTCACGCGACGGTCCAAAGTGGAGCCAGCCCTGCACCACGCCATCGCGCCGAGCCAGCAGCAGGTCGGTCGCTCTGTCATCGATGACTTGGCGCCAGATCGCTTCGCGCTGCGGCACCGACAACGCTGCCAGGTACGCAGGCGGGAGCATCCCGGCATAGGCGGCACGCCACGCATCGACGTGAATTTGCGCCACAGCGTGCGTGTCTTGCGCCGTGGCGTAGCTGATTTGAAGGTTCATCGCGACAGTTTGCCACAGGAACCGCGCGCTTCACACCCGCAGCGGCTCTTCCTGCATCGCCTCGATCTGCTCCTGCAGCATCTGCACCTGGCCCTGCCAGGTTCGACTGACGGGGATTTTGCCGGGCTTGGGGCGTTCGTTTGCATTGATGTGGAATAATCCCATTTTGGGACTAAAATCAGCGCATGCGGATTATTTCAAAAGCGACGCTGGTGGAGTTCTGGGCCAAGCATCCGGCCGCCAGACAGGCATTACAGACCTGGTTTGAAGACGCCAGCCATTCGCAATGGAAAACCCCGCAGGACATCAAGCTTCGTTACGCCAGCGCCAGCTTTATGGCCAGCAACCGGGTGGTGTTCAATATCAAAGGCAACGACTACCGTTTGGTGGTGGCGGTAGCCTACCGTTTTGCTGCTGTGTACATCATGTTTGTCGGCACGCACGCGCAATACGACGCCATCGAGGCATCCAAAGTGGAGATCCAGTCATGAAAAAGAGCAGTTACGTTATTCATCCGATTCGCACGAAAGCCGACTACCAGGCCGCACTGCGTTTGGTTGAGCCCTACTTTGACAATGAACCTGCGGTGAAAAGCGACGCCGGCGCCCACTTTGAGGCTTTGGTCACGCTGATTGAAGCCTATGAGGCCAAGCATTACCCCATCACTGCCCCCGACCCGCTGGATGCGATCAGGTTCCGCATGGAACAGCAGGGTCTCAAGCCGAAAGACCTGGAGCCCATGATTGGCCAGCGCAACCGGGTCTATGAGGTGCTCAACG
>JANNUE010000377.1:0-5220 GCA_031394895.1 Betaproteobacteria bacterium
GTCGGCCGTGTTGATGACCAGGCCGATGTCGGCAGCCCGCAAACGCCCCGTCAATCGCGGCACATTCACCCAACGGTGCGGTGCGGGCGTTGCCGATGCCGGTGCCGCCGCAGGCCCGGTCACGGGCTGCGCCACGGCCGGCACGGCAAACGCCGCCCACACCGCCGCCTGCAGGCAGGTTGAGCACCAGCGGATCAAGCCGCGACGCATCCGTGGTCCGGCGCCTGCGGCCGCCCCCGCGACACATTCCAGCATGCAAGGGGACGTTCCGCCATGCAAAATCGGGGTAAGCTCCCTTGAGCACAAACGCCATGAGCCGCCCAGCCCACCAGACCCCCACCATCCAAGTCCTGGAGCGCAGTTTTGCGCTGCTCGACTTGTTGGCCTCGCACCCCGATCCGGTGACGCTGAAAGAAATCAGCGAGCGCACCGGATTGCACCCTTCCACCGCCCATCGCATCCTCAATGACCTGACGATCGGTCGTTATGTCGACCGCCCCCAGGCAGGCACCTACCGGCTGGGCATGCGCCTGCTGGAGCTGGGCAATCTGGTCAAGGCGCGGCTGGATGTGCGCGAAGCTGCGCTGGGCCCGATGCGCGAACTGCACAAGACCACGCTGCAGCCGGTGAATCTTTCGATGCGCCAGGGCGACGAAATCGTCTACATCGAGCGCGCCTACAGTGAGCGCTCGGGCATGCAGGTGGTGCGCACCGTGGGCGGCCGTGCGCCGCTGCATCTGACTTCGGTGGGCAAGCTCTTTCTGGCGCACGATGATCCGGCTCGGGTGCGCAGTTATGCGGCGCGCACAGGGCTTACCGGGCACACGCGCAACAGCATCACCGACATCGCCAGCCTGGAGCGCGAACTGGCCAACGTGCGCGCCAGCGGCACCGCCCGTGACAACGAAGAGCTGGAGCTGGGCGTGCGCTGCATGGCCGCCGGCATATTCGACGATCAGGGCAAGCTCTTGGCAGGCCTGTCGGTGTCGGCGCCGGCCGATCGCCTGGAGGAATCCTGGCTGGGCCGCGTCAAGGGCACAGCCGCGCAGATCTCGGCAGCACTGGGTTATCGCGGCTGAGCGGGCGCAGCCAGCGCGGCGGGCAGCAGCGGCGCCACGGCCAGCCATTTGCGCAGACGTTCGGCGTCACCGATGCGCGAATATTTGCCCGCCGAATCCAGCAGCACCATGATCAGCTTGCGGCCTGCCAACTGGGTCTGCATCACCACGCAGCGCCCGGCGGCGGAGATGTAGCCTGTTTTTTGCAGACCGATGTCCCAATCGGGGTTGCGCACCAGGCCGTTGGTGTTGCGAAACTGGGTTGGGCGATGGCCCACGGGCATCACCGCTTCGAGCGAGGTGGACAGCTCGCGGATGATCGGATGTGCAAAGGCCGCGCGCACCAGTCGCGTCAGGTCTTCGGCACTGGACTGGTTGTTGCTGGACAGGCCCGTGGGCTCCACATAACGCGTGTCAAGCATGCCCAGTTCGAGGGCCTTGCCATTCATGGCGCCCACGAATTGATCCAGCCCGCCGGGAAAGGTACGGCCCAGCAGGTGGGCGGCCCGGTTCTCGGAGGACATCAGTGCCAGATGCAGCATTTCACCGCGCGTCAATTGGGTGCCGAGCTTCAGGCGCGACCGGCTGCCTGCGGTGGCCGTCACGTCGTCCTGCGTCACCGTCAGGGTCTCGCCGAGCGGCAACTGAGCCTCGGTGACCACCAGCGCCGTCATCAACTTGGTGATGGAGGCGATGGGTAACACGGCGTGTGAGTTCTTGCTGAACAGCACTTCATCGGTGTCCTGGTCAACCACCAGGGCCACGCTGCTCTTGAGGGCCAACTCGTCCTCGGTGGCGCGCAGGCCGTTGATCTGGCCGAAAGAGGGCCTGGACGGTTCCGCCTGCACGGCCAGCTTGCGCGGCGCCCGCTTGCCTTTGGCAGTCTTGGTGACTGGCGCGCTCTTGACCGATTTGACCGATTTGACCGCCTTGGTCGATTTGGCCGTCTTGGTGGCCTTGCCCGCTGGCCGGGCCTGGGATGCAGCCAGGCTTGACGCCGCAGGGCCCAGGCTCAGAGCCAGCATGGCAGCGCCCGTGACCAGCCATTTCATCAGAACGATCGAATTGAAGCGCACCATGTACCTCACAGGCTCGACAGTCGGCAAGTGTAGGGCACCGGAAAAACACATGCAAGATCAATCGCTTGCATGCATTTTCTCAAGTTCCTTACAGTTCTTTGGTAGCCGGTGGCCAGGGCAAGCGCAACGTCAGCCTTGTGCGGCTACCCGATCCGCATTGCTGTGCAGCTTGTTCAGCGCCGCCAAATAGGCCTTGGCCGAAGCCACCACGATGTCGGGATCCGAGCCCACGCCGTTGACCACTCGGCCCCCCAGCTGCAAGCGCACTGTCACCTCTCCTTGCGATTCTGTGCTGCCTGACGTGATGGCATTCACGGAATAGAGCATCAGTTCGGCCCCACTCTTGACCTTGGACTCGATGGCCTTGAGGCTCGCATCCACCGGCCCGTTGCCGTCGGATTCGGCGTGATGCTCAAGTGCGCCGGCCGAAAACGCCACCCGGGCATGCGGGCGTTCACCCGTTTCAGACTGCTGCGACAGCGCCAGCAGATGGTAGTGCTCGGGTTCAGCCGTCTGGCTTTCTTCGCTGACCAGGGCCAGGATGTCTTCATCGAAGATCTCGCTCTTGCGGTCTGCCAGATCCTTGAAGCGCGCAAACGCCGCGTTGATCTCGGCCTCGGATTGCATCTGGATGCCAAGTTCCTGCAGCCGCTGCTTGAAGGCATTGCGACCCGAGAGCTTGCCCAGCACGATCTTGTTGGCGGCCCAGCCCACATCCTCGGCGCGCATGATCTCGTAGGTGTCACGGGCCTTGAGGACACCGTCCTGGTGGATACCGCTGGCGTGGGCAAACGCGTTCGCACCCACCACAGCCTTGTTGGGCTGCACCACGAAGCCCGTGGTCTGGCTGACCATGCGCGAGGCTGCCACGATCTGCGTGGTGTCGATGCCCAACTCCAGACCGAAGTAATCGCGCCGGGTGCGCACCGCCATCACCACCTCTTCCAGCGCGCAGTTGCCGGCGCGCTCACCCAGGCCGTTGATAGTGCATTCAATCTGCCGTGCGCCACCGATCTTGACCCCGGCCAGCGAGTTGGCCACCGCCATGCCCAGGTCGTTGTGGCAATGCACCGACCACACCGCCTTGTCGGCGTTGGGGATGCGTTCGCGCAGACTGCGGATGAACTCACCGTACAACTCGGGCACGGCGTAGCCCACGGTGTCGGGGATGTTGATGGTGGTGGCGCCTTCGGCGATGGCGGCCTCCAGCACCCGGCAAAGAAAATCCGGGTCTGATCGGTAGCCGTCTTCGGGCGAAAACTCGACGTCGGCGCACAGGTTGCGCGCAAAGCGCACGGCCAGCCTGGCCTGCTCAAACACCTGATCGCGTGTCATGCGGAGCTTCTTCTCCATGTGGAGTTCACTCGTGGCGATGAAGGTGTGGATGCGTGCGCGTTCGGCGCCCTTGAGAGCCTCGGCGGCCCTTGAAATGTCACGGTCGTTGGCGCGCGCCAAAGAGCAGATCGTGGACTCACGAATGGCGCCGGCAATGGCCCGCACGGCTTCGAAGTCGCCGTTGCTCGAGGCCGCAAAGCCGGCCTCGATGACGTCGACGCGCAAACGCTCAAGTTGCCTGGCGATGCGCAGTTTTTCCTCGCGCGTCATCGACGCGCCGGGCGACTGTTCGCCGTCACGCAAGGTGGTGTCGAAGATGATGAGCTTGTCGGTCATGGTATTGCTTTCGCTGGGGGTGGGTCGCAAGCAGCGCGTACAAACAACAACGGCCCGCTGCGTGCGCTGGCGGGCCGTTGATCAGGAGCAGGAAGGGACGAATTCGATCAGCAAGCCCGGGGTTGGGAGCCTAGTTCTAGCGCCAGCGCGTGACCGATCGAGTGCATGCAATCAATATAGCACGCGTGCCTGGTCGGCGGCCTCACGGGTGCAAGCCCTTCTCGTCGGGTTCATCGGTGGAGATGGCAATGACGCTCGTGGGTCGCCCCTTGAACTTGCGCCAGCCATAAACAGCGTAACCCGACAAGCCGTAGACACAGAAGATGCCGAACAACACGCGCGGCGGGTCCAGCGCCACCACGGCTATACCCAGGGCAATGGCCACGATCACGACAAAGGGCACGGTGCTGCGCCCGCCGACCACCTTGAAGCTGTAGAACGGCGCATTGGTGACCATGGACAGGCCAGCGAAGAGGGTCACGCCGAAGGCCACCCAGGCCTGCCAGTCGACCCTGGACACACCCTTGACCCCCGCGTCGTCCATGACCCAGATCAGCCCCATCACCATGGCCGCTGCAGCAGGGCTGGGCATGCCTTGGAAGAAGCGCTTGTCGACGACACCGATGTTGACGTTGAAGCGCGCCAGGCGCAGCGCGGCTCCGGCGATGTAGACGAAAGCCGGTATCCAGCCCGCCTTGCCCAGGTCCTTGAGGCCCCAGATGTAGATGATGAGGGCGGGCGCGGCACCAAAGCTGACCATGTCGCACAGGCTGTCCATCTGCTCGCCAAACGCGCTTTGCGAATTGGTCATGCGCGCGACGCGGCCATCCATGCTGTCCAGCACGGCGGCACAGAAGATGGCGATGCAGGCCACTTCGAAGCGGCCATTCATCGCCATCACAATGCCGTAGAAGCCCGAAAAAAGCGCGGCCAACGTGATCGCGTTGGGCAACACGTAAATGCCGCGGCGGCGCCGTGGCACCGCCACCGCAGCGCCGTCTTCTTCCGTGGACTTCGGTTCTTCCGTCATGGGTCAGAGGATAGCGCGGCAGGCTCAAGGGGCGGCGTCACCTGGTCAGTTGCGGCTCTTGTCCACCAGCTTGTTGGCCTTGATCCAGGGCATCATCGCCCGCAGTTTTTCGCCCACCACCTCGATCGAGTGCTCGCTCGTCAGGCGGCGGCGGCTCAGGAGCGTGGGCGCGCCAGCGCGGTTTTCGAGGATGAAACTCTTGGCGTACTCACCCGTCTGGATGTCCTTGAGCACCTGTTTCATGACCTTCTTGGTCTCTTCGGTCACGATGCGCGGGCCGGTCACGTATTCACCGTACTCGGCGTTGTTGGAGATGGAATAGTTCATGTTGGCGATGCCGCCTTCATAGATCAGATCGACGATGAGCTTGAGCTCGTGCAGG
>JANNUE010000380.1:0-26078 GCA_031394895.1 Betaproteobacteria bacterium
CCGATCCGCAAGGCCTGCGACCTGTTCGTGTTGCTGGCGGGCCATGAAGTACTTGGCATGGCACCGGGCGAGATTGCCAAGGGCCTGGGCGTGCCGCCAAGCTGGGTCAGCGTGAATCTACCTGGTCTGGCCACCACCGGCTTTGTGGAGCTGGTGGACGGCACCAACCGCTGGCGCCTGGGCGTGCCCTTTGTGCGCATTGCCACCACGGTAGCCACCAACCTCGGCGCCGCCAAGCGCCGCCTGGCAGAAGTAGAGACCCGTTACGCAACGCAAATTTGATTAACCAACCAAACTGAAGGAACCCTGATCGTGGCAAAAAAACCAACCCCCGCGCCGCAAAGCAAAGCTGCGGCCATCAACGAAGAAGTGCTGGCAGGAGATGTGCAAGCGGCCAATCAACTGGCCGTGCTCGAACTTGCCGCGCAAGAAAACGTGGTGGCGCTGGCCCACCAATTGGGCTACGACGGAGCGCTGACCGTCGGCGCGCTGGAGGACGGCATACGGTTCTACCAGCAGCGCACTGCCGAGGCGTGCATGGAACTGGGCAAGCGCCTCATCCTGCTCAAGGAGGCAAGTCTGCACGGCGAATTCAAGCCACGGCTGGAGTTGCTGGGCATTGAATACACCGCCGCGACGCGGTTCATGGCGGTTGCCTCCAAGTTCTCAAAGGTTGCGACGTCGCAACTTTTGAAGATGGCGGCCAGCCAGGGCAAGGTGATCGAACTGCTGGTTCTGGACGACGAAGAGATTGCCGAGCTGGCCGATGGTGGCACCGTGCGGGGCATGTCGGTTGACACGGTGGCCAGCATGGGCGTGCGTGAACTGCGCGCCGCATTGCGTGAGCACATGGCTGAGAAAGACGCCACCGACAAACTCCTTGCCGACAAGAACGCCAAGATCGACAGGCTCAGCCGCCACATCAAGAAGGCCACGCCCGACACCGTGTTGCTTGAGCTCAAGAAAGAATCTACCGCCATCATGGCCGACGCGCGTGGCTGCATCACGGGCCAACTGCGCCAGGCCATCATCCAGGTGCGTAACCATGGTGATGAAGACCACAGCGTGTTCCTGGCCGGCCTGGTGGGCCAGTTGCAGGCCGACCTGCATGCCCTGCGCGAAGAGTTCAACCTGCCCGACGTCAGCAACGCCGCCGACCTGCAGCTGGCTGCCGAGGTAGCCCAGTGGGGCGGGCCGGTCACCAAGGGCGACAAGGCCAAGCAGCAATAAGGAAGGCATTCCAACCCCCCAAGACCCGCCTGCCATGTCACTCAACCCCGTGATCGTGCAACGCCTGGTGCAAGTGCTCCAGGCGGCTGCAGAGGCACCGCGCGGCGGCAAGCAGGCCATCTATACAGCCGCGTGCGCTGAGCTCGACATGAGCCTGGCCACGCTGCACCGTCATTTATCAAAGGTCTCCGTGAAAAAAGAACGCAAACAGCGCAGCGACGCGGGTGAAACGTGGCTGCCGCGTGAAGAAGCCATTGCCATCAGCGCCGCGCTGCAGGTAAGCCACCGCAAGACCGGCAAGCGCCTGATGTCCGTAGGGCAGGCAGTCGATGTGATGTGCGCCAACGGCGAGGTCCGTGCCGAATGGGTGAACCCCGCCACCGGCGAGGTGCAACGCTTGAGCGACTCGGCAATAGCCCGCGCGCTGCGCAGCTACGGCCTGCACCCCGACCAACTCAACCGGCCCGAGCCGGCGGTCGAACTCAAGAGCTTGCACCCCAACCATGTGTGGCAGATCGATGCCTCCATCTGCGTGCTGTATTACCTCAACGAGCGCGGCGGCGCCGACAGTGGCCTGCAGGTGATGGAACGCGACAAGTTCTACAAGAACAAGCCGGCCAACCTCAAGCGCATTGAAGCCGATCGCGTCTGGTCTTACGAGGTGACTGACCACAACTCCGGCGCCATCTTTGTGCACTACGTGCTAGGTGCCGAGAGCGGCGCCAACCTGGCCGAGAGTTTTATTGCCGCCACGCAAAAGCGCGACGGCGACCCCATGCACGGTCTGCCGTTCATCCTGATGATGGACATGGGCAGCGCCAACACCAGCGGCCTGTTTGCCAACCTGGCACGGCGGCTGCAGGTCAAGCTGATACCGCACAGCCCCGGCAACGCCCGCGCCACCGGCCAGGTGGAAAAAGCGCGCGATCTGATTGAGCGCAGTTTTGAGAGTGGCCTGCGCCTGCGCCCGGTGGCCAACCTGCAAGAGCTTAACGAGCAGGCCCAGCGTTGGGCGATCTGGTTCAACTCCAACAAGGTGCACACCCGCCACGGCAAAACCCGCTACGAGCAGTGGCTGACCATCACGCCAGAGCAGCTGCGCATTGCGCCGCCTCAAGACCTGTGCTACGAGCTGCTGACGCACACCCCTGAATCGCGCAAGGTCACCGACACGCTCACGGTGCCGTTCAAGGGCCGAGAGTTTGACGTGCGCGACGTGCCGGGCGTGATGGTGGGCGAGAAGCTGCAGATCACTCTGAACCCCTGGGTGCTCGATGCCGCCATGGTGGTGGACACCGATGCCGACGGGCACGAAGTGCTGCACAGCATCTCGCTGGTGGCGCGCAACGAGGATGGCTTTCGCGAAGACGCCAACACCATCGGCGAAGACTGGGCACGCCCGGCCGACACGGCGCTGGAGTCCAACCGCCGCGAGGTCGAACGCTTTGCCATGGACGCCGCAACCGACGCCGAGGCCGAAGCCAAGCGCAAAGCCAAGGCAACGCCGTTCGGCGGGCGCATCGACCCGTTCAAGGTCATTGAGCAAGCGCCCAAGCGCACCTTCCTGCCGCGCCACGGCGCCGAGCTGGTGCCCACCACAACCACCACCAGCACGCCTGTGCCGGTGCGCCTGCTCAGCCAGTTTGACGCCGCCCAGGCGCTGGTGGCGCGCGGCCTGAGCATGAATGCCGAGCTGGTGACAACGCTGCGCAGCCTGCACCCCGACGGCGTGCCCGAAGACCAGCTTGACGCCTTGCACGCCCGCATGTCGGTGCGCAGCGCGCTGCGCGTGGTGGCCGGAGGTGGCGTATGAACGGCATGGTCATTGAGATGATTGGCCGGCGCCGGGTCACGCCGGAGCTGATCCGCGCGCTCTACCAGATGACGCTGGCCGGCAAGACCAAAAACGAGAGGGCGGCGGAGCTGAACGTTTCCACCAGTCTTGTCAAGCGGTTGTGCAACGGCCACTACCAAAGCAGCCTGGATGCGCAGTGCCTCGCGGCATGGCAGGAAACCTTTGGAGGTCAAAACGCCCAGCAAGGGGGCAATGTCCGGGGTAATAGCCGGGGCACTCAGTTTGCTGGTGCAGTTGCCGCCACAACCCCGCTTGAGCCGCCTGGCGGCGTTTATTCCGATCCGTCCCAAAAGTTGGCCCCAGCGAGCTTGCAACTCGCCGGGGCCGTTCCCTCCGTCCCAACCCAAATTGACACAGAAAAGGAAGACTCTATGCTACTCGTAAACGAGGGCCTCAAGCCCGAAACGCGCAAACACTTTGGTTTGCCGCGCAACCCGTTCGTCGATGACGTGCAGACGCCCGAGGACGTTTTTCAGACGCCCAACGTGCGCTATGTGCGCGCCGCGCTGACCGACTGCGCCCAGCACCATGGCTTTATTGCCGTGGTGGGCGAGAGCGGCGCCGGCAAGAGCACGCTGGCCGAAGACCTGCAGGAGCGCATCCGCGCCGAGGGCAAAGACACGCTGATCATCCGCCCCTATGTGCTGGGCATGGAGGGCAGCGACGAGCGCGGCAAGACGCTCAAGAGCACGGCCATTGCCGAGGCCATTACCTATGCGCTCGACCCGCAGGTGACGCTCAAGGCCAGCTCGGAGGCGCGCTTCAGGCAGGTGCACGAGCTGCTCAAGGCCAGCCGGCGCACCGGGCGGCACCACCTGCTGCTCATCGAAGAGGCGCACTGCATGCCGCTGGCCACGCTCAAGCACCTCAAGCGCTTTATCGAGCTCAAAGACGGCATGCAGCGCCTGCTGGGCGTGGCCCTGATCGGCCAGCCTGAGCTGCGCGACCGCCTCTCCAGCCAGAACGCCGAGGTGCGCGAGGTGGCACAACGCTGCGAGGTGGTCACGCTCGACCCGCTGGACGGCGAGCTCGAAGGCTACCTGCAGCACAAGTTTGCGCGCTTTGACTTGAAACTGTCCGACGTGTTTACCGACGACGCGTTTGACGCCATCCGCGCGCGCCTCATCCGCACGCCGCGCGGCGGCAAACCGACCGACGCGCGCAGCATGTGCTTCCCCCTGGTGGTCAACAACCTGACCTGCCGCGCCATGAACGCCGCCGCCCGCGCCGGCTGGCCGCACGTTGACGCGCAAGTGATTGCGGGGTGCTAAGCCATGAAAACCTACCTCATCACCATCACGCTGCCTGACGGCAGCCGAACCCGCAGTTATGGGCGGCATGCCGACGGGTTTGATGCCGTCATCGCGGCCATGGACGCCTTTCCCCAAGCGAAGCGCATTTGCGCCAGGAGGCTGGCATGAAAAGCACGTTGCCGCCCCTGGTACCCAAACATCCACGTGGTTGCGACGAGCTGGGGCTTTGCCAACACCAGTTTGGCAAGCCCCGCTGCCCGGAGTGCAGGTTGCCGGCCCAAGCGATCAAATACCCGTTTGCGCCAGGCGTGGTGGACACCGGCGAGGCCGATGACGGCCAGCACATGGTGCACAACCTGTTGCTCGCGCTGGTTGCTGTGGCTGCGGCCGGGCTGCTTGGGGGCTGCGTCATCGGGTTTTGCAAGGCGGTGGGGTGGTTGCCATGACCGCCGATCTGTGGAGCTGGAAAGTCAACGCCGCCATCGTGGCCTACCTGGTCAAGACCGGCGGCGCCACCTTCGAGGAGCTGCACGAGATTTTTGGCGAGCCCGACACCGAGGTGCAGCACCAGGGCCTGCTGCGCTTTCGCCGGCGCATGGAGTACCTGCGCTATGTGGGCGCCGTGACGGCCGACCTGGGGCAAGGCCCCGCGCAGCGCTACCAGGCCGTGCCGCCAGACCCCGAGCCCGCCGCCGGCGACAAGCCGCCAGAGCCGGAGTATGTGGGCGAGATAGTGCCGTCGGCGTGGCACGGCGTGATGCACGCCCTGGGCTGCGTGCCCGACCCCGAACCCGCGTTGCGAGCCGGTGCGCTGGACTACAAGGCCGTGCCCAGCCGTGGCTACCCGTGCTGATTTCTCACAACAACCAAAGGACTCTGATGGCAACCAAACTGAAAACCAAAGCGCAGGTCTATGCAAGCCAAACCCGTGCCGATGTGCAGACCGACATCAAAATTATGGGCGACTTGCTGCGCGAGCATGCGCGCCTGTCGGCCGACCTGAATGACGCCATTGCCGAGCTCACGCAAGCGGCTGGCCCACGGCTTGAGACCCTGCACGAGCTCAGCACGTCGTTGCAGCAAGGCGTGCAGACCTGGTGCGAAGCGCACCGCGAAGAGCTGTGCGGCAAGGGCAAGAGCGCCAACCTGATCACCGGCGAGGTGCAATGGCGCCAACGCCCGCCCAGCGTGCGCGTGACCGGGCAAGACGCCGTGCTGGCCTGGCTCAAGGTGCAGGGCCTGACCAAGTTCATTCGCACGCAAGAGGTCATCAACAAGGAAGCCATGCTCAACGAGGCCGACCAGGCGCGCGGCATTCCGGGCATCAACATCGTCACCGGGGTTGAAGATTTCATCATCACGCCGTTTGAGGTGGATACGCAGGAGGCGGCGTGAGCATCAAGCAGCGCCTCAAGCGCATGCTGCGCCGCCTCACCCCGGCCGAGGTTGCCAGCAGCGAGCTGGCCGATGCCGAGCTGGCGCGCCTGGAGGCCCAGACGGCGCAGGAATATGCGGCGGCAATGGTGTCTTACCAGGACACGCGCATCAAGCGCCTGAAAGTGTTTTTGCGCACGCAGGTGGATTGATGGAATTGAGACCTTGATCATGCCCATCAAGACTGAAAACCGAAGCCGCTATCCGAAGGACTGGCCGCAGATCCGCGCCGCCATCCTGGAGCGCGCGGGCAACTGCTGCGAGTGGCCTGGCTGTGGCGTAGCCAACAGAAGCGTCGGCATCTGGAAAGCGGGCGTGTTCTTCAAGCTGGCCAACAGCCGTGCCGAAGCTGACCTGGCGGTCGACGCGGCCGTCAATGATGGCGAAAAGGTCAGCGAGATCGTGCTGACCATTGCCCACAAGGATCACACGCCAGAGAACTGCACACCCGACAACCTGGCTGCATGGTGTCAGCGCCACCACCTGGCCTACGACATGCAGCACCACATCACATCCTCTTACATGACGCGCAGGGCCAAGGCTCGCACGATGGAGTTGCCGCTATGAAACCCGCTCCCCGCAAAAACCACCTGGCCGCGATCCACATTGCGCACAAGGCGCTGGGTCTGAGCAAGGACGATGCCTGTGCGCTCAAGCAGTCGGTGACCGGCGTGCAAAGCGCGGCCGACATGACCGACCAGCAGCGCCGGCGCTACCTGGCGCACCTGGCCAACTTGCAGGCAAAGACTGCAATTGCGCGCGGCGAGCGGCCGGGTTATGTGGCGCAGCGCCCGCAGCAGCAGCGGGCGGCGGACGACTACCAGGACGAGCGCTGGCACAAGGCGCGCGCGCTGTGGACGCAGCTTGCGCAAGGCGGTGTGGTGCACACCAACACCGATGCCGCGCTGATGCGCTATGTTGAGCGCCAGACGCACATGACGCACTGGCGGTTTCTCAATTCGCACCAGATCAACAGCGTGATTGAGGCGCTGAAGCGCTGGTGCGCTCGGGTGGAGGTGCTAACGAATGGGGGAGCGCATGCTTGACGACACGTTGCTGGCCACGCGCCCAGACCTGAGCGACCTCACCGCCGAAGATCTGGCGCCGCTGGAGCGGCTGTTTTCCCCGCTCACGCCAGACACCTGGCGCGACCTGGCGCGCAGCCTGTACCTGACGCTGCGCACGTTGTATGCCAACGGCGCCCATACCGACGACGAGCTGGCGGCGCTGGCCATGGTGCTGGTGCGCGGCATTGCGGCCGACCTGGGCGGCACGCAGCCCTATATTCAGGCTGGCAGCCAGTTGCTGGCCAGCGCTCGGGCGCGAAAGGCCATAGAGCTGCGTTGCCAGGGCTTGAGCTACCGCGAGGTGGCGCACCAGTGCGGCAAGATTACCGAGGCGCGTGTGCGCCAGATAGAGACGGCCTGGATGCGCGAGCAGCGCGCCTTGCGCCAGGGCTCGCTGGACCTCATCTGATCAGTTGAGGACAGAGCTAAAGATCTGTCCCGCAAGGTCAAAGCAAGAATTTAAGCGTTTCAGTTATTGCCCCGGCGCCCATCGCGCGACAGTGCGGGCATGCCACAAACCCAAGCTACTGCCACACTGCCCGACGGCATAGAGATTTTTCGCGCCGGCCGCCACATTGACGACGCCGGTGTGGCGCACCTGTTTTCTGAAGCCGACCTGGCTGGCATGGCCACCAGCTACAACCCGGCGCTGCGCGAGGCGCCGCTGACCGTTGGCCACCCCAAAGACAACCTGCCGGCTTATGGCTGGGTTAAGGGCGTGGTGCGCAATGCGGCTGGCGCGCTGGCCATCCAGGCGCACCAGGTTGAGCCGCAGTTTGCCGAGATGGTGCAGGCCGGGCGCTTCAAGAAGCGCAGCGCATCGTTTTACCCCCCGCAAGCCCCCAACAACCCGGTGCCCGGCCAGTGGTATTTGCGCCACGTGGCCTTTCTGGGCGCGCAGCCGCCCGCCGTGGCCGGGCTGAAAGACATCGAGTTCTCCGAAGGCGACGCCGCTGGCGCCGTCAATTTTTCTGACCCCGTCGCAACAACCCAGGAGCCCGACGACATGAGCAAAGAACTGCAAGCCCAACTCGACGAAGCCAACGCCAAACTACAGGCCGAGACAACCGCCCGCACCAAGGCCGAGGCCGACGCGGCCACCCACAAGCAAGCGGCCGACGCTGCCCAGGCGCAATCCGCGTCGTTTGCCGAGAGGGCCAAAACCGAGCGCACGGCCACCTTTGTGAGCTTTGCCGACGCCCAGGTGCAAGCCGGCCGGCTGCTGCCCAAAGACAAGCCGATGGCCGTGGCCACGCTGGAGGCGCTGGCCGACAGCGCCCCGGTGGAGTTTGCCGAGGGCGACACCACGCGCAAGGTCAGCCCCGCGCAGTGGCTGCAGGAGCTGATTGCCCAGGGCAAACCGCAAGTGAGCTTTGGCGAACACGCGCCTGGCAATGCCGGCGCCAGCGGCGCGCGCGGCAAGACCGACGCCGAGATCGACACCGCAGCCAAGGCCTACGCCCGCCAGAACAAGGTGAGCTATGCCGAGGCCCTGAGCGCCGTGACCAGTTTCACGGCCTGAGCCCGCAACCATTTGCCTGAACCAAGCCTTTTAACCCTGCCCCCAAAGGACTGCCACCATGATGACCCCCGCAGAAATACGCCTGAAACAAAACCCCATTCTGAGCAGCTTGCTGCTGGGCCTGGGGCAAGGCACCATGATTGCCGAAAAACTCTTCCCGCGCCTGCCGCAAGCGCTGCGCTCCGTAACGCTGGCCCAGCTTAGCGATGAGCGCCTGCGCCGCTACAACCTGCGCCGCGCGCCGGGCGCTGAGACGAAGCGCGTCAACATCAAGTACGAGGGCAAGAGCTACACGGTGGACCAGTACGCGGTGGACGTGCCGATGCCGCGCGAGCTGCTGCAGGAGGCCGACGAGAGCCGCAAACTCAATGTGGGCAACTACCTCGACATCTCGCGCATTGCCATGGTTACGGCCAACGACATCTTGGGGCTGGACTACGAGCTTGAAGTGGCCGGCCTGGCCACCGACGTTGCCAGCTATGCCGGTGCCATGTGCTGGCGCTGGCCGGGGCCACCAAGTGGAGCGCTGCCACCGGCACGCCGGTGACGGACGTGCGCGCCGCCTCGAACATCATCCGCAAAAAGATCGGCAAGCGGCCGAACCGGCTCACGCTGAGCGCCGACGCCAAGACGGCGCTGCTGGGCAACGCTGAGGTGCGCGGCTACCTGCCCAGCACGCAGATGGGCCCGGCCACGCTGGAGCAGCTCAAGACCATTTTTGAGGTTGAGGAAATTGTGGTGGGCGACGCCGTGTGGATTGACAACAGCAACGCCGGCCAAGACGTCTGGGGCAACAACGCCATCCTGGCCTATGTGGGCCAGCACGGCGGCAACAGCGGTGACATGAGCCTGGCCGAGCCGTGCTTTGGCTTCACCAATGTGCTCGAAGGCCACCCGTTTGCCGAGACGCCGTATTACGAGGCCACCAGCAAGAGCTGGATCTACGGCGCCACGTACGAGCGCCGCCCGAACGTGGCCTACAACACCGCTGGCTTTTTGTTCACCAACCCGAAATAAGCGAACAACCCTAGAAGAGCGAGGCCGGGAAAGCCGGCCAGGGACCGCCCCGCAGGCCAGGTGCCTGCGGGGGCCGCCCGAAAACCAACCAACCAAGGACACACATGAGCAAACTGATCGCAATGGTAGCCACCGCCGTCATGCTGGGCGGCGTGCGCACCATCATTGAGCCGGGCCAGGAGCTGCCCGATCTGAGCGAGCACGACGCGCAAGCGCTGACCGCCAGCGGCGCCGCCGAGAACCAGGACGACAAGGCGGCACAAGCCAAGGCCGACGCGCGCGCCAGTAAACAGACCGACGCCGAGTTTGACGCCGAGCGCCAGCGCGTGCAGCAGGAGCAGACCTCCACCGCCACCCCCGAGCCCAGCAAACCCGCCGCCAAGCGCCGTTGAGCGCAGGCCGACCCGATAGCGACATTGACCCCGATCACCGCAACCATTCAACCCCCAGGAGCCCATCACCATGGCATCTCAAAACAACACCGGCCGCCAGTACTGCAAGATGCACTCGCTCACCCTCGTGGCTATGGCCGCGCTGGCGGCCAGCCGCTTCGTGGCCTATGACGGCGACTACCCCGTAACGATTGGCGCAGTGGGCGCCAGCGACGTGCAGGGCGTGACCGAATCGGCCGCCGAAGTAGGCGATGCCGTGAGCGTGATCACCAGCTACAGCGCGCTGGTCGAGGCCAGCGAGGCGATCGCCTTCGGCGCCTTCGTCACGACCGACGCCACCGGCAAGGCGGCCGTGGGCAGCACCACCAACTACTGCGGCCGCGCCCTGGGCGCTGCCACGGCAGCGGGCCAGCTCATTGAGGTGCAACTGCTGCCGCACGTGCACCCCATTGCCTAAGGGCTGATAACCCACGCGCCTGACCACCGGCCATGCAATACGCCACCGTGCCAGACATGACGGGCCGCTACGGCGAGCCCGAAATGACGCAGCTCACCGACCCGGACAACCTGGCGGTGAACACGGCGCGCGTGGAGCGCATGCTGGCCGACGCGCAGGCCTATGCCGACGCGTTTGTGGGCCGGATCTACCGCCTGCCGCTGGCGGGCTGCACCAAGCCGGCCACGCTGCCTGGCGGTGCGCCCGAGCTGGTGGCGCCGCCGCAGCTCACGCGCATTGTGTGCGACGTGGCGCGCTACTACCTGTACGACGACCTGGCGCCCGAGCACGAGGTGTACCTGCGCTACAAGGCCGCAGAAAAAGAGCTGCAGGCCATTGCCAGCGGCGCTGCCGTGCTGGCCTGCCCCTGGGGCGGCGCGCCGGGCGCGCTGGTGGCCAACGACCCGCTGGCCGATGGCGAGGTGCAGTACTCGTTTAGCTCGCGCAGCATCACCGACGACATGCTGCGAGGCTTTAGATGAGTACTGCCGGCCAGAGCCTGGCTGAGGCGAATAACTTTCTGGCGCTGGAGCCGCACCTGGTGGCCTGCGTCAAAGCCGCAGTCGCCGGCCTGTCGCCAGCGGTGCACGTGCTCACGGCGGCCGACCTGGCCGGCGTGCAGGAGTCGGCCCAGCCGACGCCGGCCGTGCACATCATTTACGGCGGCTACAGCGTGGCCGAAGACATGCGCACCGCCTGGCGCCTGGCGCACACCTGGTATGCCGTGGTGGTGGTGCGCCACGTGGGCACCCAGCGCAGCGGCGCGGCCGCGCGCGCCGTGGCCGGGCCGCTGCTGGCGCAGGTGATGGGCGCGTTGGCTGGCGCCAGCCTGCCAGGCACCACCCAGGCGCTGGCGCTGACCTCGCCGCCGCGCGCCGAGTACCGCGCTGGCGTGCAGTACACACCCTCGGCCTTTGTGGCTGAGACGATTTTTCGTAAACCACTTTAACCACCGGAGCCCACCATGGCACTTGAAATCCTCACCCAAACTTACCGGCCTTCCATGAACGTGGGCCAGGTCTATGCCAAGCCCTACGGAGCCGCCTCGCTGCCCGTGCCCATTGGCAACGTGCTCGAACTCAGCCTGGAGCACACCGAAGACGTGCAAAAGCAGGATGACATGACCGCGTTGGGTGGCGGCGTGCATGCCGAGACGCGCCGCGTAACCGAAGTCAAAGTCAAACTGAAGATTGCCGACCTGAACGTCGTCAACCTGGCGCGCGCCGTGCTGGGCACCGTCACGGGCGTGGCGTCGGGCACCGGCACCGACGAGCCGCACGACGCCACGCTGGGCGGCCTGGTGCGCCTGGCGCATATCCAGCCCACGAGCGTGGTTGTGAAAAAAGGCGCCACCGCCGGCGCGGCCACGGTCGTGGAGGCAGCGGCCAACTACGAGGTGCGCCCCGAGGGCATTTACCTACTGCCGGGCGCCGTCGGCCTGACCAACGCCGACAAGCTGTGGGTGAGCTACGCTTATGGCGACTATGCCGCCATCGAGGCGCTGACCACCAAGTCGGTCGAGCTGGCCATGATCTTCGGCGGGCTCAATGAAGCCGGTGGCGGCAAGCCCACCGTGGTGGAGCTGTTCCGCTGCTCCCAGGGCGTGACCAAGGCGCTGGCGCTGATCAACAAGGGTTTTGGCGCGCTCGATGTTGAGGGCTCGGTGCTGATCGACCCGACCAAGACGGGCGTGGGCATCAGCCGCTACTACAAGACCAGCATGGGCTAAAGCCGGGGGCAGGCCTAGGGTCTGCTGGCGGGGCAGCCACAGGCCCGCAGCAAGCCCCACAGCAGCACGGCCAGCGGGCCGGCAACACCCAGCACCAGCAGCCCGAAGCTGCCCCAGCCCAGCCCGAAGCTGACCCCGATGACCAGCAGCCACAGCGCTGTAGAAACGTAGTTCATACCTCAGCATCATGACAGACAAGACCGTAGAGTTCAAGATTGCTGTCAAGACCGATGGCACCGGCCCGGCGCTGGAGACGCTGCGCCAAAAGCTGCAGGGCGTGGTGGGCGACCAAGGCACCGTGGCCGCAGCGGCCGAGCAAAGCTCGACGCGCCAGGTGGCCTCGCACCGCAAGGTGAGCGATGGCCCGGCGCTGGAGACGCTGCGCCAACGGCTGCAGGGCGTGGTGGGCGAACAGGGCAGCGTGGCCGTAGCCGCCGAGCAAAGCTCGACGCGCCAGGTGGCGTCGCACCGCAAGGTTAGCGACGGTGTGACGTCGATCAGCACCCAGCTCAATGGCCTGAAAACCCAGATGCTGGGCCTGGTGGGCATTGGTGTTGGCGCGCAGGGCATTAAAGACGTGGTCGCGTTGGCCGATGGCTATAAAAATCTTGAGTCGCGCATCAAGCTCACCACCGGCGAGGGCAAGGCGTTTGACACTGCCTTTCAGGGCGTGTTTGACGTGGCCAAGCGCACCAACAGTGCGGTGGAAGAGACCGGCGTTTTATTCACCAAACTGGCCGAGGCCGGCAAAACGCTGGGCGTGGGCCAGGCCGAAGCGCTGCGCCTGACTGAGACCATCAATCAGTCGATCCAGCTCAGCGGCGCCAGCGCCGAGGCGTCCAAGGCCAGCATCATCCAACTGGTGCAGGGTCTGCAGTCGGGCGCGTTGCGTGGCGACGAATTCAATTCCGTGATGGAGCAGGCGCCGCGCCTGGCCAAGGCGTTGGCCGATGGCCTGGGCGTGACCACCGGAGAGCTGCGCAAGATGGCCGAGGCTGGCCAGCTGACCAGCGCGGCCGTCATCGAGTCTCTGCAAAAGCAGAGCGCCGCCATCGCCGGCGAGTTTGACAAGCTGCCCGCCACGGTGGGCCGGGCCATGACCAACCTGAGCACCGAGTTCACACGCTACGTCGGCGAGGCCGACAAGGCGGGGGGCTACACCGCCAAGCTGGGCGCGGTGATTGACACGCTGGCCGGCAACCTGTCAACCGTGGCCACGGTGATGATTCACACCGGGCAAGCGTTGGGCGCGATGAAGTTGCTGGCCATGGCGCAGGACTGGCTCACGGCGAGCGCAGCCATCAAGGCCACGGCAGCATCGACCGAGATGGCGACGGTCAGCACAATCAGAAGCACCGCAGCGAAGGTGCAGAACACAGTTGCCACAGCGGCCAACACGGCTGCGCAAACAGCCAACGCAGCCGCCTGGGGCTCTATCGCGGCAGCGCTGGGCGGCGTGGGGCCACACATGCAGAGCGCAGGCACGCAGGCTGCAGCCGCCACGGTGCCTGTGACGGCATTCGGCGCGGCGTTGAAGTTCCTCAAGGGCTTTGTGCTGTTGGATATTGCGCTCAATTTCAAGCAGTACGGCACCGCGATCGGCGAGGCGGCAGCCAAGCTGATGGGCTACAAGGACCGCACCGAAGAACTGGCGGCGGCAGAGAAAACCGCCGCGCTGATTGCTGCTGAGAATGCGACCCAGCGCAGCCGCATGGCGGCAGCGCTGAAAGAGGCGACCGACCGATCGTTTGAGCTGGGCAAGGCCGGCTCGGAGCTGGTCGCCAAGTTTGACGAAATGCGCAAGGCCGGCGACAGCGCGGCCACGGCGATCGGCAACATCGGCAAGGACTTTGACCTGGCGAATGTGCCAGGCATCAAGAACGCAGTGGCGGTGCTGGACAAGTTGCAGGCTGACGGCAAGATTTCAGCCGGTGAGTTTCAAAAAGCCTGGACCGACGCGCTCAAGGTCGAAGACCTGGCGGCTTTTGAGACCAGGGCGATCGCCGCTTTCAAGGGCACGGCCCGCGAAGCTGAGCGCATGGGCCAGATCATGGATGCCAGCCTGCGCGAGTCGATCCGGCGCGCCGCGCTGGACTTTGCGCTGATCAGCGACGGCATGGGCAAGGCCAGTGCCAGCGCGATCAACGACACCGAGGCCATGATCAAGGGTCTGGACCGTCTCAAAGCCATGGGCGTGGACACCGCACGGGCTCTGACGGCCAGCATTGGCAAAGGCATCGACACCGCCGACAGCGAGAAAGCCCTTGGTGTCGTCAAGAGCCAGATCGAGGCGGTGCGCAAGGTGCTGGGCGACAAGGTGGCAGACGGCCTGCTGGACCAGGCCAAGCAGAAGGCGATCGAGCTGAAAGATGCGCTGGACGCCGCCACGCCTGGCATCACCAGCGTGCGCGAGGCGAT
The DNA here is from genome assembly GCA_031394895.1 of Betaproteobacteria bacterium. GTDB lineage: Bacteria > Pseudomonadota > Gammaproteobacteria > Burkholderiales > Burkholderiaceae_C > Rhodoferax. The sequence goes on from JANNUE010000380.1 coordinate 14,414, forward strand.
GAAGCTGCTGGGCGTGACCAGCGACGAAACACTCAAGAACATCGCCGCGCAAAGCAAAACCGCGTTTGAGACCCTGCGCAACAGCGGCACTGCCAGCACGCGCGAGCTGTCTGCTGGCTTCGAGCGCTACGCCACCGACGCCATTGCGGCCAACAAAGGCGTGGCGTCCGAGGGCCTCAAGGTGCAGGCGTCGATGTATGGCATGGAGGTGCAGGTTGACAGCACTGGCAAAGCGATTGTCAAGGCCATTGGCACCGGCACCGAGGCGGTCCAACAGCATCGCGACGCTGTCGATCAGACCACCGGCGCCTACCTGGCGCTGCGAAACGCCGCCTACGAGGCCACATCGGAGATCGGCAAGCTCAGAGCCGCCGAGGCAGCTGCGGCGCGCAAGGACGGGCAATTTCTGACCGCCGGCTACCTGGAAGATCAGGCCAAGTGGGAGGACAAGATTGCCAATGGAAAAAAGACGACGTCCGACAAAGACGGCTTCGCCACCGACACCAACGGCAACCGCATTGCGGTACCGATCCAGACTCAGCGCAGCGTGTACGAAAACGCCAAGGGCCAGGGCTTGAGCGAGGCGCAGGCGCTGGCGATAGCCAAACAGTTCATCAGCGACACCGGCGAGATAACTGGGCACTTCTACACCGCCAATTTCAAGGCCGGCGAAAACTGGTTTACCGAGGTGCAAAAGGCGATCGACAAACTGGTGCTCGCCAATGCCGCCAACAACGCGGCCACCGGCACACCGGGCAGTCCGACCACCACCGTCAACGTGCGCATCACGCTGCCCGACGGCAGCATCCGCGTCGTGCCGACCACGGCGGACGGCTCGCGCGAGCTGATAGCGGCGCTGCAGTCGGCCAAGCTCAGCGCGGGCCTGTAACCACCGAATCACCACCATGGCAATTACCTTGACTTACAACGGCACCACGGCCGACCTTGGCGACCGGCTGCAATGGAGCGACGAATTTGACTGGAGCCCGGTGGAGCAGCGCACCGAGTACACCACCACTGGTGCGCTGCTGATCGAGGAGGGCACCAAGCAGGCCGGGCGCCCGATCACGCTGCAGGGTACCGAGACGGCGGCGTGGATCTCGCGCGCGCTGTGCGACACGCTGGCCGGCTGGGCGGCGCTGCCCGGCATCACCCTCACGCTGACGCTGCGCGGCGTGGCGCGCACGGTGGCGTTTGCCCACGCGCAAAAGGGTTTCGAGGCCAAGCCGATCTGGCGCCTGGCGGACGGCGAGATCACGCCCGAGCTGCTGTATCTGCCCACATTACGTTTTATGGAGCTCTAACCTCATGCCCATCCTATCAACCGACATCAAGCTGCGCGCCAGTGAGCGCATGACCGACACCACCGACGGCGGCGGGCGGCGCACGCTCAACCTCATTGCCGATGGCGTGGCGGGCAACATCTTCCCCAAAGTCTCGCGCGTCGACAGCGTCTATGGACGCGTGAATTTGCGCAAGGTCTATGGGCACGTGGACACGGCCAACCAGGACACTTACGCGGGCGCGCATTTCATCGTCACCGACGCGCCCGACAACGCGCGCATTCACGTCACCGCGTTCAGCACCGCCAGCGATTACGACACCCGCACGGCAGCGCGCGACCGCATCGAGTCTTATGTGATTGCCGGGCCCGAGTCGCGCATGGTGCTGTACGGGCGTCAACTGCTGGGCGCGCAGGCGCTGCTGGCTTACCAGCGCGTCGAGGAGCCGCTGCCCGAAATTGGCGAGGTGTATGCGGTGTCAAGCGAGTCAGGCGGCGTGACCAGCGCGCAGCAGTTTTTCGCAATTCAGGACGTGGCGCACGAGGTGCGCACGTTTGTGGACGTGCTCAACGGCAGTTCGGTCGAATTCACCTATCGCGTGTTGACGCTGACCATTGGCGCGCCGCTGCGCTATGAGTTCAACGGCCACGCCACGCCCGCGCGGGCCTCGGGTTCAGGGGCCACCATCACCGGGCGCGTGCGCTCCACCACCGTGGCAGATGCCTCGCGCTACTTCGGCATTCAGCCGCTGGCCGAGGCAGGTGGTGTGGGCGACTTGACGCTGCGCGTCGCGTCGGTTTACACGCCGATTGTGCCGACTACGCAGCGCGAGACGGCGTTGAGCCTGGCGAGTGTGGCGGGGGCGGCGAATTTCGCCCATGCATCAGCGGAGGTTTCGATTACGAGCATGATCGTTGCGTACCCCCCGACCAGCTACGGCTGTCTTGTGCCTGTAGCATTTGTAGATTGGGCATCAAACCTTGGCGCAAGGATTTTTTACCCTGGAGATAGTGCAAATATTGGGGGGCGAGTTTTTACTTTGTCTGCCGATGGGCTTGTGTTTTCGTACACCGGCAATTCAGACTTCACAAATACGAAATTCACCGTACGTTACCAAGTCGAAGTCTCCCAAACCGCCCACACCCGCGCCATCGAGATCACGCTGGCCACGCGCGGCACGGTCTACACGCCCGTGCTGGGGCCGCTGCCCGCGCCTGGCACGCTGATGGTGGACTACCGCGCACTCGGCAAGTGGTACAGATTGCGCGACAACGGCCTGGGGCAGCTGGCAGGCGGCGACGCGGCTTATGGAACGGGTACGGTCAACTACGTCACAGGGGGTGTCATCGTCACGCTCGGGGCCTTGCCCGATGTGGGCTCAAGCCTGCTGCTGTCATGGGGCAGCCCGGTGCATTACGAGATCCGCACCAACGACGCGGGCACCAGCGCGTATCAGGATTTCACGCTTGTTAATCTGCCGGTTAAGGCCAACAGTTTTGCATTCACTTACCTCAGCAACGGCGTGAGCTACACCGTGGTGGATGACGCCACCGGCGTGCTCTCGGGCGGCGGTGCCACGGGCACGATCAACTACACCACGGGCGCTGTGCACGTTGAGTACGGCACGCGCCTGCCGGACTTTGACAGCAGCCTGGCGCTTGCCTACACGCACGTCGTGATTGACCCGGCGCAGCCCAACCCGCCGCCAGGGGGCGCGACCCTGATGGTGACCGAAACCGCTGCGTCCACGGCGAGTTTGACGTTCGATTTAGGCCGCGCGATTAAGGTCAACACGTTTTCTGCCATTTTGTCGGTGCGGCTGATATCCCCAGGCGGCAATAATGTGGACGGGGTGCTGACGTTTTATGGTTTGACCGACGGCACACTCATGTTGCAGGCTGGCAACTTGCTTGGCATCTACGTGGTGTCTGGAGCGCAAGTTGGAACGATTGACTACGCCACAGGCGCGGTCACTATTACCGCAACGTCTGTAGTTGTAACCCAAATAAGTTACGCCTACATCGGCGGTGGCGGATGGCCCGTCAAAGTGTCGCCGTACGGCCTTGCCGGCCGCGCGGGAGGCGTCAACACGTTTACCTACCAACCGATCGTCACCAACAGCGTCGGCGGCACGCTGCTCACGATCGACACACCGCGCACCGCCACGCTCTCTGTCGAGGCCGACGCGCCCGTCAAAGCCGATCTGACCCGCACCAGCACCTCGTCGCTGGTGGCGGGCAGCGTGATGTTCAGCGTGGCCGGCAAGCAGTTCATCGAGCGCAGCGGCACGCTCTACACCGATGTCAGCCCATCCACGGGCGCCGGCACGGTAGCGGGCACACTCGACTACGACACGGGCGTGGCGACACTCGCGCTGTGGACGCGCGGCGCCACGCTGGCGCTGACGGTGCAGGCGTGCCTGACCAAGTTTGGCAACTGGGTGGCGGTGGAGGCGTTCTTTCGCACCGCAGGCTCGCCGCTGCGCCCGGCCAGCCTTTATGTGCAGGTCACCGCTGACGATGGCACGCTGGTCACCGGCCTGGCCGATCAGGACGGCATCATTACCGGCACCTACATGCGCGGCGAGGTGGAAAACGTCATGGGCGTGGTGTGGGTCCAGTTTGGCCAGATGGTGCTGGCCGCTGGCAACGAACTGGCCGACTGGTACGACGTGGCCAACGTGGTCGGTGCCAACGTCTGGAAGCCCAAACCGGTGCAGCCCGAGACGCTGCGCTACAGCGCCGTGGTGCTGTCCAACTTGCCGCTCAATGCCGACATTCTGGGCCTCGACCCGGTGCGCCTGCCTAGCGACGGCCGCGTGCCGATCTACCGCCCGGCCGACGTGGTGGTGGTGCACAACACGCTGAGTTACAACGCGGGCACGCCAGCGGCCTCCGCCGTGTTGAACATGGGCCGTACCAACCTGGCGGCGCTTTGGCTGGAGGACGCCAACAAGCTCAAACTGTCAACCACGCTCTACGCAGCCAACCTGGACGCAGGCACGGTCACGATGGCTGCCGACCTGAGCCTGAGCGGCTATGTGACGCCCATCACGGCCAAGCACCGCATCGAGGAGATGGGCCTGCTCAGCGACGTGCAGATCAACGGCCAGATCACCCTGACCGCGCCGCTGTTGCGCGCCTACCCGCTGGGCAGCTTTGTGAGCAGCGCGCTGCTGTTTGGCGACTTGTTCAGCCGCGTCACCGGCGTGTTCGACCAGGGCACCTGGACCAGCGTGTGGAGCAACGCGCTGATCGGCGCGCAGGCCACGGCGCAATACAACGACGTCGATTACCCGATCACCGTGCTCAACAGCGCAGCCGTGTCCGACCGCTGGCGCATCAACTTCACCAGCACAACGGCGTTCCAGGTGATCAGCGAAAACATGGGTGTGATCGCTACGGGCAGCACCACGGTGGACTGCGCGCCCGTCAACCCGCTCACCAGCGTGGCGTATTTCACCCTGCGCGCCGCAGGCTGGGGGCTGGGCTGGGCCGTGGGCAACCAACTGCGGTTCAACACCGTCGGTGCGGTCGCGCCGGTCTGGCTGGCACGCACGGTGCTGCCGGGCGCGACGCTGGCGGGCGACAGTTTTGACGCGCAGTTGCGCGGCGACGTGGATTAACGGATTAACTTTTTTGGAGCAACACAATGGCAATTTTTAGACTGGCCCCCACCGCCCGTGGCGTCATGGCAGCGGCCCTGATTGGTGACCTTGATGACCAGGTAGCGCCCTGGTATGGCGAGGTCTATGCGGGCACCATCCCCGCCAGCACGGCCGTGGCGATTGGCGCGCAGACAAAACTGGGCACCGTCACCGGCAGCGCCGACCCGAGCGCGACGCAAAGTAGCGGCGTGATCACGTTCAACCCCATCGTCGAGGACTCGGCCGCCGATGCGAGCGGCGCGGCGTCGTTCATGCGGATTTTCAAGGGCACGTCCAACAGCGTGTGGGCCGACCTGGACCTGGGTGATCTGGCCAGCAGCGCCACCGGCAAGATGAACACGGTGACCGTGGTGGCGGGCGGGCCGATTCGCATCAACAGCTTTACTATTTCGGTGGGGTAGCGCATGGCCGCCATCCTCAAGGACCGGGTCAAGGAGACCAGCACCACGACCGGCACGGGCGCACTGACCGTTGCCGGTGCGCCAGCAGGCTTTCGCACCTTCGCGTCGGTTTGCGCGGTGGGCGACACCTTTCGCTACACCGTGCAGGGCGTGGACAGCGCGGGCGTGCCCACGGGCGAGTGGGAGTGCGGCGTTGGCACGTATTCGTCGGCAAACACTATCACGCGCACCACGGTGCTTGATTCGAGCAACGCCGGCGCCGTCGTCACGCTGTCGGCGGGCAGCAAGCAGGTCTGGATCGGCATGGACGCCACGATGGCGGGGTGGATGCGTGAGAAGTTGACGGCGGCGCGGACTTACTATGTGCGCACCGATGGCTCCAACAGCAACACCGGGCTGGCTAATACAGCGGGCGGCGCGTTTTTGACGATTCAGAAGGCGATTGATGTTGTAAGCGCGACGCTGGATTTAGGTGGGCAGGCGGTAACTGTTCAGGTTGCAGACGGCACGTACACTGGCGCTACTGCAATGAAGACCTTGGTAGGGGGAGGCGGAATTACCCTCCAGGGTAACGCCACAACGCCTGCGAATGTTGTCGTCAGCACGACCTCAGCCAATTGCTTTACTAATGCGATTCCGGGCATGACCCTGTCGGTCAAGGACATGAAGTTAACCACCACCACGAGCGGGTCTTGCTTAGCAGCGAGTTCTGGCGGTTCGATAACCTACAGCGGAGTAGACTTTGGCGCCTGCGCTGGCTTCCACGTCGCATCACAGTCAGGTGCGCGTGTGTCGGTGCTCGGAAACTACACAATCTCGGGGGGCGCTCAAGGGCACTTCATGGTGAACGGGTATGGGTACGTCACCTGTTCGTCACGGACAATAACTATTTCAAACACCCCGGCATTTTCAGCTGCGTTCATGTATATGAACACCCCAGGTGGCGCTGAACATTATTCCTGCACATTCGCTGGCACTGGAGCCACGGGTAAGCGCTACGACCTCTCCCTGAATAGCGCCTGTTTCGTAAACGGTGGCGGCGCCAATTATTTCCCCGGCAACGCTGCAGGCACCACATCCACCGGCGCGCAGTACGCCTAAATGACCTACGCCGCCTCCACCTACGCCAGCGCGCCCTATGGTGCGGGGGCAGACACGGGCATTGCTGTAACGGTAGACATCGCCGCCGCCGTCCCTGTTGTCGCCGCGCAGACACTGGCCCACGGCTTCGCGCTCGACGGGGTTGCCACGGTGCCGGTCACGGCCTCGATGGTCCTGGAGTACACCTCCCCCAACGTGGACATCACGCTCGCCGCCGTTGTGCCGGTGCTCGCCGCATCCGACGTGGCGCACGGGGTGGCCGTGGCAGGTGTGGCCGCTGTGTCGGTCACGGCGGACCTCTCTAGCGTGCATGGGGTGGCGGTGGCCGCTGCGGCGACCGTGCCGGTGCAGGCGCTGCAAAACGCCGTGCACGGGGTTGCGCTCGACGGCATCGCGGCCATCGGCACAACGGCGGCCGCCGCCATCACGGTGGCGCGCTACGAGCTGCGTGGCGAGGTGCGCCTGAGTGGCGTGCTGGTCAACCGGCGCGTGCGCGCCTACTCGCGCGCCAGCGGGGCGCTCTTGGGCGAGGCCGACACGTCGGTGGGCAAGTTCCGGGTGCACACGGGCTTTGTTGCGGCCGAATGCTATGCCACTCCCATCGACCTCTCTGACGGCGCGGTGGACTGGCTGCCGCCCACGGCCAACCGCATCACGTCGGTGCTGGCGCTGGACACCGCATGAGCGCCCAAGCCGGCCACAGCATCACTCTGGGCTACGGCGCACAGGGTGCGCAGCAGGCGGGCGCGGCGGTGCTGCTGTCGTACAGCGCGCCTGCGGGCACTGCGCGCAAGACCGTGGCCACGTTTCACGCGCCCTGGGGAGCAAGCACTGCGCGCCACCTCAGCATTCGTGCGCCCCGGCTCCTGCCGACCCCGTTGCAACTCAATACCCGCGCGCGCTGGGAGCCCGGCCAGCGCCGCCATGCCGCAAGCCGCCAGCCCTGGGGCGTGGCGCAGGCCACAGACGCCGCGCGCCGTGCCGCCTGGCTGCAGTACGCGCAGCACCTGGCGCTGCAGCCGTCCGTGCCCTGGGGCGTGGCGCAGGCGCAAGACACCGAGCGCGCCGCGCCTTGGGGCGAGTTTGCGCAGCGCCTGGCGCTGCAGCCCGCTGCGCCCTGGGGCTTGGCAACCGCGCAGGACATCGAGCACACCGGCCCCTGGGGCCAGTTTGCGCAGCACCTGGCGCGCAGCGCGGGCGCCAACTGGGCCAAGGCGCAAGGGGCCGACCGCGAGCAGTGGCACCCGTGGTCGCGGTTTTCACGCACGGTGCAGCCGATATGGGTGGTTGAGCTGCCCGACGGCGCTGTGTTTGAGATTTTTTACATCTTGCCCGCGAGGTTTTACATGACCACCCACACCATCTTCGCCCAGCGCCTGCCCGACCTGGCCGAGGTGCCGATTTATGAGGCCACCGTGGCGGCCGACAGCGGCAGCTACTGCTGGACACTCTCGGCCAGCGGGCCGGCCAGCCTGTTTGCGCAGCTCGCGCCCATGGGCGGTCTGCCTGTGCGCCTGAGTCTCTGGCTCGACGGCCTGCCGTTTGTGTTTGCGATTGACTCGATTTCACGCAGCCAGAAATTCGGGCAGACCGGCGTGAGCATCAGCGGGCGCAGCGTCACCGCCTTGATTGGCGCCCGGTACCTGCGCGCGACCACCCGCAACAACGCCAGCGGCGCGCTGCTGGCGCAGCAACTTGCGCTGGCCGCGCTGGCAGGTACGGGCGTCGAACTGGATTGGGGCGTGGGCAGCGGCGCGCTGGCCAACGCGGGCCTGACCGATTGGCTGGTGCCGGCCGGCGCCTGGAGCCATAGCGGCACGCCGCTGGACGCCGTGCAGACCATCGCCCAGGCGGCGGGCGGCTACCTGCAAAGCGACCGCTCGCTGGCCACCTTGCTCACACGCCACCCCTACGGCCAGCGCGTTGGCGACAACCCCGGCGCCCCCTGGGGCTGGATGACCGGCCCGGCTGACGTGGAGCTTGCACCCGACGCCATCATCACAGACGGCACCGAGCGCAAGGACGGGCCCGACATCAACGCCGTGTATGTGAGCGGCACCACGCAGGGCGTGCTGGGCCTGGTCAAGCGCACCGGCAGCGCCGCCGACAAGCTGGCCAGCATGATTGCCGACCCGCTCATCACCCACGCGGATGCGGCCCGCCAGCGCGGCTTGTCGGTACTGGGCGCAGCCGGTGGCAAATACCACGTGCGCCTGGAGCTGCCGGTGCTCACCGGCGCGGGCCAGCCCGGCGTGCTCGACGTTGGCCAACTGGTGCAGGTCAACGCCGCCCAGCCGTGGCGCGGCCGCGTGCGTGCAGTCAGCGTGGCCGCCAAACGCCCCAGCCTGCGGCAAACAGTCACCCTTGAGCGCCACCTGGAGACAGCATGAGCACCAACCTGTACCGCGCGCTGCGCGAGCTGCTGCCCGAGGCCCCGCTGCAAGTGGCCACGGTGCTGTCTGTCCATACCGATACCGGTGACAGCACCGTCGAGTGGCCCGGCGGTAGCCAGCAGCGCGTGCGCGGCACCGACGTGCCGGCCGCCAGCCTAGCGTTTGTGCGCAACGGCGTGATCGAGGGCGCTGCGCCGGCGCTGACGCCGGAGGTGATTGAGGTTTGAAGTCCAACAGACAACCGGTGAGCTGCTGATCTGCAACTTCTAGGCCCTCAGACTTTCCCTGAGCGCAATTTCGTTTCGTTTCAGGAAAGTGAATTGACCACCCATTTATCGCGCGTTAGAGCGCACATTTATCGCGGCGCGCTTTAATCGCGCGCTTCGCGTCGCTGCGGTCTGTCCCGCAAAGTACACTTAAAGCTATGTTTGTTCACCTTAGACTCCACACCGAATTTTCAGTCGTTGACGGCACCAACCGTATCGATGATATCGCCAGTTGCTCCGCCGCCGACAAACAGCCGGCCTTGGCCATCACGGATTTGAACAATTTGTTCGGTGCCATCAAGTTCTACAAGGCGGTGCGCAAGCGCGGCGTCAAGCCGCTGATTGGGGCCGAGGTCTGGCTTGAGTCGCCGGCTCCGGATGCATCCGGCCTGTCGCGCCTTTTGCTGCTGGTGCAAAACAGACAGGGTTACCTCAACCTGTCTGAGTTGCTGGCGCGTGCCTGGACCCAGCACGCCGGCAAAGCGCAGGCCAGCATTACATGGGACTGGCTGAAGGAACTCAACGCCGGCCTGATCGCCTTGTCCGGCGCCCAGGCCGGACCGGTCGGCCAGGCGCTGGTACAGGGTGACGCGGCGCGCGCCAGCGACGCCGCGCTGCAGCTGTGCAGCATTTTCCCGCATCGCTTTTACCTGGAACTGCAGCGCGCCGGTCGCGTCGACGATGAGGCGCATGTCGTGGCAACGGTGCAGTTGGCGGCGCGCATGGGGTTGCCGGTGGTGGCCACGCATCCGGTGCAGTTCACGCGGCCTGACGATTACGAGGCACATGAGGCGCGCGTCTGTATTGCCGAGGGCGAAATTCTGGGCAATCCAAGGCGCGTGCGCCGCTTCACGCGCGAGCAGTATTTCAAGTCCACGGCGCAGATGCGCTCGCTGTTTGCCGACCTGCCGTCGGCGCTGGCCAATACGCTGGAGATTGCCAGGCGCTGCAACCTGACGCTGGAGCTGGGCAAGGCACAGTTGCCCGATTTTCCGACGCCGCTGGTCAATGGCCAGCAGCTGACGCCGGACGAATATTTTCGCCACACCTCGCATGAGGGGCTGAGCAGCCGTCTCGCGCATCTGTATCCGGAGCCAACAGAGCGTGAGCGCGTGCGCGAGCGCTACCTGGCCCGCCTTGAATTCGAGATCAACACGATTTTGACAATGGGCTTTGCCGGCTACTTTCTGATCGTCGGCGACTTCATCAATTGGGCCAAGAACAACGGCTGCCCGGTCGGTCCCGGGCGCGGCTCCGGCGCCGGGTCTCTGGTGGCTTATTCGCTCCGGATCACCGACCTCGACCCGCTCCAATACAACCTGCTGTTTGAACGCTTCCTGAACCCGGAGCGGGTTTCGATGCCGGACTTCGATATCGATTTTTGTCAGAGCAATCGCGACCGCGTGATCGATTACGTGAAGGACAAGTACGGCAAGGACGCGGTCAGCCAGATCGTGACGTTCGGCACCATGGCGGCGCGCGCCGCAGTGCGCGACGTCGGGCGCGTGCTCGACATGAGCTACACCTTTTGCGACGGAATCAGCAAGCTGATTCCGAACAAGCCAGGCGCCAGCGTCAGCCTGCAGTTGCCGCCGAAAGATCGCAAGGCCGACGACAAGACCGTGTATGCGACCGAAGCCGAGCCGCTGCTGGCCGAGCGAGAGAGCCGCGAAGAGGATGTCAAGACGCTGCTGGAGCTGGCGCGCAAGCTCGAAGGCCTGACCCGCAACGTCGGCATGCACGCCGGCGGTGTGCTGATCGCGCCCGGTAAATTGACTGACTTTTGTCCGCTGTACCAGCAGCCCGGCAGCGACTCGGCGGTCAGCCAGTTTGACAAGAATGACGTCGAGGCGATTGGCCTGGTGAAGTTCGACTTTTTGGGGTTGGCCACACTGACCATCCTGGAAATTGCACGCGAATTCATCATGAAGCGTCACAAGGGACAGGAGAATTTCGCCTTCGAGAATTTGCCGCTCGATGACCCCCGTGTCTATAAGCTGTTTTCAGACGGCAAGACAGAAGCGGTATTCCAGTTTGAAAGTCGTGGCATGCAGGGCATGTTGAAAGACGCCAAGCCAACCCGTCTCGAAGATCTGATTGCGCTCAACGCCCTGTACCGACCCGGTCCCATGGACCTGATCCCCAGCTTTGTGGCACGCAAACACGGGCGCGAAGTCGTGGAGTACCCGCACCCGCTGGTGGCGAACATGCTGTCGGAAACCTACGGCATCATGGTTTATCAGGAGCAGGTGATGCAAACCGCCCAGATTCTGGGCGGCTACTCACTTGGCGGCGCGGACATGTTGCGTCGTGCCATGGGCAAGAAAGATGCGGATGAGATGGCCAAGCACCGCCAGATCTTTCGCGACGGGGCTGCCAAGAACGACATCAATCAGGAAAAAGCAGACGAAATATTTGACTTGATGGAGAAGTTCGCCGGCTATGGCTTCAATAAGTCACACGCGGCAGCCTATTCATCCTGGAAGTTGCTCGATTTGTTGTAGGAGAGGCTGATGTTGAATGGCAGCGGATCTTTACTGCCAAAGAGCTTGTT
>JANNUE010000403.1:0-5212 GCA_031394895.1 Betaproteobacteria bacterium
CATATGCGCTCTTGTAAATCAGGGTTTGATTGCCAGTATCAACATCGACCTTAATAAAATCGCTGACACCTTTAACATTGGTGGTTACCAGCAATGCCGTGTTGTTATTGGCAAAGGCTGTGGTAAATGTGGCCGGTGGCAAGGCAAGATCACGTACCGACGCTCCCGTTGCACCATTAAGTTCTACCAACTTGGCATGTAATTTCATTGAAGGGTCGTACCACGATACAACCAAGCGATTTCCGTTAGGACTTAGCGCCAATTGGGTATTGGCTGGAATGGTACCCTGGTTGTTTTCAAGCGGTTGGGATACACAGCCAGTGGTACATGCGAGCGTCAGTAGGGATGCACTAACCATTGAGACTGGATTGTTTATCAGATTTTTAAGCATAATTTCCCTTTCGTTTTCCTATTGATTTTCGTTCATTGTTATTGCCCTCTTCAGTTTCAGTAACTAACCATTCAACCGAAAAGTAGTTTTATCATTGATTAACTTTTCACTTTAAAAATTCTAAAAATGACAAACCTAGAATATTTAAAATAAAATATTCTTTTGTTCATTCGTTGATATTTATCGCTCCCGCAAACTCTCACTACCCGCCCTCTGCACCGGACTCAGCAAATACTCAATCACCCGGCGCTGCCCGGTCTTGATCTCGGCCGCCACATTCATCCCCGGGCTCAGAGGCACCTGCTTGCCGTCAATGCTCATGCTCCGCTTGTGCAGCGTCAGCGTGGCCGGGTAGTACGAACCCTTTTTGTCGTCCGTCACGGCATCGGCGGTCACCATATTTACCGTGGCCGGGACCGTGCCATACCTGGTGTACGGAAACGTCTCCAGCTTCACCTCGGCCTTTTGTCCGGCGTTCACAAAGCCGATGTCCAGATTGGCAATGCTCACTTCAGCGGTCACTTCTGTGCTGTCGGGCACGACGATCATCAAGGCCTGCGCCGCCGTCACCACGCCCCCGGTGGTGTGAATGGTCAGTTGCTGCACTACACCGTCCACCGGGGCCGTGAGCTGGGTCAGGCGCTCGCGCTGGCTGGCCTTGTTGCGGTCCTGGCTGAGTTGCTGCACTTTGGACGTGGCCACCGCGTGGCGGTCTTGCAGTGCGCGCCGGGTTTCGGCCTGGAACGATGCGTGGGTGTTTTCGGACTCGCTCAAGGCTGATAGCGCCTCCACCAGCCTGGCGCGCTGGGTAGCCAGGTCGCGCTCCAGTTCTATGCGCTCGCGGGTCTTGTCCTGGGTGGCGTGGTTGGAGATAAAGCCCTCTTGCACCAGCTTCTTGAAGTCCTGCTCGCGGGTTTGCGCCATCGGCACGGTGGCTTCGAGCTTGGCAATGGTTTCCTTGACGGTGGCAATCTCGGCTTTACGGCGAACGACTTCGGCATCCAGCTTGGAGAGTTTGGCGCGAATGTCCTGCCACTCGGCCAGCAGTTGCACGCGGTTGGCCGCACTGACCACAAGCTCGGGGTGGACGGTACCCGCTGGGTTTGCCAGCGCCTGGAGCAAGGCGGCGGTGCGTTGCTGCTCGCTGCTGGCGGCGTCCAGCAGTTCCTGCACACTGGCCTTGTCTGCATTGGCCATGGTGGGGTCGAGTTCAATCAGCACCTGACCGACCTTGACCCGTTCGCCGTCTTTGACCAGCACGCTGCGCACCACGCTGGCTTCCAGTGGCTGGATGAGCTTGGTGCGCTCGCCCACAATGATGCGTCCGGGGGCGGTAGACACAATGTCGATCTTGCCAAACCAGGCCCACACCAGCGCAATCACAAACAGCGCCATGACGGCATAGGCCGCGCGCCGGGGCGACGGGTGCACCGGGGTGTGCTGCAGGCTCAGTGCTGCGGGCAAGAACGCGGCTTCGTCCCGCTGCAGTTGGGGGCCAGCCAGTTCATGGCGTACGGCCCAGGCGGCTGCAAAGATGGCTTTGTAGCGCGCCAGCAGTTCACGCCTGGGGGTGTTGGGCATGATGGCAGCCGGCTTCATACCGCCACCTCGTCCGTAGCCTGGTTTTGGCCCTGCATGTTCCACAATCGCGCATACAGTCCGCCCGGCTTATTCACCAGCGCGTCATGTGGCCCGACCTCCACAATCTGGCCCTTCTCCATCACGATGATGCGGTTCGCGTTGCGCACGGCTGACAGGCGGTGCGCAATGATGAGCACGGTTCGCCCCTTGCAGATATGGGCCATGTTGCGCTGGACGATGGCCTCGCTCTCGTAGTCCAGCGCGCTGGTGGCTTCGTCCAGTATCAGGATGCGCGGGTTGGTAAAGAGTGCCCGGGCAATGGCGATGCGCTGGCGCTGGCCACCAGAGAGGGAACTGCCCTGCTCGCCCACGTTCGTGTCATAGCCTTCAGGCAGCTCGCTGACAAAGTCATGCGCTCCGGCGATTCGCGCAACTTGAACCACGGCTTCAATCGGGGCGGCGGGGTCGGTGATGGCGATGTTTTCGCGCACGCTGCGGTTGAACAGCAGGTTTTCTTGCAGCACAACACCGATTTGCCTTCTGAGCTGGGCGGCGTCAATCAAGCTGATGTCGATGCCGTCCACCAACAGGCGGCCTTGCTCTGGCACATACAGGCGCTGCACCAGCTTGGCCAGCGTACTTTTGCCGGAGCCGGAGCGCCCGACGATGCCAATGACTTCGCCGGGGCGGATCTGCAGGCTCACGCTGTTCAACACTGGCGCGGCTTCGGGGCGATAGCGGAACACAACCTGGTCCAGCGTGATTTGGCCTCTGACTGGCGGCAACTGCGCGGCGCTGCTGGGAGGAATCTCGGTGCGGGTGTTGAGGATGTTGCCCAGCCTGGCCATCGAGATGCCGGTTTGCTGGAAGTCGGTCCACAGTTGGGCCATGCGCATGATCGGCTGCGCCACGCGCTGGGCGAACATGTTGAAGGCAACGAACTGGCCCACCGTCAAGTCATTGCTCATCACCAAGTGCGCGCCGTACCACAGGGTGGCGGCACTGACCAGTTTGCCGGTGAGGTTGATGGCCTCATGCGCCCAGGAGGCCAGGTTCTGCGTCTTGAAGCTGGCCGACACATAGGCCGCCAGTTGCTCGTCCCAGCGTTGGCCCATGGACGGCTCCAAGGCACCGGCTTTGACGGTCTGGATGCCCGTCACGGTCTCCACCAGCATCGCCTGGTTTTCTGCGCCACGGGCAAACTTCACATCCAGGCGGGATCGCAGTATGGGCACCACAAAGGCGCTGATGGCGGCGTAGATAGGCAAGCTCACCAGCACGATCAGCGTCAGCGTCAGGCTGTAAAGCAACATGACGCCGATGAAGAGAATGGAAAACACCACGTCGAGCAGCACGGTCAACGCGTTGCCCGTTAAAAAGCTGCGGATGTTTTCCAGCTCGCGCACGCGGGCCACCGAGTCACCGACCCGGCGCGCCTGGAAGTAGGCCAGCGGCAGTTGCACCAGGTGGCGAAACAGGCGCGAGCCCAGTTCCACGTCAATACGGTTGGTGGTGTGACTGAAGACGTAGGTGCGCAAGCCGTTGAGCAGGCTCTCAAAGACGACCACTACCACCAGGCCAAGCACCAATACATCGAGCGTGGTCACGCCCTTGTGCACCAGCACCCTGTCCATCACCACCTGAAAGAACAGCGGGCTGACCAGCGCGAAGAGTTGCAACATGAGTGAGATCAGAAGCACTTCGCCCAGCAGCTTGCGGTATTTGACCAGGCTTGGGATGAACCAACTGAAGTCGAATCTGGCCAAGTCTCCGGTCAGGCTGGCGCGGCTGGCAATCAGCATCAGTTCACCGGTCCATTGGCCGGAGAACACGTCAATCGGTTCGATTGTGGGGCGGCCGCCGGGAATGCCCGGGTCTTGCAACAGCACGCGCTGGCCATCGGTCTGGGCCAGGATCACAAAGCTCGTTTCACCTTGTGCATTGCGGATGCGGGCCAGCGCCGGTAGCGGAGTCAGCGCCAGACGCGCAGGCGTGGAGCGTGTGAGTTTGGCTTGGAGACCCAGATGCTGGGCGGCACGCAGCAGGTCGTTATCGGATACCGGAGAAGAGCTGGAAAGGCTTAGCTGGTGCGCGAGGCTAGCCGGGTCGGCTGCTATCTGGTGGAAACGCGCAATGGCGCACAGCGCTGCGAGCGACTGAAACGTAATTGAGCCGCTGGCTACAACGGCTTCTGCTTCAACTCTCGAAGAACTGCTGTCGTCGCGGGCAACAGCGGCGTCCTTCACCGGGCGGGTTTCTTGTCTCACTGGTTTGCCTCCCCCTGTTCCCTGGATGTCGGGAACTTTTGATTAGGGAGAAAACAATACCTGCTTTGGGACTGCTTGTGTATCCCCCAAATGGGGGATTTCGATGACTTTTGAAACCGGGCGCGCAGCCGGCTGCGGCGTCGCTACTTCAACTTCAGCGGATCAGCGCCCTGCTCTTCGCCTATCAGTTGCCCGAGCTTGAAGATGCCGCTGACGCGCAACGCGGGTTGGCCATCGGCAGTGACTAGACCCTGACCAAACAGCATGTTGCGCGTGGTCTTGAGCACATCGGCCTCGCCTTGCACCCAGGCGCCCAGCGGCGCCACGCCCATGTAGTCGATCTGCAGGCTGATGGTCGGCAGAAAGCGCCGCTCCATGTCGGACTGATAGATCGCGGCGCACGGAATCAGCATGTCGGCAAAGGCTGCCAGCATGCCGCCGTGGCACATCTTGAGCGGGTTGGTATGGCGCTCTTCGACGCGAAAGCCCAGCAGCACGCGCTGGCCGGTCCACCTGGCATAGAGCGGGCCGTTGTGCGCAATGAATGCACCGCCGAACTTGACCGGCCGAAAGCCCTCTGGAATATTGTCGGCGGCAGCGGCTCCAAGGTCATCGAAGCTGGTTGAGATATGTGTCATGCCTTCTTTCGTCCAGGTGCGGCGTGCGCCACGCGCTCAAAGCTGAATTGTCCGGGCGCACGCACCGGGTCCACATCGATCGGGATCACATCTTTGGGCAAGAACTTCCCTTCCAGCAGCAATTTTGACAGCGGGTTTTCAATGCGCTGCTGTATCGCACGCTTCAAGGGTCGCGCACCGAATACCGGATCGAAACCCACCTTGGCCAGCTCGGCCAGCGCTGCCGCTGATACCTCCAGCGTCAAATCCATCTTGGCCAGGCGCTCCTGCAACACCTTGATCTGAATCGCGGCTATCTCGGCAATGTGCGCGGCACTCAAGGCGTGGAACACCAC
>JANNUE010000436.1:0-13100 GCA_031394895.1 Betaproteobacteria bacterium
TTCATGACCGCCGACCATCTGGGAGACATTCCCGTCAACGCCGGCGCATCGCGTGCGCTGCTGCCAGCCGGACATGGCTTTGGCCTGGGCTTTGCGGTGCGCAAGGAGCTGGGCGTGGCAAGCGTGCCGGGTTCGGTCGGCACTTATTTTTGGGGCGGTATGGCGGGCACGACTTTTTTTGTCGATCCGGACGAAGACCTGTTTGCCATTCTGATGCTGCAGGCACCCAATCAGCGCGAGTACTACCGCATGCTGTTTCGCAATCTGGTGTATGCCGCGCTGCTGGATTAAGACGTTGTCCGTAACTGTTTCGGGGTGACGGAAGTGGCAAGCAGCGATCTCGGGTGAGCGACTCGTGTCCCGCGTGACGCTGACGTTAGTACGCCAGCGAACTTGGGTGAGCGGCTCCGCGGCACGGCCCCAGACTTCCTGGATTGCCGCGTCGCTGCGCTCCTCGCAATGACGGCAGAGGTATCGTCATTGCGAGCGCAGCGCGGCATGTCTTCTCCAGCCTTGGGGTTACTCCTTGATTTGGCAAAACCCCAAGTCCACGCTGCACTGAGCGCCGTACCGAAGTGCTCTTGCCAGCGTGATTTTGGTGCGTGCACCCAAGCTCGCTGGCGTGCCAACGCAGTCACCCGGGCTCTTGTCTGTTGAATGTGACTACGTAGGAGGTGGCCGACGGGCAGGACGCCACCAGCAATGCCCCGCCAACGCCCCTAATCAGCCCGTGAATGCCACTCGCCCATCGACGATGGTGCAGCGCACCCGTCCCGGCAATTCGTAGCCTGAAAACGGCGTGTGCTTGCCCTGGCTGCGCAACGTGTCGCTTTGCACGGTCCAGGCCGCTGCCGGGTCAAACACGCAGACATCGGCCGCGCCACCGACCAGCAGCCGGCCCACGCGCGCCTGGCGCTTGCCCAGCGAGGCGCCGAGCACAGTGGCCGGGCCGCGGGTGATGACGTCCAGCGCACGCGCCAAGGGGGTCCCGCTGTCGGTGCTCCACTTGAGCGCCAGACTAAGCAGCAGCTCGACGCCGGTGGCGCCCGGCTCACTTTCGGCAAACGGCAGCGCCTTGGCGTCTTCGTCCACCGGCGTGTGGTCGGACACCAGCGCGTCGATCGTGCCGTCGGCCAGCGCGGCGCGCAGCGCCTCGCGGTCGCGCTGCTGGCGCAGTGGCGGGCTGAGCCGCGCGCGGCTGTCAAAGTAGCCCAGGTCGGCGTCGGTCAGGTGCAGCGAGTTGATGCTGACGTCGCAACTTACATTCAGACCCTCGCTTTTTGCCTGGCGCACCAGCGCAACACCTGCGGCGCTGCTGAGACGACACAGATGAACGCGCGCGCCGGTGGCTTTCATCAGCTCGAAAATCGTGTGCAGCGCAATCGTTTCGGCCGCCACCGGCACGCCGCTCAGGCCCATGCGGGTTGCCAGCGCGCCACTGGCCGCAACGCCCTGACCCAGATAAAAATCCTGCGGGCGCAGCCAGATTGCGTAGCCAAACGTGCTGGCGTATTGCATCGCGCGCTGCAGCACCTGGGTGTTGGCCAGCGGCACTTCGGCCTGCGTGAATGCGACGCAGCCGGCCTCGGTCAGCTGCAGCATCTCGGTCAGGGTTTCGCCGGCCAGATTGCGCGTCAGCGCGCCCAGCGGATAGACGCGCGACTGTTGCAGCTTCTCGGCGCGGTAGCGCAGCATCTCGACCAGGCCGGGCTCGTCGAGCACCGGGTCGGTATCGGGCGGGCAGACCAGGCTGGTCACGCCGCCGGCGACTGCTGCCGCCATCTCGGACGCCAGCATGCGCTCGTGTTCGTGCCCCGGCTCGCGCAGGCGCACGGCCAGATCGATCAGGCCCGGCGCGACAATGCAGCCGCTGGCGTCTATCGTCTGCTGCGGCTGAAAATCGGCCGCAATGTTTTTCAGGCCGACGACCACACCGTTGGCCAGCGCCAGGTCGGCAATTTCGTCAAAACCGCTGGCCGGATCAACGACGCGGCCACCCTGGATCAGAATATTTGTTGCTGTTTTCATATCAGGCCTCGTTTCCGGCCACGATGCTCATCGCCGCCATGCGCACCGCAATGCCAAAAGTGACTTGCGACAGAATCACGCTGTGACCGCCATCGACTACGGATGAATCAATTTCCACGCCGCGGTTGATGGGACCCGGATGCATCACGATCGCATCCGGCTTGGCCAACTGGAGTTTCTCGGGCGTCAGCCCGAAGCTCTTGAAAAACTCCTGGGTTGACGGCAGCAGCGCGCCGCTCATGCGCTCGTTTTGCAGGCGCAGCATGATGACGACGTCGCAGCCCCGGATGCCTTCTTCGAGCGTGTGGCAAACGCGCACGCCCATCGGCGCCATGTCGGCCGGCACCAGCGTTTTCGGCCCGACCACGCGCACCTCGGCGCAGCCGAGCGTGGTCAGCGCATGAATGTCGGAACGCGCCACGCGCGAATGCAGCACGTCGCCCACAATGGCCACCGTCAGATTCGAAAAATCCTTTTTAAAGTGGCGGATCGTGAACATGTCGAGCAAGCCCTGCGTCGGGTGCGCGTGGCGCCCGGCGCCGGCGTTGATCACGTGCACGTGCGGCGCTACATGTTGCGCGATCAGGTACGGCGCGCCCGACTCGCTGTGGCGCACCACGAACAGGTCAGCCGCCATCGCGCTCAGGTTGGCCACGGTGTCGAGCAGCGTTTCGCCCTTGGCCGCCGACGAGCGCGCAATGTCCAGATTGATGACGTCGGCGCTGAGCCGCTTGGCCGCAATCTCGAACGTGGTGCGGGTGCGGGTCGAGTTCTCGAAGAACAGGTTGAACACGCTTTTGCCGCGCAGCAGCGGCAGCTTCTTGACCTCGCGGTCGTTCACGCTGACAAAGTTTTCCGCCGTGTCGAGCACCTGCGTCAGGATGTTCTTGGGCAGCCCTTCGGTGGACAGCAGGTGAATCAATTCACCGTGCTTATTGAGTTGGAGATTGCGTTTGGACAGCATGGCTCAATCGCCCTTTAGGTTGAAACTGAAGACGCCGGTGTCGCTGCGCGCCAGCGCAAGCGACTGGGACGCCGGCAACGCCACGCGGGCGGCGCAGAAGTTGGGTTGAATCGGCAGTTCGCGTCCGCCCCGGTCCACCAGTACCGCCAGCGCAATGCTGGCCGGGCGACCAAAGTCAAACAGTTCGTTGATCACGGCGCGGATCGTGCGCCCGGTATAGAGCACGTCGTCAACCAGCAGGATGTGCGCGTTGCTGACGTCAAACGCGATGCGCGTCTGGGCCGTTGCGGTGATGCCGCGGCGGGCGTAATCGTCGCGGTGCATCGACGATGAAATCACACCCGGGCGATCGGGCAGTTGCAGGTCCTGTTGCAGCCGCTCGGCCAGCCAGGCGCCGCCCGACGTGATGCCGACCAGTTGCACTTCGGGCGTGAGCATGGCGCGCACGCCTTGTCGCAACTCAAGGTAGAGTGCCTCGGCGTCGAGGCTGAGTGTGCTCATGGAATACTCCTTAAAAATTGTTCCAGAATGATGCAGGCGGCTGCGGCGTCGGCGTCTTTGGCGCCCATCTGCAGCGCTTCGGTCGTGCTGTAGCGCTCATCGACTTCAAATACCGGCAAGCCAAAGCGCCCGTGCAACTGGCGCGCAAAACGGCGTGCCCGCCGCGTGTTTTCGTGCTCCGCGCCGTCCGGGTGAAACGGCACGCCGACCACCAGCGCGTCGGGCTGCCAGTCCTTGATCTGCTGCGCAATTTTGACAAAGCGGGCGTCGCCTTCGGCGGCAATGGTGCCTTGCGGCTGGGCGCTGCGCAGCAGCCGGTTGCCCACTGCAAAGCCGGTGCGCTTGAGGCCAAAATCAAGTGCCAGAAAAGTTTGCAACTGCAACGGCACCGAAACTGGCAAATCGCTCATGCGTGTCCCGCATCAGGCGACAACATCCAGGCCTCAAGGCCGAGCAGCGCCAGCGCCTGGTCATAGCGCCGTGCCACCGGCGTGTCGAAGATGATGCTGGTGCTGGCGGCCACCGTCAGCCAGCTGTTTTCAGACAGTTCCGACTCCAGCTGGCCTTCGCCCCAGGCCGCGTAGCCGAGCGACACCAACACCTTGCGCGGCCCGGCACCGGCGGACAGCGCCTCCAGAACGTCTTTCGACGTGGTCATCTCAAGTCCACCGGGAATCGTCAGCGTGGATGCATAAACCGGTTCGCCGCTGTGGCCCGGCGCGTGGGCACGCTCATGCAGCACAAAACCGCGTTCGGTCTGGACCGGGCCGCCCAGAAACACCGGCGCGGTCAAGAGGTCGTCACGCAGCAGCGGCAGCTCAACTTTTTCAAACAGGCGTTTGAGGTCCATGTCGCACAGCTTGTTGATCACCAGCCCGAGCGCGCCGCGCTCGTTGTGCTCACACAGATAGACGACGCTACGGGAGAATATCGCGTCCTGCAGACCCGGCATTGCGATCAGAAAATGATTCGTCAGGTTGGTGGGGGCAAAATCTCCGGACATGCCCTGATTTTACCGGTGATCAGGTTTGCGAAAACCCGTTGCTCTGGCTGTGCACGACGCGGTTGCGCCCCAGTTCCTTGGCCTTGTAGAGCGATTCGTCCACCCGGTTGAGCGCGATCTCGATCGCCTCACCCGGCTCGTACTCGGTCACACCGACGCTGGTGCTGAGCTGGATCGCGTCGCCATTGGGTGCAGTCACCGTGGTCGTGTAGCAGGTCTGGCGGATGCGCTCGGCGACCGCGATCGCCACCGCGCTGGAGGCGCCGGGTAGCACGGCGACAAACTCCTCGCCGCCAAAGCGGGCCACGATGTCGTGTTGGCGCAAGCCCTTTTGCAGCAGAACCGCCGTAGTTTTGAGAACCTTGTCACCCATCAGGTGGCCATGGTTGTCGTTGATGCGCTTGAAGCGGTCAAGGTCGAACATCAGGATGCAAAAGCTGGACCTTCCGTTGCGCACGTCGGCCATCTCGTTGTGCAAGCGCTTCATCAGCACGCGCCGGTTGATCATGCCGGTCAGCGGGTCGCGCGTCGATTCGCGGTACAGCTTCAGGAGCATCAGCAACTGGCTCGACTGGACCCACAGCGATATTCCCGCCAGCGTCACGAACACCCACAGCATGTTGATGGTATCGAGCGTCATCAATTGACCCAGCGCAGCCACCAGCGCCAGATGGATCAGCAGGATCGGCACGATCAGCGCGATGCCCCACGAGATTGTCAGCGGGAAAATGCCCAGCATCGAGACCATCATGAACGGCATGAAGCTGTAGCCCGCCAGCGGTGGCTCGGCCACACCGCGGCTCAGAATCCACATCGACGAAAAGTAAAACATGCCGGCGGCCAGGATGATCAGCGCAAAAATGAGGTGGATCTGGTTGCTCGTGCGCTTGCGCAGCGTGAGCAGGCCCAGCGGGATCAGAAAGGCCGTCAGCAAGAACTTGGGCAGCAACATTGCGTAGAAGTGGGCGGCGCTGAACAGCAGGTAATCGACCGGCGTCCACAGTGGCACCGCAATGGCATAGAAGAACGCCATGAAGCGCACCCGTACCGCGATGTAGCCGGCGCGGGTCTCGATGAAATCAGGCGAATGATGCCGGGCGCTGAGGATGTCCGGCAGCATTAACTTGTCCATGAGGGATCCGATGAATTCGAGCGCGGGATGCTTGTTCTGGTCAGTCTGCAATGCGGCAGCTTGGGACAGGCGTCTCTCCGGGGTGTGGGGTGCGAGCGGTGCGGCTTGTGACGACATGGATGGCAATGTAACATTTCCCTTGCAAGGTCTTCCAAAGTCAGGGCCGCGAGCGGATGCCCGGCATTGATCATATACCGCGCTGGGCGGGGAAATCGTGTCTGCCGGGCCGTACAGGCCATAATTCTAACGGTGATCATGGACAAGCAATTTGAATCTGGCCTGATGTGGTTTCGCCGCGACCTGCGCGTGGTTGACAACGCCACACTGTGTCTGGCACTCAAAGCCTGCCGCAAGCTGCATTGCGTTTTTGTTTTTGACCGTGAACTGCTCGACCCGTTGCCACGGGTGGACCGACGCGTCGAGTTCATCCGCGAGTCGCTGTGCGAGCTGGACCAGGACTTGCGCCGGCTTAGCGGCACTCTGGCCGCCGGCCTGATTACGCGTCATGGGCCAGCAGCGCAGCAAATTGTGGCGCTGGCCAAAGCACTCGGCGTGCAGGCCGTTTTTGCCGCCCACGACTATGAGCCATTGGCGTTGGCGCGTGACGCCACGGTGCGCGGCCAGTTGGCGGATGCCGGCATTGCGCTGCACGGCGGCAAAGACCATGTCGTCTTTGAAGGTCGCGAGTTGCTGACCCAAGCCGGCACGCCGTACGCCGTATTCACGCCGTACAAGAACGCCTGGCTGGCGGCGCTGACGCAGCAGCACTTGCACACGCATGACGCTGCGCCGCTGGCCGCTGCGCTGGTGGCACGCCCCGAGGGTCTGCGCCAGCCGGTGCCGACGCTGGCCGACCTTGGCTTTGGCAAGAGCAACCTGAGCGAGCTCAAGATTGCCACCGGTGCCGCCGGTGCACGCAAGCAGTTCCAGGACTTCTTTGAGCGGCTGGACAACTATCACGAAACGCGCGACTTTCCGGCCGTCAAGGGGCCCAGCTATCTGAGCGTGCATCTGCGCTTTGGCACGGTCTCAATCCGCCAGTTGGTCGCCACCGCGCTGCAGCGCCAGCTGCAGGGTAGTCACGGCGCTGCGGTCTGGCTTGGCGAGCTGATCTGGCGCGATTTCTATTTTCAGATTCTGGCCAATTTCCCGCACGTGGCGCACGCCAGTTTCAAGCCGCAGTACGACGCCATTGCGTGGGAGCATGGCCGCCACGCCGACGCCTTGTTCAGCGCATGGTGCGTGGGGCGCACCGGCTATCCGCTGGTGGATGCCGCGCTGGCTCAACTCAACCAGACCGGCTATATGCACAACCGCCTGCGCATGGTGGCGGGCAGTTTTCTGGTGAAAGACCTTGGCATCGACTGGCGCTGGGGCGAGCGCTATTTTGCCCGCCAGCTCAACGACTTCGACCTGGCCGCCAACAACGGCGGCTGGCAGTGGGTCAGTTCCAGCGGCTGCGACGCGCAACCGTATTTCAGGATTTTCAACCCGGTCAGCCAGAGCGAAAAGTTTGACAGCGAAGGCCGGTTCATCCGCCGCTATCTGCCGCAGCTGGCGCTGCTGCCCAACAAGGCGATCCACGCGCCCTGGCTGGCGACGCCGGCGCAACTGCAAGCCGCTGGCGTCACGTTGGGACAGAACTATCCGTTGCCGATCGTGGCGCACGATGCGGCAAGGGCGCGCACTTTGCTGCGTTACGCGGTGGTGAAGAAATAGTTCCGATAGAATCAAGCACCGGGCCCAAGTAATTGCGACCCGGCTTTTTTTGCCGGTACCATTCCAAGCGCTCAGACCCCATCAGTGGGTGACTACACAGGAGCTCTGGCCATGGAAATTTTTGACTACGACAACATTCTCTTGCTGCCGCGCAAATGCCGCGTGGAGAGCCGCTCGGAATGTGACGCCAGCGTGCAGCTCGGCCCGCGCAGTTTCCGCATTCCGGTGGTGCCGGCCAACATGAAGACGGTGGTCGATCAGTCGATCTGCATCTGGCTGGCACAAAACGGCTACTTCTACGTGATGCACCGCTTCGACCTGGACAACGTGCAGTTCGTCAAGGACATGAAGGCACAAGGCCTGTACGCGTCGATCTCGCTCGGCGTCAAGCCGCCCGACTATGCCGCCGTGGACCAACTGGCGGCGCTGGGCCTGAACCCCGACTACGTCACCATCGATATTGCGCACGGCCACGCCGACAGCGTGAAGAACATGATTGGCTATCTGAAGCAAAGAATTCCCGGCACCTTCATCATTGCCGGCAACGTGGCCACGCCCGAGGCGGTGATTGACCTGGAGAACTGGGGCGCCGACGCCACCAAGGTCGGCATTGGTCCGGGCAAGGTCTGCATTACCAAGCTCAAGACCGGCTTTGGCACCGGCGGCTGGCAACTCAGCGCCGTCAAGTGGTGCGCCCGCGTGGCGACCAAGCCGATCATTGCCGACGGCGGCATTCGCGAGCACGGTGACATTGCCAAGTCGGTGCGCTTTGGCGCCACCATGGTGATGATTGGCTCACTGTTGGCGGGGCACGAAGAAAGCCCGGGCCAGACAGTGGAGGTCGATGGCAAGCTGTACAAGGAGTATTACGGCTCGGCCAGCGACTTCAACAAGGGCGAATACAAACATGTTGAGGGCAAACGCATTCTGGAGCCGATCAAGGGCCGCCTGGCCGAGACGCTGACCGAGATGGAACAGGACGTGCAAAGCTCCATCAGCTACTCGGGCGGCAAGAAGCTGATGGACATCCGCAAAGCCAATTACGTCACGCTGGGCGGCGACAACGCCGGTGAACATTTGCTGATGTAGGGCAGGGCGCACGCAGCCCCAGGCCTGCAGGCGCATGGGGTGCTCGCCTACGCGAGCGGGATCTTGCTCACGTTCGACGTCAGCCATGCGTCGAACGACAGCAACTCGGGGTTGAGTTCGCGCGACAGAATCGGGTCGCGGTTGCGCTGGAACGCCGCACCGGCAATCGCCTGGTACTGGAACATGTTGCCGAGGTCCTCGGCGCCCGGGAAACCAAGACCGCGATAGACGTCAAACGGCACATCCTGGAACTTGACCGGTTGCTTGAGTGCCACCGACAGTTTCGCCGCCATCTCGTCGCCCGACAGGTTGCCGCCCGAGATGCCGAAACGCTGACCCACCGCGCTGGCGCCACGACGGAAGATGGCGTAGGCGCACTTGCCGATGTCTGCGGCGCCAATGCCCGGCAACTTCGCGCCGCCCAACGGCAGCGCAAACAGCAGCGAGCCATCGTCACCCTTGCGCGGCCCCATCCCGAAGTAGATGAGGTTTTCCCAGTAGAACGCGGCCATCAGGTAGGAAGTTGGCGCTGCCTCCCCGGCGAACAGTTCGTCCATCTGCCCCTTCGAATCGAAGTGCGGGCACTTGTACTTGCCCTGCAGCGTTGGCAGGCGTGCATCGTCAATCGGGATCAGTTTTCGCGTGTCTTCAAGTGTGGACCACACGATGTGCTGCAGGCCGGCGCGCTTTGACGCGCGCGCCATGTGGGTCGCCTGCACGCCTTCGCGCTCGGCAGAAAAGTGCTCCCAGAAATTGGTCACGCAGAAAGCGCCATAAGCGCCGGCAAAGGCCTTGTCCAGTCCCGCCGGATCGTCAATGTCGCCAGCCACCACCTGCGCGCCCAGCGCGGCGATCGCCCTGGCGGCATCGGAGTCGGGCTTGCGGGTGATGGCGCGCACCGCGAAACCGCCGCCAGCATCGGCCAGTATCGCCCGCACCAGGCCACCGCCCTGCGCGCCGGTGGCACCTACTACAGCAATGATCTTCCTGTCCGACATGATCACTCTCCTTGGTTTGTTAATTGGGTGACGGCGATGGTCAACTGCTGTCGCCGCACGATGGTTGGCTGCGCCTGACCGACCGTCAGCCGCATTGGCTACCTAAATTGAAGGGTCGTCAGGGCGATGCCTCGATAGCCACACTGACAGCTTTGTCTTTGGCTGCCAGCGCCCGGCGCAGTATCGAGCACTGGATCATTCGATCCCGTTTCCCGACACTCGGGGTCAGGCCGCAGGTTCCAGCGCTGACCGGTCGACCCAACGGACTTTCACTTTGTC
Source organism: Betaproteobacteria bacterium (assembly GCA_031394895.1). Classification (GTDB taxonomy): domain Bacteria; phylum Pseudomonadota; class Gammaproteobacteria; order Burkholderiales; family Burkholderiaceae_C; genus Rhodoferax. The sequence goes on from JANNUE010000436.1 coordinate 9,714, forward strand.
AACTGATCGAGACTTGCCAGCAAGGTGTCAAGGTCCAGCGGTTTGTGATGCACCAATATGGCCTGCGCGTCCATTTTGCGCAGGATGGCGGGGTCGGTATCTCCGGTGACGATGAGCGCGGGCAGATCTTCACGAAACGTCTTGCGGACTGCCTTGATGACATCGAACCCGGTCTCCCCGTTGAGCAAGCGGTAATCGGAAATGACCACATCGGGCGCATTGCCACCCAGCAGATTGAGTAGCTCACTGCCCGACGGTGCCGCTACCGCCTGATGGCCATGGCCCTCCAGCGCTGTGCCCAGTGCATACAGGACGCTTGCATTGTCATCGACCAGGGCGATCCGCAACGGCCTGCTAACGATGGCGCGCTGCGTCATAGTCGCAACGTCGGCACCCAACGGCAACTCAATGGCAAACATGGAACCGTGGCCGAGCCGCGACTTGACCCGAATTTCCAGACCCAGCAGCGCGGCGGTCTTGGCGGCAATGGCCAAGCCCAGTCCACTGCCGGTGGAGTCACCACTGCGTCTTTGCATGTTGTGCGCAAGTTGACGGTATTCCTCGAATATCTCCCTTGTCTTGTCCTGCGGTACGCCGATACCGCTGTCCCATATTTCGATCCATGTCTTGCCCTGGTGGCGCCGACAGGCAATCAACACGCCGCCGCGCTCGGTGTAACGGATGGCGTTGGCGATGAAGTTGCTCAGAATCCTTGCCAACAGCACGGAGTCGGTGCGCGCGTGCACGCCAGTTGGCCGCCAGCGCAGGCGCAGCCCGTTCATCTGGGCCGAAGGCGTGTGCACGGTGATCAGTCTGGACAACATGCCAGAGACCAGAAAGTCGCTCACGTTGGGCGTGACGACGCCGGCCTCGAGCTTGGAAATCTGGAGCAAATCGGTCAGCAGTTCACTCAGACTGTCGATGCAACTGCTCATCTTGTCCAGTAGCACGTCGTTGTTTGGCGAACTCTTACCCTTGAGAATGTCCATGAACAGGCTCAATGCAAAAATGGGCTGGCGCAGGTCGTGGCTGGCCGTTGCGAGGAAACGGGACTTGGCGGTGTTGGCATGGTCGGCTGCAATTTTGGCGCTTCGCAGGGCGTCTGCGGCCAGCCGGCGCTCGCTGACGTCGCGCGTGACGCCGACATAGTGGGTGATCTCGCCGGCCTCATCGCGCACCGCAGTGATGGACAAGTCATTCCAGAACGCCCTGCCATCTTTTCGGTAGTTGAGTATTTCGCCGCGAAATACTGTGCCATTGCGCATCGCCAGACGCATTTCTTCCACCGCACCGGCATCGGTCAGCGGACCCTGCAACATCAGCAGATTGCTGCCAACAATTTCCTGTGGCGAATAACCCGTAATGAGTGCTTGCGCGGCGGTGCAGCTCAGCACGGTCTGATCGACCGAGGCGATGATCACCCCCTCGGAAATCGAGCTCAGGATCTTGTCGTTGAGGCGTTGCTGCAACTCGTGCTGCATGCGCTGAGAAATGTCCACATAGGTTCCCACCATGCGCAGCGGTTTGCCATCGGCAGTTTTGGTGATCACCAGGCCGCGCGAAAGAATCCACTTCCAGTCGCCGTTGGCGCAGGCAACGCGGTACTCGCTGCAGTACATCGGCGCCAGGCCCTGGTCGTAGGCGGCCAGCGCGGCCAGTGCTCGTGCCTCGTCACCCGGGTAAAACCGGTCGTTCCAGCCTTCAATCACGGTCCACGCCGAGTCTGTCTTGTAGCCGAACAGGTCAAGGTAGCCTTTGGAATACGCAGTCTCGTCGGTTTGCCGATTCCAGTCCCAGGCGCCGTCGCCTGCGCTCTCCAGTGCGAGCTTCCAGCGCTCATCGTTGGTGCGCAGGCGGGCGTCGGCCTGGAGCCGCTCCGTGATGTCGGTGAAAGTGATCTGAATCGCAGGCGTGGCGGCCCACCGGACCGACGTGCCCTGCATTTGCACGTCGATGACGGAGCCGTCGAGTCTGATCAGTCTGGATTCATGGGGTGGGGGATCTATACCTGTTTGCGCGCGCGTCTTCATGCGATCGAGCACTGTCTGGCGGAAATCGGGATGGACCATATCGAGTACCTGTCGGCCGCTCAATTCATCGGCCGTCCCGGCGCCAAGAATGGCAGTGCCGGACGGATTGACGTAGAGGATGGTTCCCTGCTGGTGAACCACGATACCGGTCGGTTGCGATTCCACCAATGCGCGGTAGCGTTCTTGCGCTTCGCTGTGCGTGCGTTCGTTTCTCTGCCATGCCAGTATCAGCAACCAGCAACCGACCCCGGATGTCAGGGCGAACGCGATGAAGACGGTGACTGAAGTTGTGAGCGCGGTGCGCCAGGGTAGCAGGAAGTCGTCCTTTGCCAGGCCCACCGTGATGTAGAACGGGTACCGCGCGTGCTTTCGGTACGACTGTGCCCGCTCGATGTGGTCCGGGCTGGTGCTTGCCGTGAAATAGCTTCCAGCGTCCGGGTGGCGTTGCAGCGCGGCCTGGAAGTCAGTTGAAACGCGGCTGGATACGACTGCGCCTGCGCCATCGTATCGGGGGACGCCAAGTATCAGTCGAAGCTTGTCGTCGTGCAATGAGACTGATCCGTTTGCGCCCAGATTCAGGCTGGAAAAAGCCAACTCGATTGGGCCCAGCCCCATGTTGGCATAGACCATGCCGGCAAATTTGCCGTCCGCCTGATTCAATCGCCGCGAAAGCACGAGGCCCCAATGACCGCTGATTTTGCCCTTGACCGGCTCCGATATGACCAGGCCGCTGTCGGGATGATCGCGATGCTGGACGAAGTAGCGTCGGTCGGCTGTGCCGGAATTTGGGGGTGCCTTGCCGCCACCAAGGCCGCCGACCACCTCGCCTTCGGCATTGGTCATGCCGAATGCAACCAGCGCCGGATGGTGCGCCAACTGATGCCGAATGAGGTCTTCATAAACCGGAGCGTCCAACTGGCCTGCCAACGCCTGGCGGTCGAACTCGTCCCGGACTGCCAGCAGTGCCAGATCGGCGCTATCAATTTTGGAACCCAGGTCTTCGATCAGCGATCCACTGAGGTTTTGCGTCGCGGTCAACGCACTTTGCTCATGCTGCTGGTAACTGGACATCATCGTGAAGACACCGACACCCAGCGCAACCACGTTCACGATCACAATGAACGCGATCAGTTGTGTCGTGTGGCGGGTGTGTCGCTCGCTAAGTGTTTTCACTATCACTTCATTCCTCCAGTGAAATGAAATGTAGCCCAACTTGAGGCGCTGGCAAACCACGAGGCCAGCCGCTGCGCGCCCCGCTGACGCCATGAGCCGCGGCCCGGCTGAGCCAAGAAGATGAGCAAAATCTGCTGCTAGAATTGCGCCCAGTCCCTTAGGACAAACCTCACAGGGGAACTTA